>DASVFK010000416.1:0-8714 GCA_036380095.1 Candidatus Angelobacter sp. | reverse complement strand
GCCGCGGATGGTTACGTGATCAATCTGCTTCCATCGCATGTCCGGTCCAAGGTAGGCGCCGAATCTCTCGAGTTCGTTGCTGTAAGCGCGCAACGTGTGTGCTGAGGCGTTGCGCTCCGCGCGCAGATTCTCGAGGAACCTGCCGATGCCTCGGCGAAGGTCAGGGCTGATCGCGAGCTTAGCGTTCTTCACGGCTTCACCTGGGCGCCCCGCTTCCTGCCTCGGGGATGAAATTGGCGATAGACGTTTTTCAGCCGGTCCAGCGCCACATGTGTGTAGACCTGCGTGGTGGAAACATCGGCGTGCCCCAGGATGGTTTGTACCGTGCGCAGATCGGCGCCATTCTCAACCATGTGCGTGGCACAACTGTGGCGAAGCATGTGTGGGCTGGCGTGGCGCTCCGAGGCCGAAGCAGCGCTCACCATCTGCCACACCCGTTGCCGCGTGAGTTTGCCGCCACGGCGACGAATAAACAGCATCGGTGAGACCTTGCCCTGGAGCAGCTTCTCACGGCCGGACTCCATGTAGGACCGCAAAGCCTGCTGTGACGCCTTGCCCAGCGGTACCAGACGTTCCTTGTCGCCTTTGCCCCGCACCAGCACGTGTCCTAGCTCCAGCTTCAGGTCTTCCAGCTTCACGTTCACCAGCTCAGACACACGCAGTCCCCCGGCATAAAGCATCTCCAGCATGGCCTGATCACGTTGCGCCATGGGATGGGCCAGCGCCGCTTCTCTTTCCCCGTCAGCGGCCCCTGGCTTCGCTTTCATCAGGGAATCGATCTCACTGCGCGCCAGCGATTTGGGAAGCACCTTCCACTGGCGCGGCGAGTCAATGTCCAGCGTGGGATCGTGCTCCACCACGCGGTCCAGCAGCAGGTAGCGATAGAAATGGCGCAGAGCAGACAATTTGCGTGCCACCGATCGGCCACTGACCGCGTTCGAAAAGAGTTGCCCAAGAAAAGCGCGCACGTCTTCCCTGCGCGCTTTGTTGAGCTCGCGCCGGCGGCCAGCAAGAAATTCCGCGAACTGTGCGAGGTCGGATTCATACGCCTGCACGCTCAGGGCAGCCAGTCCTTTCTCGACTTTGAGGTAGTCGAGAAAGCCGCGGAGCACGCGCTGGTTGGAGGGCTGCACGAATTCAGTATGATCGCGCTCGGGCCTGCTCGCAAATAACAGTCGTGATTCCCATCCTTGCCAATAGCAGACAACCTAAGGGATCTCCTCAACCACATTCGCCGCAACTGGCTTGCGGTGTTAGGTCGGCGGCCGGCTCGCACCTTGGAGGGTCCGGGCCGGCCGCAGTTTTCGAATACACGCTGCCTTTCATCATCCATTGATGCGCAAGGCTGTGTCGTGCACCGGCGGTTCCTATGCGACGTTGGCTTGCCGCTTCAACTGGCGCTCCAGGAAACTGATGATGGCGCCGGCGATTTCTTTAGCATGGGTTTCGAGAGCAAAGTGGCCTGTATCGTAGAAGCGCACCTCGGCAGCCGGAATATCGCGTTTGAAAGCTTCAGCGCCCGGAGGCAGAAAGAACGGGTCATTCTTGCCCCACACCGCAAGCAAGGGCGGCCGCTGGGCGCGGAAGTATTCCTGGAAACGAGGATAGAGCGCAACGTTGCTCGAGTAATCCAGAAACAGGTCAAGCTGGATCTCGTCGTTTCCGGGACGGGCCAGCAAGACGGAATCGAGCGTGTAAGCCTCCGGGGCCACGAGGGTTCCATCCTGGACACCATGCAGGTACTGTGAACGCGTGGCCTCGGGCGTGAGAAACCCGCGCAGCGCGGCGCGATTGTCCTCGCTCGGGTCCTGCCAGTATTTCTGGATTGGGTTCCATCCCTGGCTCAGGCCTTCCTCATAGGCATTGCCGTTCTGGGAAATGATGGCCGTAATGCGTTCGGGATGAGCTAGGGCCAAGCGGAGTCCAACCGGTGCACCGTAGTCGAAAACGTAAACCGCGTAGCGCGCCAGTCCAATTTCTTCGGTGAAGCGGTCGATCACCCGGGCCAGGTTCTCAAACGAATAGCGGAACTGCTTGCGGTCCGGCGCATCCGAGAAGCCGAAGCCAGGGAGATCGGGAGCGATCACATGGTACCGCTCGGCGAGAGCCGGAATGATGTTGCGAAACATGTGCGATGAAGTGGGAAAGCCATGGAGCAGGAGAATTGCAGGAGCTGCAGGCGATCCGGCTTCACGGTAAAAGACCTTATTGCCGTCAACAGTGGTATATCGATATTCGGACATGGAATCCTCTTTTTCCCGGGTCCCTTGAACTGCGGCCCGTACGTGCCGGCGCCGCTTCTGAACCCGCTCATTCACCATCAGATTAACTAACCAGTAAAATGATTCATTATCGGTGTATAATTTTTAAAGGTTCCTCAAGTATGAAGAAGACAAGAGGGTCACAAGTTGCAGAAGTCAGAGACGGATTCCTGTTTCTCGGCAACCAGCTCGTGTTGGATTTCCTTAACACGTACCCTGTCCTGAACGGGAGACCCACCGAACTGCTGACTGATTTCAAAGCACTACTCAGGTGGTTCCAGGCAGCCGGGTTGCTGACTGGGGGAGAGGCCCAGAGGCTCCAGCGGCAATGGGGTGCTTCCGACCGTGCACGGCGAACTGTGGAGGAGATGCAGCAGTTCCGGGAAAAAGTAAGGGCGCAGGTAATCGCCTGGGAAAGCGGTAAGCCGATTCAAGCGGCCGTCATTACGGAACTGAACCGCCTCATGCGCCTCCGTCCCATGCGCATGCGGCTTACGGTTGTTGGCAGACCACCCACTATCGAGATGTGGTTCGACACAGAGGAGCCAGCAGACCTGTTCGCTCCCCTGGCGCACAGCGCCGCGTCGTTCTTCGGCGAAGTGGATCGCGGTCGCGTACGCAAGTGCGCCAACTGCGTCTTACACTTTCACGACACCAGCAAGAAAGGAACCAGGCGCTGGTGCAGCATGCAATTCTGCGGGAATCGCGCCAAAGTGGCCGCCTATGCTGCTCGCCAGCGCAGCAGAATGTGAGCCAAGCGAGAGCACGTTTTGAAATTTCACGCTTTCTTGGCAGATGCGGTCTTTTTTGCGGGCACCACAAACGGCTTGGCCTCGATCCCGTTGGCGCGAGCAACCGTCACCGCGTTGAGCGCGCTCTCCGGTTGCTCTTCATGCTTGAAAAAGGCATAGACTTCGCGTTGCGCGCTTTCTTCTTTCAGTTCCTGCGCCAGTTGCCTCAGGTTTGGCTTGCTGTACTCGGGTTCGCGAAAGCGGTAATAGACAAAGTCAGCTGTCGCCACTTTGGGTACGGTAATCTTTTCGCTTTCGGCCCAGCACAAAGCCGCGTTCTTGTTCTTCAGGATGTCGTACACCTCCTGCACAAACCAGCTTTCATGGCGGAACTCAAAGGCGAAGCGGTACGCTTGGGGCAACAGGCGAACAAAAGCTTCCAGCAAATCCAGATCAGCCTTGAGATTGGGAGGAAGCTGCACCAAGACCGGTCCCAGCCTGCCCGACTGCCGCATGGGCTCCAGGCATTGCAGGAAAAAACGCAACGACTCTTCCGCTCCTTTGAGCCGTTTGATGTGGGTGATGGACTGGTGCGCCTTGGCGGCGAAGCGGAAGTCTTGCGGCGTGGCGTTCACCCAACCGGCGATGGCGCTCGCGGTGGGCATGCGGCGGAAAGTCGCATTCAGCTCCACCGCGTTCAGTTGCGTGGAATAGAACTCCAGAAAGCGCTTCGACGGCAGCTTGTCGGGGAAAAACGCCGGCTTCCAGCTTGCGTAGGACCATCCGGAGGTGCCGATATGCAGGGCCATTCAGGGAAAGTATAGTCGGAAACAACCAACATCCACCACGGAGACACGGAGGCACGGAGAGCAATGAATCTGGTGCCCGGGTGATCGCACCTGATTGGATAATCGCGAACGGTGGCAAAAAGTTTCAGCTGAGAGCCGAAAGCCAAGAGCTAAGGCGAGAAGCGAAAGGGGCACGACACTAGCAGCTGGAAGCTAGCAGCTCACAGCTACTTGTACAACAGATATTTCGTTCTTATCTCGCGAAAACTCTGCAGTTCCGACTGCCAGCTCTGGGCAATGCTCCGGGGATCGGCGCCTTCGGCAATCGCGCTGAACACCTCGCGATTGGCGAGGATCTCGATCATGCGGTCCAGCTTCCAATTGTCGGGATAGAGTTTTCGCAGCGCCACAGCCAGCTCAATGCCCATCTCCGGCACATCGAGCACGCTGCGGTCAGTGATGATGAGATTCACGCCGCCGCAGGTCTGGTTCGCGTAAGGTCCGCTCGTGGGAGTAAACGTAACGGGAACAAAGCGCACGCCGGCGATCAGGCGCGCGTTAAGGTATACGGCGAAAGCTTTCGCATCGATCCAAGGCGCGCCCACTAGTTCGAACGGCGTGTTGGTTCCGCGGCCTACCGAGACGTTGGTGCCTTCAACCAGCGCCACGCCTGGATATAGCGCCGCCTCATTCACCGAACGCAGGTTGGGTGAAGGATTGGTCCAGACGATGCCCGTTGAATCGAACCAGTCTCCGCGCAACCAGCCTTGCATGGGGACGACGCGCAGACGCGCGCCGATCTTGCGCTCCACGTTGAACATCTGCGCCAGCTCGCCCAGAGTCATGCCGTGACGCACAGGCACAGGATGATAGTTGGTGAAGTTTTCCATATCAGGCTCTGATACGGGACCCTGCATCATGGAGCCAGTAATAGGATTTGGCCGGTCAAGCACAATTACTTCCGTGTTTGCCTGCGCGGCAGCTTCCAGCAGATAGCCCAAAGTAGTCTCGTAGGTGTAAAAGCGCACGCCAGCATCCTGGATATCCATGATTACGGCATCGAGCGTCTTCAACACATCGACCGGCGGCCTGCGTTTGGCATCCGTAGCGCCATACAGACTATACACAGGAATGCCGGTTACTGTGTCCACAGTGTTTTCCACCTTCGTGGTATCCAGGGTGCCGAAGATTCCGTGTTCGGGGCTGAAGATGGCCGCCAGCTTAATCCCGGGGGCCGCGGCCAGGACGTCGATGGTGCGCTTGCCCTGCGCGTCTACGCCAGTCTGATTGGTGAGCAGGCCTACTGTCACCTCTTCTTTGTTCTTCTTGAGCGCAGCAAAGTTGTCGGCTTCCAGCACGTCGATTCCCGTCAGCACATGACCGTTGCGCGCTCCCACATGGCGGCCTCCGGCCGCGAGTTCGCTGTAACCTGTAATAGCAAGCAGCCTTTCCTGTGCCGGCGCCGTCACGTCCAGGTTCAACGCGCCAGCCACGGCCGTGGCCACACGCGAGCGCAGAGACACCACCGGACTGTTGGCCTGCCGCGGCCGCACGGTGTTGGTAAGAAGAATGATGTAGGTATTGGTATAGGGATCGATCCACAGCGAGGTCCCGGTATATCCCGTGTGTCCGAAAGAACCTACCGGCAACAGCGCGCCGCGATTGCTGGAAAACGGCGAATCAATGTCCCAGCCCAGCCCGCGCACCTCCACGGAGTTGGGTGGCTGCTGCGGGGTCGTCATTTTTTCAATGATGTCGGGCGAGAGGAAGTCCTTGCGGTCAATCAACGCCTGCGCGTAGAGCGCAAGATCACCAGCGGTGGAAAACACGCCGGCATGCCCGGCCACTCCTCCCATGCGCTGAGCCGTGGGATCGTGGACCACCCCGCGCAGCAGGCGATGATTGTCTGTGGCGAGGGTCTCGGCGATCTTCGGCGCCCAGGACTTCGGCGGCAGAAAACGCGTGTGTGTCATCCCCAATGGCTGAAAGATGTGCGCTTCAGCGTACTTTTCGAGCGGCATGGCGGAAAGCCGCTGTACCAGTTCGCCCAGTTCGATGAAGTTGATGTCGCTGTAAACGAACTGTGCTCCCGGTGGCGCTTGCAACTTTTCTTCGTGCGCCAAACGGAACGCCGCTTCATGGCCCTGCCAGGGCGTGTTCATGTCCAGGTCAGGACGCAGGCCGGAAAAATGTGTAAGCAACTGGCGTACCGTAACGTTGTCCTTGCCGTTACTGCCGAATTCCGGGATGAAGTGGGCCACCGGCTCGTCCAGTCTTATCTGGCCATACTGCAGCATCCGCATCACGCTGGGCGCGGTGGCCACGACTTTGGTCAGCGAGGCCAGATCGAAGACCGTGTCCACGGTCATGGGCTCGCGCTTGGGCGAGACGGCGCGAAACCCGAACGCCTTCTGGTGCACGATGTGTCCCTCGTGGCCAACCACAAGAACGGCTCCGGTAATCGCATCAGAGTTGACCTGCGCTTGCACGATCGAATCCACCGCGCTGAAGTTTCCGGCTTCCTTCACTTCAATGGCCTTGGTCTTCGTCTTCGGCTTGGCCGAGGATTTCTTCTGTCCGGAAGCAGGAGCCAACAACAGCAGCGCCATCAGCAGCAGGCTGCCGGGAAAGGTCAACTGGGGAGTTAATTTCATCTCTGAATTGAGTGTGTTATAAAGCGAAAACAAAAGCAATCGAGGAACTCTCTGCAGCAGGTTACCAACAGCCCTCTCCCCCATGCGTTCGCCCTACAGGACGAGCAGTTTCAGCGTGCCTTTGCCGTCCTGAACCGGGGCATCGAGCAGCGCGCATTCCCTGGTGCCTCGCTCGCGATTACATATAAAGGTCAGCTCGTGGCGCTTAAAGGCCTCGGGCGTTTCACCTACGAACCGGCGTCGGTGGCCGTTTCCCCTGAAACCATTTATGACCTTGCATCCGTTACCAAGGCCGTGGCCACCACGGCTGCCTGCATGGTCCTGCACGAGCAAGGGGCGTTGCAGTTGGAGCAGAAATTGGCGGATGTTCTGCCAGGATTCGGGGGGACAGACCCACGCCGCCTGCAAGTGACCCTGCGAATGCTGCTGGCGCATTCTTCCGGGCTGCCCGCCTACGTCAAGCTCTTTGAAACAGCGCATGACCGGCAAGAGCTGCTGGACGAGGCAGCAAAGGTGGCGCTGACTGCCGCTCCGGGAACACGCGCGGAGTACAGCGACATAGGATTCATTCTCCTGGGCGATGCGCTGGAGAGGCTCTCGGGCGGGCCGCTGGACGCTTTCTGCCAGCGAACGATCTTCAGTCCGCTTGGGCTCGCGCGCATGTCGTTCCAGCCTCCGGCGGAATGGAAGCCGCTGGTCCCACCGACGGAAGACGACCGCAACTTCCGCCGAAAGATCATTCATGCTGAAGTCAACGACGAAAACGCCTGGGTGATGGGCGGAGTGGCTGGACATGCAGGCTGTTTCGGTACGGCTCGCGCCGTCGCCCTGTTCGCCGAGTGCATGCTGCGGGGCGGCGCACCGTTGTTCCGGACACACACTGTGGAGCTTTTTACACGGCGCGAGAGTTCGCCTGCTGGAACTTCGCGCGCGCTAGGGTGGGACACGCCGTCGCCTCCGTCGCAGTCCGGCAATTACTTTTCGCCATGTTCGTATGGGCATCTCGGCTTTACCGGCACTTCCCTTTGGATTGACCCGGAACGGAAACTCTCTGTTACTCTGCTAACCAACCGCACCTGGCCGGACCGCAGCGCGCAGGCCATCAAGCAGATCAGGCCGGCGTTCCACGACGCGGTGATTGAGGCGCTCACGTGAAGATCGGAAACCTGGCGACTGAAGGGCAAAACCCTGCTTCGGCGGAGCTGGATTTGTTGTCGGCGATGGAGATCGTACGGCTCATCAATCGGGAGGACAGCAAGATCGCGGATGCAGTGGAGAAGGCGCTGCCTCAGATCGCGCGGGCCATAGACGCCATCGCGGAAGCCATCAGCAACGGCGGACGCCTTATCTATGTGGGTGCAGGGACAAGCGGCCGCATCGCAGCGCTCGATGCTGCGGAATGTCCACCCACATTCAACATCAGCGCCAAGACGATCCAGTTCATGATCGCCGGCGGCGACACGGCTCTGGGCCGTGCCACTGAAGTCAGCGAAGATTCGCGCGCCAGGGGCCGGAAGGACATGGCCAAACGTTCACCGGGCAAGAGGGATGTTGTCGTGGGCATCGCGGCCAGCGGGCGCACGCCGTACACGATCGCGGTGGTGGAATATGCACGAAAGAAGGGCGCGAAGACGGTGGCCGTGGTTTGCAATCCCAATTCCGAACTGGGCCGCGCTGTGGAAATTGAAATTGTTGCTGAAGTGGGACCGGAAGTCCTCACCGGATCAACCCGTATGAAAGCCGGCACCGCGCAGAAAATGGTACTGAACATGCTATCTACTGGAGCAATGGCCCGGTTGGGTTACATTTACGGGAATTTCATGGTGAATGTACATACCGGGAATGAAAAATTGGCCGACCGCGCCCTGGGAGTTCTGGAAAACGCGGCCGGAGTAGACCGCGCCAAGGCGGTCAAGGCACTGAAGGCTGCCGGCAACCAAGTGGCCGTGGCCTTCATCATGCTCAAGACGGGTTTGGGACGAGCTCAGGCCGTGAAAAAGCTAAAGAGTTTTAAGGGGAACGTCCGAAGGGCCGTAGCGGACAAGTGAACTAGGATCTCTGTTTCCTGCCAGGAGGTAATGCCTTGGGTACCGCAATTCGCCCCCTCAAGAAATTCCCCGTTCCCTTGCGGACCCCGCGGGGTGAAAATGGATGTGAAGACAATCTTATGGACAAGTTTGTAATTCGCGGCGGGAACCCGCTGGTCGGGAACGTCCGCATCAGCGGGGCCAAGAACGCGGCCCTGCCGGCTATGGCCGCCGCCATCCTCACTGACGAACC
>DASVFK010000415.1:0-18202 GCA_036380095.1 Candidatus Angelobacter sp. | reverse complement strand
CGAAGGCGATTTGTTGCCAACTGGGATGAAAATCACAACCTATAATGATCATCTGAAGGCTCCTTTCTTCCCAGTCGTCTTCGTCGTCAAACAAAGAATACTCGGTCGGACGGGGCCTTCGCTCTTATCCAATCAACCCTTGCGGAGCAAGGGTGGGATTCGATGATCTCTCCCACTGACGTTTTCGCGCTCCATTTCGGTTCGGCATCACCAACACCTTCAGTTACAACAACCGTCTCCAGCGCATCAACATGTCGGCCTCCGCGCCCAGCCAGACTGTTTTCTCGATCGGCTATGACTTCCACCTAAACAACGGCAACAATGGCGACGTCTTCGGCATCACGAATTTCAAGGACAACACCCGCAACCAGACTTTCACCTACGATCCATTGAACCGGCTCATCTCGGCCCAGAACGCCGGCACCGATTGCGCCGTGGCGGTATTGGGCGGCAAGGAGAAATTCTGGGGCAACAACTACGCCTATGACGCCTGGGGCAATCTGCTGCAAAAGAGCGTCACCAAGTGCTCAGCGGAGAAACTTGAGCGTCTCCGTTGGCGTCAACAACCGCATCACCACCGCCGGCTACAGTTAAGACCCCGCCGGCAACATGACCTCGATAACCCGGGACAAACCGGGGACTGACGGGTCGATGTCTGTTATTTTGTCCGTCGGGTGGAAATCACACTCACCTGTGACCCTGGTCACAGCAAGTTATCTGTGCCTAATGCTTTAATTTCTCCCTGTTTTTCGCCCCAAACGAAAATTACTTTAAAAGTTTCTAAGAATCTCTTGACACGATGGGAGAGCGGCGGTAGCATTCCCGCCCACTTCGTAAACAAGCTTCTCTGCAGTGCTTTTCCGAACTGTCGGGAGCGTCCCTTTAAGAGAAAAGACAGGGGTGTGACTTACCCCATGTAAGTCACGTCGGCGTAACTTCCGGAGCCGAAGCATGTCACTGTTCCGCGGCGTAGAGATTTTTCGTCACCGTAATCCGCGTATCAGCTTGACGTGCGTCCGGCATCCACACACTCAATTCTCACCACAGGATTCTGGTCTCCATGCACACGCCATAGCTCTGCCCCGGGAGAAGGGCATGGACCAGCTTAGCCGCTTCAGCAGTGCTCAGGTAAGAAGGATTTAACCGGCATTCACTGAATGAGGAGAAAAAATCTATGGGTCGCAAAGACGGAAGAGAAAGCTTCTGGCTCTCAGAAAAGGCAGATCGCGCCCGACTGAGAGACGCGGAAAACGCGCGCAAAAACCGCGCCGAAATCACCAAAGCCTTATCGCATGGGCAGGTCTCGCGGCGGGACCTGGTCAAGTGGGGCCTGTTCACCAGCGCCGGGATTGTGGCGCCCATCGGCGGCTTGAGTCCGTTTGTGCAGCCGGTGAACGCGCAGGTCGCCAGCACCAGCTTCAGCAGCTTCGGCGGCAGCCGGGGCAGCGGTAGCGGTGTTCCCACCGGGTTGCCGCGGAGCCCGCTGTTCGGCGTGCAACCGTTCACTACCCCGATGCCGCGCTTTGATCTGCTGCCACGGAACGCGGTCTCAACCTTGAGTCCGGTGCCCGAGGCCCAGTCCAACCAGACGCAGCAGCCGCTCGATCCCGCGCTGGTCGGCGGGCAGACCGGCCTCACCGGCCCCATCGAAGGGCGCCCGCCTGGAGCCATCTGGGCGCATCAGCGCTTTGCCCAGTTCGCGCCGCAGGTCGCCATTGAGGTAAACACCGCGCAAGCCGCCACCAATACCACATACAATCCCGGCGTTGCCTCCAGCCTGAACTCCGGCATCAACCCGGCTACACCGATTCCATTGAAATTCCATCCCAGCCTGCCCACGCAACAGCCCAACTCCGTGTGGACGTTCAACGGCACCATCCCTCCCAAGCTGGGGCAGGTGCGCTATGGAGAACCGGTGCTGTTCCGCAATCACAACCGGCTGCCTGCGGACGTCACGCAGAACAACGGCTTCGGCCGCCACACCATCTCCACCCACGAGCACAACGGCCACCATGGAGCGGAAAACGACGGCTTTACCGGCGCATATTTCTTCCCCAACCAGTTCTATGACTACCACTGGCCCTGGGTGCTGGGAGGATTTACCACCATCAACACCGCAGCCACCGATCCCAAAGCGGGCGCGCCTGCGGACAACGGCGGCATCAACAAGGTTCCCGGCGACTGGCATGAGACCATGAGCACGCACTGGTTCCACGATCACATGTTCAGCTTCACCGCGCAGAACGTGTACAAGGGCATCGCCGCGATGAACAACATTTACAGCTCGCTCGATCGCGGCGACGAGACAGTGAATGACGGCGTTAACCTGCGGCTGCCCAGCGGATCATCCAACGGCAAGGGCTGGGGCAACCTGGATTACGACGTGAATCTCCTGTTCGCCGACAAAGCCTGGGACGCCAACGGCCAGCTCGCCATGGACATTCTGGCCTTCAATGGTTTCCTGGGCGATATCATGACGGTGAACCTCACCTATAGGCCGTTCTTCGAGGTGGAGCGGCGCAAGTACCGCTTCCGCATGCTCAACGGCGCCGTCTCACGCTTCTTTGTCTTCGCCCTGAGTGACAGCTCAGCCATGATTCAGATCGCCAATGACGGCAACCTGCTCCCTCACCCCGTGACCCTGACCCAGCTTGATCAGATGGGCATCGCCGAGCGCTATGACATCGTGATTGACTTCTCCCGCTATAGCATTGGGCAGACAGTAGACCTGGTGAACTTGCAGCAGCAAACCGACGGCCAGATCCCGGGCCAGATACTCTCGGTATCGCAGGCCCTCGCCGGCTCGTCCAGCGATCCCTGCGTGGGAGCGTGCCTGCGCTTCAAGATCGTTCGCAACCCGGCGCAGGCCGATCAAAGCCAGGTGCTGTCCACACTCATTCCCAATCCTGACTTGTCGGCAATTCCCATAGCGCGGCAACGCACCATGGTCTTTGACCGTCGGGCCAACCAGACCACCAACGACCCCATTACCACCTACCCGGGTCCCGGTGATTGGGGCATCGGGGTGGAGAACACCGGAGGCACCAGCCGGCATCGCGGAGGCTCGGCCTTGCTGGCCGATTTCGGCCGCATCTCTTCGGCGCCGCAATTCGGCACCCGTGAGGTCTGGACCCTGCAAGGCGGCTTTGGCTGGGACCATCCCATCCACATCCACTTTGAAGAAGGCCAGATTCTCGCTCGCAATGGCAGCGCCAACAATGTGCCTGCGGCAGAGAAAGGCCGCAAGGACGTTTATCGCCTGCGTCCCAATGGCAGCGTCACCATCACCATGCAGTTCCGCGATTGGGGCGGCATGTTCATGGAGCACTGTCACAACACCGAGCATGAAGACAACGCCATGCTCATGCGCTGGGAGATCAACAACGCCGGCGGTGTGTTCCTGAACCCGCTGCCGACGCCCATCCCCAGGCCAACTGGGGTAACGTTCCAGGCGCCGGACGACATTCTCGCGAATGCCTTCTGACCAACCCCGGCGCTCGTGGTAATACGCGGGCGCCGGACCGTTATTCCGCCGGCGGTTCCTTCTTATGCTGCGATGCGATGGGACCGCCGGGCGGAGTATCTTAGATGTTCGCAGCAGCGAAAGGGGCCTCTCATGCTTCGCAAGAATCTGGCAGCACTCATAGGCACGTCAACTTTTCTGCTGGCGATGGCGGCGCTTGTCCTGGTGCGCCCTGCCCTGGCCGGCCGGCTTTCGCCGGACCATTTCCCCAACATCGAACTCATTACGCAAGACGGCAAGAAGGTCCATTTTTATGACGACCTGATCAAAGACAAGATCGTTGCCATCGATCTCATCTACACCCATTGCGAGTATGCCTGCCCACTGGAAACGGCGCGGCTGGTGCAGGTGCAGAAAATACTGGGTGACCGCGTGGGTAAAGATATCTTCTTTTATTCCATCACCATCGATCCCAAGCGAGACACGCCGGAAGTGATGAAGGCATACATGGAGAAATTCCACGTTGGGCCCGGCTGGACGTTCCTCACCGGCAAGAAAGAGGACATTGATCTCCTGAGCAAAAAGCTGGGGCTGTGGTCTGATCCCGCCGCCAGCCTGGACGGACACACGCCCCATCTCCTGATCGGCAATGAGCCGCTGGGCCAGTGGATGCGCAACTCCGCGCTGGACAACCCTCGCTTCCAGGCGCAGATGCTCGGCGAATTCATTGACAACTATAGAAACACGAAGCTGGCGCAACCGGCGGGGACCGCGCAGGCAGCGCAACTCAACTTCGATAGGGCCCAGTATCTCTTCACCCGGCAATGCGCCCCGTGCCACACCATCGGCGGCGGCGATAAGATCGGCCCCGACCTGCTGGGCCTGACCAATGTGCGCAACCGCGATTGGCTGGTGCAGAAGCTTCTTAAACCGGACCAGATGCTGGCCGATAAAGATCCCATCACGATGGCGCTGAATGAGAAATACAAGGACGTGAGGATGCCGAACCTGCGCCTGAGCGACGATGAGATCAATCTCCTGATCGGCTATATGGTGTCGCAGACCTCCGCGCACGATCGCGAGGCGGCAAAAGCAGGAGCCGACGGGGGCGCGAGCGCAAAAGCTCAGCCCAAGTAAACAAAGATGTATTGGCCCGCATTCGAATTTGACTACCGGCTCGATCTTCACCGGCTCGCGCCGCACATCGTGGCCCTGGAAGCTTACAAGCGCGCTGCCACTACGCGTGTGCTTCCCCCACAATGGCGCGAGGCGCCGGCCAGCGTGGATTTAGGTCCAAACAACCACGTGCATGCCGGCAATGTGGCCCAATCCCGCGCCTGGGTGACGCAGCGCTTTGTTCCCGGTAGCGCTCCGCTATCCCTGGACGACCTTCTTGCCATGCACCGGATCGTCGCCGACCCAAACAACCCGGAAAGCATACCTGGAACCTTAAGGGCCTTGGCTGTCCAGGTAGGCAGGCGGGAAGTCGGCGGCCTTCACTTGGGGGCTCCGCCGGAGCGATTACCGCTCTTGATGCAGCAGTACATCCAGTTCATCAACAGTAGCGATTCACTACGCCTGCATCCCGTGGTCCACGCGCTGCTCGCGCATTTTTTTCTGGTGACCGTCCATCCCTTCGGCGACGCCAACGGAAGAGTCTCGCGCCTGCTCACCGCTGGCCTGCTTGCTCAGCGCGGCTACAACGTGCACGGCGGCTTCTATGCTCTCTCCGCTTACTTTTACCAGAATGACATCGAGTACCACACGCTTCTCCATCGCTGCTGGCTCAATCCTCTCCCTTTTGACCTGACGCCGTTTGCAGCTTTTGGCATCGCCGGCTTCGTGATGGAGATGAAGAGCATCAACAGCTTCATCCAGATGAAACTGAATCGGACTGCGGAGAGAGACTTGCTCGCGCCGCCGCGCAGAACAAGAAATGGCCGGCAACAGCACGCGGCATCCGGGGAAGTTTATTTGCGCAGGTAAAACAGGCCGCGCTCTGCCTGCACTTCGCACTCGCGGAAGGCTTCGGCAAGGTTCTCCGCCAGGTCAGTGGCGAGCACGGTGTTTTCATTGAGCGCGTCGCGGGCAACGTCTCCCGCCATTCCGTGCAGGTGTACCGCCGCGGCTACGCGCAGGTCGTTCAAAAATGTGGCTTCGTTTCCTGCGGTGACCGCTCCTCCTGCGCGCCGCGCCAGGGCCGCGGCGATCATTCCGGAGAGCACGTCGCCAGAACCGCCCTTGGCCATCGCGGGATTTCCGCTCATGTTGATCCAGGTTTCCCCGCACGCGCCCGCCACCACGGTTCTCCATCCTTTCAGCACTACGCAGCAGCCGGTGTCGCTGGCGATCCGTCGGGCCGCTTCCAGACGACCTGCTTGTATATCGCCGATGGAGGAGCCGGTCAGCCGCGCAGCTTCTCCCGGATGTGGAGTGAGCACGCGAAACGGCGCTCCTTCGCCATGCGGCTTCAGGTCGCTGGTGTGACCGGCAAAGGCATTCAAGCCGTCGGCATCCAGCACCAAAGGCAGCGGACAGCGGCTCACGAACCCACGCACAAATTCCGCAGTCTGCTCAGCGGTCGAGAGTCCGGGGCCAAGAACAACGATGTCCTTCCCGCGGAGAAGAGCTTGCGCTTTCTCGATCTCCCCCAACGCGACTGCGCCCTCGTCTGTTTCCGGCAGTTCTTCCGTCATCAACTCCGGAGCAAAACTCGCGACCGTTGCCTGGATTGACCTCGGGCATGCCACCGTCACCAGGCCAGCGCCAGCCCGGAGGGCCGCGATCCCGGCCAGTCCCGCGGCCCCGGCTTTGCCCCGTGATCCAGCGATCACCAGCACATGTCCGAACTGGCCTTTGTGCGCGTCATCGGCGCGCGGCGGAAACGCAATTCCCACTTCCTGGCCTGTCACAACTCCCAGACCGGTCTTGTTGCCAACCAGCGCCGGCTGCACGCCGATTTCGCTGACCGCAATCGGTCCCGAAGTAAGTTCACCGAAAACGTGTGCCGGCTTTGGCGCCACAAAGGTGATGATCCCGTGGGCAAAAACCATTTGCTGGCTGCTCTCGCCCACACGCTCCTTGCTGTCCCCGTCAACTCCCGATGGCAAGTCCACGGAAACCACGGTCCCGAATGCGCCATTGATGGCCTCAACCGCCTTCCTTTCCAATCCTTCGATTGGAAGCTTGTCGCCGGCGCCGCCCACCGCATCCACGATCAGGTCAGCGGCAAGCGCATCACGGGCCGGCGAAGCGTCGACATCCGCCTCCCTGGCGATCCAGATCGGCTCGGCGCCACAATGCGAGCACATGGCCGCGGCTTCGGGGCTCAGTTCACTCTTATCTCGCGCCAGAATGACGATGGAAATCTCCGCAGCAATCCCGCGCAGGGCCTCGGCCGCAGCCAGTCCTTCGGCGCCATTATTGCCTTTGCCGCAAAACACGCACACAGAACTGAATTTGAAGTGCGCAGCGCAAAACTGCGCCACCGCGTAGCCGGCCCGTTGCAGAAGCATGGAAATAGAAACTTGCGACCGGCTGGTCGCCTCTTGCACAGCCTGGCGGACTTCATCGCTGGTGAGAATTCTCATGTTTTGAGAGCAGTTTCTTCGTCCGCGGAAACCTTTGTCAATGCAAATCAAAAAATAGTCCGATCGCTGGAGGAGCTTTGTGTGTGGAGCGCAGGCACTCTTGCCTGCGTTTTTGCTTTTTATGCCGGGCGGGGTAGCTCGGAGAGACGGTCGTAACCTTCCTAGATCGGCTGATAAACCGGGGATAAACCGAGGTTGAACCGGGACAGACGGAACGTTTCCCGTTACCTGTCCGGCCGGGTGGGGCCCGCTCTGGCCAAGAGCGAACTCTGGTCTCCGCCTTTGACGCGTCTTTATCAGGAGCGCACCCCGGCCCACGAATGTCTCCTGAGCCGGAGAGACGGTCGTAAGCTTCCTAGATCGGCTGGTAGTTTGAGTTGCGCATGGTCACCGTGAGCTACTTGCTCTCGCCGTTCACAATAACGGTGGAAGCGTGCGCGGGACCGTTGGGTACGACAGCAGCCACTGGACACTATTGTCTCAAGCCTTTACGACTCCCCAAGCCGAGATAGGTTCTGAACACAATTCAGACTAGATATTGGCGCACTTTACTTTTCCCAAAATGGAACTCGCCGATCCTTCCCCCGTTGCGCCTGCCACATCACACTGATGTGTGCCGTAGGTCACATACTAGGATTTTTGCTTTGTGTACTCTCGGCGACGTTTCTACCATCGGTCAAGACGCAAACATTGAAGTTTTCAAATCGACATCCCAGTAACAACCTACCGATGGGTAAGAAAAAGAATTGCGAGGTAGGATGTCAACCTATAAGCTCTCCCGCTATAACCACTATCTCAATTCCACAGCCCAGAACGGTCCCATGGTCTACAACGCCGTGAGCAATGGCTTGGCCAAGCTTGATCCAGATGTCTATGAGCTCCTGCGCCGGGGTGAGCAGGGGCTTGAAGAAATGGAAGGCGACCCCTCGCGAGCGGAATTGCTGGCGTCTCTCCGCAAGGGCCACGTCATTGTGGAAAAAGACCTCGACGAAATCGAGTTTATGCGCCTGAAGCTGAACCTGAGCCGGTTCGGGAACCTCGGCCTTTCTCTCACCATCGTTCCCACTCTCGGATGCAATCTCGCCTGTACCTATTGTTACGAAGGATTGCGCGGAGCAAAGTTCATGTCCGATGAAACCGAGGACGCTTTGGTGGCTTTTGCCAAAACCCAAGTCGAGCGCTTCGGCTACCGCTCCGTGGTGGTCAGTTGGTTTGGCGGCGAACCGCTGATGCGGCCGGCGCGGATTTACTCCCTCTCGCGAAAACTCATTTCCTTGTGCAAGAAGGCGCGCATCAACTACAGCGCCATGGTAGTGACCAACGGGACGTATCTGAACCCGGCCATGGCTCGCCAGTTGAAGGCGAACAAAGTTTCGCATGTGCAGGTTACGATTGACGGACCCAAAGAGATTCACGACGCACGCCGCCCGTTCAAGGGAGGCTCGAAGAGTTCCTTCGATGTCATCACCAGGAACGTCGAATCGGTGCTCGGCATTCTTCCCGTCCACATCCGCATCAACGTCGACAAGACCAACCATGAAAGGAGTCTGGACCTGGTGGACCAGATGCGCGCCCGGGGCTGGTTTGACGAGGGTAAACAATGCGCCTTTTATGTCGGCTACACCAGGGTCTGGACGCCGGTCTGCAGTAGCATCGCGGACCAGTGTTTTTCCATGGAGGAGTTTTCTGAAACTGAGTTGCAGTTTCAAAGAGACCTGTTGAAAAGGAATTTTACGCTCGGCAATTTGTATCCGACGCGAAGCACTTACTGTATCGCCGCAGCGCCGGGCGGCTTTGTCGTCGGCCCCGACGGCGAGCTCTATAAGTGCTGGTCGGACGTGAATAATCTCGATGCTTGCATCGGTAACGTCTCGACGCCGCTCGAACTGAACCCCAAACTCATGGAGTGGTTGAGCTACGATCCCCTGGCACAGTTTCCCAAGTGCCGCGAATGCGAGTTCTTCCCCATCTGCGCCGGTGGTTGTCCGTCCGTCGCAATCCAAGGTAAGAACACCGATGGCTGCAACTGCACGCCGTGGAAGGTTCTCATGAACCAGAAGATAGATGTATTTCTCTCACAATTGACTCAACAGCAGTCAAAGCAACCACTGGAAGGAGGTCATCATGCAGTGGATCATTAAACCGGAGACCGTAATGAGCGGCTTCAATCTGGAAATCGAAGTTGCTCCTGTCGATCATTGCGATTGTTGGATCGGTCTGAAGACCTGCAATTGCAACAACGGACTTGTCGTCAAGCTTTGAAAGAGGAGGTCTTATGGAGTGGACTGTAGAACCTGTCGCCGGATTCTCGCTGATGGTGAGTTTAGCGGCGGATACCTGCTCGGGCGGGTCAACGCTCGATCACTGCACCGTGCAAGGGGCGCTGATCGTGTGCACCTGCAGTGGCGGGCTCAAATTTTCACAACAACAATAGGCGCTTAAGGCCGGAAAGGAGGACTCATGGACTGGATCATGGAGCCCATTCAAGGTTTCGCAGCTATTGATCTCGTGGCTGCGGACGAATGTAGTGGTGGCGCAAAACTCAACTCCTGCAGCTGCACCGGGGGACTGCTTACCTGCAGTTGTTCAGGAGGTCTAGTGAAGGGGCAACTCCAATGAACGGGGGCGCCGCATCGAGGGTAACAGAAGCGGCAAGCTCTAACAGCAGAGGAGAACGATATGGAATGGCTGATTGAACCAATTTCCGGAATCCGGGCAATCTCCCTGGACATGGTGGAGGGGAGTTGCTCCGGCGACGGCACAGTGCTGAATTCCTGCAGCTGCAAGGGCGGTCTCGTGAATTGCCAATGCAGCGGCGGCCTGAAAGCCACAGCCAACGCCTAGGACTCCGGCAAATTTATTGCTCTGATCTTTTTGTCAACGAAAGGAGTGGAATATGGACTGGCTCGTAGCACCGTTGCCAGGATTCACCGAGATCGACTCGGTGGTCGCCAACGCCTGCAGTGGCGGCGGCGAATTGCGGCACTGCCAATGTACGGCTGGACTGGTCGAGTGCGGCCCAACGCCGAACTCGTTCGTGATCCAGACGCAGTCGTAATCTGAGGTTCGAGCCGCCACGGTCCGCCTTGGGCGGTTGCGGCTGGTGGTGGGTGTTCTTTTCTTAAGAGACAGGAGGATGTATGGAATGGATTATTGAACCGCTTGTGGGCTTCCAAGCAATCGACCTGCTCGCAGACAGTTGCACAGGGTCAGGCACGGTCTTGAACAGTTGTTCAACCAAAGGCTCCCTGATCGAGTGTTCCTGCAGCGGCGGATTGAAAGTTAGCCCCCAGAGCGCTTGATGTTTGTGAAAGCCGCCGGACATGTCCCAGGACATGGTCCCGGCGGTTTGTCGTTGAAATGGGGGATTCGAATGGAACGATTTCAAGCAGTAGGTCTGGCCAGTCTGTACGTTCTGTTGGCGGCGGCCCTGGCAGCGGGAGCACAAATGAACCAAACAGCACAAACCTCGCCGGCGAAAGTGCGATTCGCGGTTTGCGATTGGCAGCAGGATGGCGGCGCTCAACTAGTCGTCGAAAACGTCAATCCGAACCATAACCATTGGTCGAAGTGCGGCGTCGCATCGTTCGGCTCCGGCGAAATCAGCTACCCCGCCCGCGACCCCGGACCGGCAGGCGCAGCCGGAACGGGTTCGTCTGCATGGTCGCGCCATGGATTGCTGGTATCGGTCGATAGCGCCGGCCCCAAAGAATCCGAATCCGGCACGGTGAGCGTGCGCGTGGCATTTGAAGAACCGGTGGCCGGGGCGGCTGCGGAACGCGTTGTTGCCATGGGCCCAGGCGCCACGGTTGTCGTCCGCTATCGCAGTCCATCCACGCACAAGAGCGTCGCAGTTCTCATGACTCGAACCTCCCCGGAGGAGTCCGGCGGGAACTTCGCCACCGAGTACCGGACGGACTACTTTACGATTTATTCCTCGGACCGCACCTTTAGGCCGGCATCCGCCGTGGGCGACCAGTTGACCTTCCATGGGGCGAAAGTGATCTGCTCACCGGGCGGCGGCGAGCGGTTTGTTCTGTGGGCCAAAACCGTTGTCTATACCACCGGGACTTCGGAGCTGTTGGCGACTGGCGCGGCTCTGTTCGACGTAAACGGCAACAAACTGGCGGAAGGCCAACATCTGAAACTTTGGTTCGATCATGGCGGCATGCGCTTTCTGACGGGTGGGCCGGATCGATGAACGATCCTCGGGCGCTCAATAGTTCGCGAAAGGGAGAACAAGCAGGGAGGTCTTCCTGGCGGGAGACCTCCGTTCTGTTGTTGAGGTTCCTCAGATATTTTGCCCCCTACCGCAGGTCGATCCTTATCGGATGCGTGTGCATGTTCGCCGGGCTGGCTCTTTCGCTCGTCCAGCCCATCATCTCAAAGGCGATCATCGATGACGCCCTGATCACTCGCAACCTGCGGCTTCTGAACTTCTTGGGCGTGGCCTTCCTGGCCACGGCTCTTCTGAGCTACCTGTTTTCCACGGTGCGCCAATACGTTTTCACGGTCGTGCAGCAGAGGGTCATGACGACGGTGCGCAAGAAACTTACCGAACACATCTTGCACCTTCCCATGAGTTTTCACGACCGCCAAAATCCCGGCTACCTCATGGCGCGGGCGGATTCCGACGTTGGCAACCTGGCGGGAGTGATGACGGACAGGTATGTTCAAACTCTGGTGGATCTGCTCATGCTTCTCGGGGCCACGCTGATGCTGTTTGCCATGAACTGGAGGCTGGCCCTTTTAGCCATTTCCACCCTGCCATTTTTCACCTGGTCGGTGGTTCATTTTGGGCGGAGGATTCGCGCTCTCTCGTACGAGAATCAGGAAAAACACGCCCTGGTCGCCGCCAAGCTTCAGGACATATTCCATTCGGCGTTCATCATTAAGGTCTTTGCCCGTGAACTGGGAGAGACGCGGTTGTTGCTGCGCAGCCTGAACCAATTCGTCCGCAGCAATATGAAGGTTACAACCCTGGGCCTGCTCTCCAATCTGACGATGGGGTGCATCGCCACGCTGGCCCCGCTCGCCGTAATCTGGTACGGCGGGCACGAGGTCATCGCGGGCCGTCTCTCGGTTGGCAGCCTGTTTGCCTTCAACATGTACTTGGCCTACTTGTTTACGCCGCTGAAGAATATTTACGGCACCTCCCAGTCGGTGCAGGCTTCTGCCGCATCGCTGCAGAGAGTTTTCGAGTTGTTCGACCGTCCCGGAGAAGCGGGGGCCGGAACGGGCTCGCCGGCCTTCGCCGGCCGGTCCGGTACGCTGCCGCCGTTCCCCAGCATCGAATTCCGAAATGTCTCATTTTCCTACGCGGAACGTGAACAGCCGGTGCTGCAGGATGTCTCGTTCCGCATTGAGCCGGAGACCACGGTAGCTCTGGTCGGGCCCAGCGGGGCCGGTAAATCGACCATCTTCAGCCTTCTGTTGCGGTTATATGAATGTGGAAGCGGGAAAATCCTGGTGGATGGCGTCGATCTCCGGGACCTCGATCTCCGCGGACTCCGCAAACAGATCCGGTTAGTGCCTCAAGATCCATATCTGTTTAACCGGAGCATTGCCGACAACATTCGCTTCGGGGCGCCGGAGGCCAGCCCGGATCAAGTGCTGGCCAGCGCCGTGCGGGCGCATGTGGACGACTTTGTGAGTAGTCTGCCCGCGGGCTACGACGCGGTCGTCGGTCAGCGCGGGACCATGCTCTCGGCCGGCGAGCGCCAGAGGCTGTCGATCGCCAGGGCCCTGGTCTCCAACCCCAGCGTGCTTCTGCTCGATGAGGCTACCGCGTTTCTCGATTCCAACACCGAAGCCGACGTTCAGGAAGCCATCTACGACTCCACCAGAGGCCGCACCTGTCTGGTGATCGCGCACCGGTTGTCCACCGTCGTCAATGCCGACCAGATCATGGTGCTGGACCAGGGGGGGATTGTGGCCCAAGGTTCACACCGCGAACTTTATTCGGAATGTCCCCTTTACCGAAGTTACTTTGACAAACAATTTCGAAACGTTACAGTTGAGGAGGCAGGTACGGCTCATTCGATTCCGGCATCATGAAGATTGAGATTGACGCGGTGAGGTAGAAAAACGATGGGTACTCCGTTAACGAATCTCCGAGTCGTCTTTCGCAGGTTGATAAGGTCCAAGGGGTTCACCTTGATGGCCCTCTTGGTGCTGAGCCTCGGACTTGGAGTGAATCTTGTAATGTTCAACGCCGCCTACGCGCTGCTTTGGCGGCCTTTGAAGTTCCCGGAGCCGGAGCGGCTGGTGACGTTGTCCAGTCGAGACGGCAAGGGCGTCGTCGCACGACCCGTACCCATCACTGGACGCCAGGCCGCATTAATCCGGCAACAAGCTCCGGGGGCAATGGAGGTTGGGCTCGTCACCTCCGCGTCAAGAATCGCATTGTGGGATGGCAGGGATGCCATCGACCTGGCAGTCTGGCAGGTGAACAGCGGATACTGGAACGCACTCGGCATCCGTCCGCTTGCTGGGGAGTTCTTCAGTCTACAAGACGACGAAGTTGCAGACACCGCGACCCACCGCGCGCTGCTGACCGAGGCGGCATGGAAACAGTATTTCCACGGCGATGCGGCAGTCGTGGGCCGCTCGTTCGAGACTCGAGCGGGGCGAGGTGTCTCGGGCCTCGTGCAGATCATTGGCATCGTGCCCGGTGGCGCGACTCCACCGTTTGCTTCGAATGCCGAGCTTCTTGTCCCACTCCCGTGGCGCAGCCGCCAGATCGAAGCCAATTCCGGTGATGCGTTCTATCGTTGCGTACTAAGGTTGAGGGCCGGCACGCCTTTAGAAAGCCTCTCCGCCCAGGTGCAGCACGCCTTCCAGGATGCCGGTCTCGAGTCCGGGTCTCAGTATTGGGTTGAGCCGTTGCGCTCGGTCCTCAGACCCCTTGACGTCTCAACCATTATGCTGCTGCAGGGTGCGGCGTGGCTGCTTCTGGCCTTGGTCTGCGCCAATCTGGCTTGCCTGTTTGGCGCCCGGGCGATGGCCCGGCGCCGCGAGTCGGCGGTTCTGCTGGCTCTCGGTGCTCGTGGACGCGATGTGGTTTCCGTCTATCTCCAGGAAGCCTTGGTGTTGTGCGCCGCGGGAACGGGTCTGGCGTTGCTGCTGGCCCGGTTGGCCCGCCCCGTTATCGTCTCCATGCTTCCCGACCTCAAGCGCATAGGGCCCGAGCTTCTCGATCCCAGCCTGCTGTTGACGCTGTTCGGTGCCATCGTGTGTCTCGTCTCCGCGTTCGCCGTTGGGCTGCCCGCCGCGCGCCAGGCCTTGCGCACGGACTTGCTGCAGAACCTCAAGTGCGCAGGACAATCGCCGGGCGAGTCCCGCATCCAGTGGCCGGCCGTTCTGCTGGCCACCCAAGTGGCGATCGTGCTGGTATTGCTGACTGTCACGGGCCTCATCTCGCGAAGTTTCGCCGCAGCCCTGCGCTCCAATCCGGGATTCGATCCCGCAGGGGTCGTGACCTTCCGCGCATCCCTTCCGGTGAACGGAAAGGCGCTGACCGGTGCGGCCTTCGAACTCACTCAGTTGATCCGGGACCTGCCTGGAACCAAGGACGCCGCCTTCGCTGCGGATCCGCCGGTAGGCGCCAGTATGGCCACCGTGATGAGCGCGCACGGCAGCAGTTTCGCAGCAAACGACCCGACCATCGCTTTCCGCATGACCGGTTCGCGATACTTCGAAACCCTGGGCGCGAGTTTTGTCCGGGGTCGGTCGTTTTCCCAAGAAGAAGTGGAACGTGGAGCGGCCGTCCTGGTTTTAAACCAGGCTGCAGCCCAGGCTTTGTTCCATGGCGAGGATCCGGTCGGACGGGAAGTCCACGTGGGATTTTTGGACTTGCGGTCTCAAGTGATCGGCGTGGTGCGGAACCTGCGTCACGAGTCTTTAGATCAGCCTTCTCCTCCCGTCGCCTATCTCCCCTTCATTCCGGTGTTCGATGCGGGTGTCAGTGTAGTTGCCCGCACGGCAGTCCCGCCTCCGGCTTTCCTCTCCGCACTGAAGGCTCGAATGTCGGTGTGGAACCAGGGCGCGCTGGTGCGTGGCTTTAGACCACTGGAGGAGATCACGGCGGCCACCGTCCGGGATCGATTAATTTCCGGATACTTGGTTGGCTGGTTTGCCATGCTGGGGCTGCTGGTCAGTTCGCTCGGGCTCTATGGGGCTCTGTCCGGGCAATTGCAAAGGCGCCGTGCGGAAATTGGCGTCCGCATGGCTCTCGGGGCGTCGGCCCGGTCGGTGATTGGCTTGTTGCTCGGTCAGGGTGCACGCGTCCTTGCCGCGGGCATCGGCGTAGGGCTTGCTGCGTCGCTCGCCGCGGGGTACTTCATCCGGACCATGCTGTATCAGGTTGCGCCACTCGATTGGGTATCCTCAGCCGTATCCGTGCTGCTTCTCGTAATGGCCGGATTGCTCGCCTGTTTTGTTCCCGCCATTCGCGCCGTCGGGGTTGATCCCGGGGTGGCGCTCAGAAACGAGTAGCTGAGGCGACAGCTAGAACCCAGCCGGGATAAACCGGGAACAGACGGGACGTTTTCTGTGTTTTCGAAGAGTCAAGGATGTCGTGAGCGAGCGCAAAGGAATGGGGAACCTTCCGTCCACGGTTTTAGCAATAGGTAAGTAGGGAGCGAAACAATGGCTTTGGAGAGAGAGATTACGGAGCTTGGGCCGGTTCACCGAGGTTGCCGTGAAGTCGTGGGGGCGGGCGGTTGGCTTACCGCAAGTTTGAGTCCCTCCGACGCAAGCCGGCGCAAGAGGTTGCCCGCGGCGACCGCCAGATTGCCAGGCAGTTCTGTGTTTATAGGCTCGCTGTCCCGCACTACTTTCGTAAGGACGACGTTGTTGTCTCCCATGATCTGAAACTCCACAGCCCCCACGAGTCGTGTTCCTTCTCTAGGCTCCAGGTCCCACACAATAAGTGTTGCGGCCAGTGCGGTAGCGCGGGCGGCATCTACCAGGCGGACGTTTGGGTTCGATGCGGCCTCAAGTTGTAGCGCCGTATCAAGATACCGGTCGGGCGCGGACGACCAACGCCAGACGGGGTCCGCAGCCAACTCACCGCTCGCTTGCTGATGCAGCAGGGGCCGACCGATATGCCCCAAGGCCTGCGTTTCCAGCAACCGAACTGGGGCGGCGTTCGCGGCCTTCGATACTGGCGCGGCCGGCCCGGCCTGTTGTGGCTGGAGCAATTGCGGCTCGATCATTCGGGCGGGCGCCGTGTCGGGGCGGCGCAGCTTGCAGGCGACTGTTCCCAAGCCAACCATCATCACGAGCAGACAGATACCTGATCGGAGCTTACCAGTCATTTGGGCTTCCCTTCCGGTGTGCGCGAACCATAGACCACCGACTCGGGCTGTTCTTCGAGTTTGCGCGCGAGTTCCCGCAACTGGTCAAGCGAGGTACGAATCGCCGGGAGAGAGCGCCGCAGATCGTCGGCTGCAAGTCGGGAGTTGTCCGCGGCGTCGCGAACGGACCGGCTGGTAGCCGGAAGGTTTGCCGCGTCGATCGTGGCCCGCGCATCTTCAGAGAACCTGGTCAACGTGCCCTGGGGGCCGAGCACTGCGTCCATCTCGGACCTCATTTGCTCGATCTGCGCGCTTGTCGTGGTAAAAAACTTCCGCGAGTCGGCGCTCAGCGCTGGTAGCTGGCTTTCTTGCATGATGCGTTCCACGTGAGTGAAAAACCGGTCGCCCCGCTCAAGGGTATAGGGCATGCGCGCGACCACCGCACTGAGGGTTTGGAACGTCGCATCGGCGCGATCAAGAAGTTCAGGCAGCCGGTCTTCCAACCTCGCAAATGGCGAGGGCGCCGAGGGAACGTAGGGGCGAGTCGGTTTGAAATCCAGTGCCATCGCCGGTGGGGGGGGCTCCAGCCGATTCAGCAACAGGTACGCCTCACCCGTCATAGGATTGCCCATAATTTGGGCACGAAGATTGGGAAACACGGCTCCGATATCGGTAGCCGCGCGGATCCGCTTGACGTCCAGGCCAATGGTTTGCAGGCGATCCAGGAACATCTCGAAGTCAATTTCGACCATCTTCCCCATTGGGTCCGCGCGGATTGCTGTCACCCGGCCCACAGGCACGCCGTGGAGCCGAACCGCACTGGAAACGTCAAGGCCGAACACATTCTCGTTGGTATAGGTGACCATGGCGATTGCGTCACGCTGCTTCAGCCGTTGAATGAAGAAAACCGACGTCGCCAGGACGACGATCAGTGTCACTACGATGAACAAGCCAAGTCGTGCGTAGCTCTTCTCGGCAGGCATTGGATTACCCTCCCTGATGCGCGGACGCGCCGGGCGCCGACCGCGTAAAGAAATTGTGTACGAACGG
This sequence comes from Candidatus Angelobacter sp., assembly GCA_036380095.1. Classification (GTDB taxonomy): domain Bacteria; phylum Acidobacteriota; class Terriglobia; order Terriglobales; family Acidobacteriaceae; genus Angelobacter. The sequence goes on along the minus strand of DASVFK010000415.1, from coordinate 800 downwards.
GATCTTTGATTCGTCGCGCAGTTTGCGCGGGTCCCCCTGCGCCACCACTCCTTTCGCCGCTTTGTCCAGGACGATGCAGTAGTCGGCCACCAGAAAGATGCTCGGCAGCTCGTGCGTGACTACCACGATCGTGATGCCTAGGTTGCGGCTGAGCATGAGGATGAGCTGATCGAGTTCGATCGCCGAGATGGGGTCGAGCCCGGCGGACGGCTCGTCGAAGAACAACAGATCGGGTTCCAGCATCAAGGCACGCGCAATCCCCGCGCGCTTCTTCATGCCGCCCGAGATTTCGCCCGGCAGATGATCAGCGAATGGACCAAGCCCGACGAGATCGAGTTTGGCCTGAACCAGCTCGTGTGCCATCGCGCCGCGGATGGCGGTCCAGGTTGTCAAAGGGAGAGCAAGGTTTTCCTCCAGCGTCATGGAACTGAAGAGCGCGCCTGACTGGAAGAGCACGCCGAAGGGCGGCGCGCCTTCATGCAGATGCGGGTCTCCCACACCTTCGATGTAGACGCTCCCGGCCAGCGGCCGTTCGAGCCCGATCAAATATCGCAGCAGCGTGCTCTTTCCGCTTCCTGACCCGCCAAGAATGGTGAAGATCGTCCCGCGCTCGACTTGAAAGGAGACGTGCTCCAAGAGGACCCGTGTTCCCCAACCTACTCGTAAATCGTCGACCGTGATGTGTGGCTTTGGCATGTTCAGATGCCTATGAGCGCGAAAAAAAACGTGAATACCGCGCTGATCACAATTACGGAAAAGATGGATTGCACTACGGCGCTCGTCGTCCTGGCGCCGACAGC
>DASVFK010000414.1:0-23933 GCA_036380095.1 Candidatus Angelobacter sp. | reverse complement strand
CGCTGGGCGCCGGAACCAGGGTCACGTCCTTCACTTTCTGGAGGACCCTGTCATACGTTGCCGCGTCCCAGTGCTGGTATGCGGCATAAGCCTGCAAGTATTGTTTGTAGCGTGATTCGCCCACGACTTGAAGAACGCAATGCTCTTCGGCAGCTTCTGTGTTTGCGCCGTTGCGGTGGTAACCGGTCAAATCGTCGTTCATGATATGGCAGACCTCGTGCAGCGACGAAGCCTCAAAGAGTATTTCCGGCTGCTTCTCCAGAAATCCCGCAGTCACGTTAATGATGAATGATTGGTTCCGCATTTCCTCGTCGCGGACCACTTCCGTAAATACATCGCCAACCGTCCACGGGTTGTATCCTGCCTCCACAAGATTATTCACGGGCCGGAGCGTGACCTTGTAGCTTGCGCCCAACTTCCACATGGCTTCAGTGATTTTGCGTTGATACGCGGCCACTTTCTGCTCCAGTCCGCGCTCTACGATGCAGTCCTGTGAGACCTCAAAACCGGCGTAACAAGGCGGTAGCTGGGCCTGGGCGTAAGCCCACCGCGCCTGAAGCATTGCGACGAAAAGAAGAAGTCGCCTCACGCTGCCTCAGGCGAGGCTTTCGCCGTTTTTGTACGTGTTCTTAGGAGCATTGTGAGCTGGAAATCTTACTACACGATTTCAGGGCAGGGCTTACGCCGAATAACTGAGGTGGCCTTTAAGTCCCCAGCTTAGGGCGCAGAGGACAACTTCAGCTTTGCTGCAGGAATCAGTATTGAAGAGGTCCTTTGGGTCGCTTGGAGGTGAGCTAGTGATAGCACTGTCCGATACCCGACGAACGCCGGGTCGTAAATTGAGGTCCATCTACTGGTTGGTTTTGCTCGCTTTGGCGGCTGCTCCCGCTGCGTATGCCGCCGGCGGCGAAGATGAAGAGTTCGATTCATACAAATTGCGCTTTAGCCTGTTCTGGTTCAACTCACATCCTTCCGGTACCTTCACCAGCGCGGGCAGGACCGGCTTGCTCGACCTGAGCAAAGACATTGGCTTTAATACTTATTCCACGTTCTACGGAAAGGTCGACCTGAAATTCACCCACAAAAACCACCTGTATCTCATCGCCACCGACTTTGATCAAACCAAAACGGTTGTGCTCAATCGGACGATCACTTTTCAGGGCCAGACGTTCAACGTGAATTCCGTCGCCACCGGCAACCTGAGTTCACTGTTTCTGATTCCCGGGTACCAATACGATTTCATTCGAAGAAGGCAGTTCGTCCTTGGGGTACAGGTGCAGCTCGACATCATCGACGTTAGCGGCAGTCTGAGGACCGCCTCGCAAGTGAACAACGGCATACCCCAGGCGGCGGCATTCTCGTCAGGAAGCATTCGCGCGCCGCTCCCGGTTGCGGGGCCCACCGTGCGCTGGTACATCATCCCCAATCACGGCATTCTGTTTGTGGACGCCAACGTCCTGGGAATGTACTTCTTCGGCTACGGCAATTTCGTGTCGTCGCAGGGCACTGTCGGCTTGAGGTTCGGCAGGAACTTTGCCATCCGCGGCGGATATCAGTTGGGCTCGCGTTTTGACATCAACACCAAGGCCCAGCGTATCGGCGTGAGTTTGAGCCAGAAGGGCGCGCTTGCGGGGTTGGAAATCTCTTTCTAGCAACAGGCGCCGGAAGACAAGGCGGCTGAGCTGTGAGTTGCCGCACTGCTCTCCTTGCCGACCAACTCGCTGCCCGTGGCAGCCATCCAAATGAGAAAGCTTTAGTAAAGATCGCGGATGCTGCACGTGTGCGGGATTGCCCGTGCTTTGGGCATTTTCGGGCAAGGGGAACCTATGATCTCCGACAATTTGAGAAAGCTGATATCGGTGGCGCTGAGCATTCTGCTCGTCTTCGCGTACTCACCGGTCTTATTTGGATATGAGGAGCAGGAAAGCGGCGGGAATCCTAACATGCAAAGCGCCCAGCGAAGCGCCGAGCAGCTCCAGGCGCTGGTGGCGCCGATCGCTCTGTATCCTGACGCGCTGGTGGCACAGGTGCTCTCCGCTGCCACGTTCCCTGACCAGGTGGTGCTCGCCTATGAATGGCAGCAACAGCATAAAGGACTTACCGGTGAGAAGCTGGCGGAGGCTGTGAACAAGGAACCGTGGGACCCGGCGGTGAAGGCGCTTACACAGTTTCCTTCCGTGATCGATAACATGAACAAGAACCTGGCGTGGACCTCAGAGCTGGGCGAGGCCTATCACAACCAGCCGAAGGAAGTAATGGCGGCCGTGCAGACATTGCGCGCCAAGGCCAAAGCTGCCGGCAATCTGAAGACGACCTCAGAGATGAAAGTGGTCGAGCAATCGCCCGACGTGATCGTGATTGAGCCGGCGAATCCCACGGTAGTCTATGTTCCCACTTACAACCCAACGGTAATTTACGGCACGCCGTACACGGTGCCGGGGTATACGTCGGGTGATGTGGCGGCGGCTGCGGTGATTGGATTCGGCGCCGGCATCGCCCTCGGCGCCTTGATGCACAGCACCACTTACACCTGGGGATGGAGTGCCTGGAGTGTTGGCTGGCATGGCGGCGCGGTGTACTACGGTCATGCACCTTATTACGGTAACGCAGCCTGGCACGGCGCTTACGGCGCTTACGGCTATCACGGCTATGGGACGACTTACCACGGAGCGTACGGCTCGGCCAGCACGTACCACGGGGCCTACGGTTCCGCTGGAGCTTATTCGGGCGCGAATCGTTATGGCGGAACCAGCAGTGGAGGCGCCTATCGGACTGCCTATGGCGGGCAAAGTACGCACACTTCCACCACCGCCGGCGGTGCGGTCCATACCGGAGGCTCCGGTTACAGCACTGCGACGGGCCAAGGCTATCACTATGGAGCCAGCAGCACCGCCGCAGGAGGCACGGCGTATCACGGAACCACCAGCACCGGACAGCACTATGCCGGTGGCACTACGTCAACCGGCAAGTCATGGAGCGGTTCTTCAGCCTCCAGTGGCTGGTCATCACGCGCCGCCAGTGATCGGGGATACAGCAGCATGCGGGCCGGCGGCTTCCACGGAGGCGGACGCCGCTGATTCATAAAGTCCGGGAGGAACTCATATGTTGCGTCTGATGAAGAATTGTTTGACCATGGCGCTCCTCGCGCTGGCGGTTTCGCTGGCCTCATGCAGCAAGACGCAGAAGGCTGCGGAGAAGAGCTCTGCCGACCAGAATGCTCCGCGTGCCTTCGCGACTCCGGCGGAAGCTGGATCGGCGCTGTTTGAAGCGGCCAAGGCAGGCGACCAGAATAAGCTCCTTGCCATTTTTGGCCCCGACGGAAAGGATCTCCTCTTCTCCGGCGACGCCGTGGAGGACAAGAACACCCGCGAGCTTTTTGTCGCCGCGTACAGCCGGATGAATCGCTGGGATGCCAACAAGGCGGGCGGCGAAACCCTCTACGTGGGCGCGGACAACTTTCCCTTCCCCATCCCTCTAAAGAAGAACGTTGAGGGCAAGTGGTACTTTGATACGGCGGCGGGCAAAGACGAAGTCCTGGCGCGCCGCATCGGCAACAATGAATTGGTCGCCATCAATGTACTCGGCGATATCGCTGACGCCCAGGGCATCTATTTCAGCCAGGCGCACGGCGGCGCCAAACAATACGCGCAAAAGTTCGTCAGCGATCCCGGCCAGCAGAACGGCTTGTATTGGGAGGCGGCGGAGGGGCAGCCGCAGAGTCCGCTGGGTCCGCTGGGCGATGTGGCCAAAGCTTTGGGTTATTCCCGCAGCGACAAGCCGCAGCCATTCAACGGCTACTATTACCGCGTGCTCACCAAACAAGGCGGCAGCGCCAAGGGTGGCGAACGTGACTTCATGAAGGATGGAAAACTCACTGGCGGCTTTGCCGTTGTGGCTTACCCGGCAAAGTACGGCGACTCAGGCATCATGAGCTTCATGGTCGGCCCTGACGGCGTGGTCTTTCAAAGGGACCTGGGTGAAAAGACCGGAGACACGGCTGTGGCCATGGCGGAATTCAATCCTGAAGGCTGGGCCGCGTTGACCGTGGAGCCGTTGCAGCGCCCTACTGGGCCCAAGAGCGCACGGAAGTAAGCTGCGCCTCAGAGTCGAAATCTTCTGTCTCTAACCGCGCTAGTGATCTTGCCCAATTTGAGGTCAAGTGTCCGCCCGAAGAACTTTGCCAGGGCCTCAGCCTTCTGTTCAATTTGGCGGTGGAGACGCCGCGGGACGGGTTGGAACGCTTCAATAGTTACGCCAAGTTTTTTTCCTGCAGGTTCAAATCGCCATACACCGGCGATCTCACCATCAATCAACAGAACAGGCGAGATCCAGCCCTGATTACGGTAGACGCGCTTATAGAACCTGGGGTCCAGAAAGTGGTCTTTCGTCGCGTGCGCCAGAAGATAAACATCAAAGTGCGGTAGCAGGTGGACCGAGGCGCAGTCGGGCGCTCGCTCTTCGAGGAACCGAACGTCATCGCGCAAAAGCAGATGGCCGTCGATCTCTGCAAATTCGTTCTGGGCAAACGGCGCCAGTTCCCGCGCCTCAACCATCGACATACCGGACCAGTGAGCGAAGTCTTTCAAGGTCGCTGGGCCATATGCACGCAGATAACGGCGCAGCAGTTCGCACTTGGCCTTGCGCTCGTCGACCGTCGCTTGCTTTGGGAGCCATTGATCGGTGCGGATGAATGTGGTCTGGTTGCCCTCGCCGGGACCGTAACACACCAGACCTTCCGCCACAGGAATTCGCATAATGCTCCACACCTTGCTCATCCACTCGCGCATGCGCTTGCTTACTTTGGGATGGACCGCAGCTCTGATGGCCGTGCGTTCCAGTGGCCCGGAAGCAAGGGTCTCCAGGATTAGTGCGGTCAGGTCATCGGCTTCGTCACGCCCGACCTTGCATCTCGCCATGACCCCCAAAGCAGCCTTGATTCGGCTGCGCTTAAGCGCGGCGATATAGAGGGAGAAATCATCAGAGGCGATCATGTGCAGCGTCTGCCGCATGAGCGAGGTCTTAACCAGCGAGCGCGTCTTCCACATCGCTTCCTCGATCGCACCGCGACTCAGGGAATGGTCGCGCGCCCAAAGCTGAAGATACGCGGCTGACATGACTTGCGCTTGCACGCCGCAGACGTCGCGGCAGAGGGTGAGCAGACCAGCCGGTTCGCGATCAAGCAGATGATGGCGATGGAGGCGCAGCGCGTGAATCTGGCTGGCGCTCCAGGCCGGAGCCGGATGGTGAGCGGAGTTTCTCCTGGTTGCCATCGACTTGGACGAAACAATTTTATCTTGCGATGCCTTGCCTGGACATTCCAGTGGAGAGTGCCACGAAGCGAACGATGAGGGCTTTTCGCCAGGCTCACGTCAAACTGGAATCATTTTCCCTGGTTGCCGCCGCCGGCCTTCCACAGGCGCGCCGTCTTGTCGCGGGAGGCGGTGACTACGCGGTGGCCGTCAGGGCTGAAGGCTGCCGTTTCAACCCGGTCCTGGTGTTGCAGCGGCCCGCTCAGGGGTTTGCCGCTACCGGCTTCCCACACGCGCGCGGTCTTGTCCCGAGACGCGGTGACCACGCGCCTCCCATCAGGACTGAACACCGCCGATTCAACCCTGTCCTGATGTTGGAGGGGAGGACCGACCGGTTTGCTGCTGCCAACTTCCCACACACGCGCAGTCTTGTCGGCGGACGCGGTGACAACGTAGTGGCCGTCAGGACTGAACGCCGCTGAGCGAACGAATCCCTGATGTTGCATCGGCGCACCTAACGGTTTGCCGGTATCCGCATCCCAGACGCGCGCGGTCTTATCGGCCGAGGCGGTGACCACGCGGTGGCCGTCGGCGCTGAACGCCGCCGAGAAGACGAATCCTCCCGGATGTTGCAGAGCTGCGCCCACCGGTTGGCCGGCCGTGGTGTCCCATATTCGCGCCGTGTCGTCGGCGGAAGCAGTAACAATGCGGCGGCCGTCGGGGCTGAACGCCGCCATGAGAACGTCTCCCTGGGGATGTTCCACAGGCAGGCCTAAGGGCTTGCCGGTGTTGGCGTCCCACATTTGCGCAGCCCTGCCTGAAGCCGTGACCACGCGCCGTCCATCGGAGCTGAAAGCCGCGGTGAAAACCCAGTGTTCATGCGGCAAGGGCATGCTTGCGGGCCTGCCCGTGGCGGCGTCCCAAATTCGCGCGGTCTTGTCGGCCGAAGCGGTGACAACGTGCCGTCCGTCAGGACTGAACGCTGCCCACAGCACCATGTCCTTGTGTTGTAGCGGGGCGCCTACCGGCGCGCCGGTAGCGGCGTCCCATACTCGCGCCGTTCCGTCTTCAGACGCGGTGACCACGCGGCGGCTGTCCGGGCTGAACGCCGCCAGCACCACCGCGCCCTGATGCAGCAGCGGCGCGCCCACTGGACTAAACGTGTCAGCAGGGACAGCAAGGCAAACGAAGAACAACAGAAAACCCGCAAGCCGGATCTTCAATGTTTCCTCCAGAGGCATGCTGCGAATGGGAGCCGGGCCGGAACCGCAAACGCGCTTGCGGCCCACGATGCTATCACGGCCTGGCGGAGCCCGGCGAACCCACCCCAGTTGCCGATGAAACTGACGACACTTAGACTCTTGAGGCATGACAATTCAGGCGAGTTCCGCTCCTGATCACCGCCGCCCTCTTTCCCTCGGTCGCACCTCGGGCTGGTGCTTGGGATTAGCATTGCTGTGCGGATGGGCCGCGGTGTTCCTCATTCCGCTGGCCACGCGGCTCGGCGTTGCACAAGCTTCCGTGCGCCGTATGCCGATCGCCGCCGCCTTTGCCGGCGTGGCTCTGGGCATCGCGGTCAATGTGGCGCCCACAGCCCGCCAACTTGCAATAGCTTTCCTGGGGATGATTGCGCTGGGCGCGACGCTCTGGGTTTGCGGTGTCTTTGTCGGCGGGTTGATGTTCGCCGCGGACACTACCCGTGACTTTGCGGACTGGGCGCCGGTGACCGGGTTTGTTTTGGGTGTGATGCTTGGGTTGCTGCCACTCTACGCGACCGTGCGCGATGCCATTAGAAGAAAGAAAGGTTAGAGAGAGCAACGGGTCTCCAAACTCGGTTTCTTGCAAAGGAATCCTGAAAGTAAACACCATATCTGGTGCTTTCAAGATCAGCTCTCCACCATTCGCAGTCTGCCAACCCGTCAAGTGCAATTTCTTCTGTGAACCTAAAAAATTAGCCTTGACACACAACCATTTAGGCGTAGGATGTGGTCAAAAGTGGTAGAAAGTGGATGTAAACGGTTCGATCAAGGGGTAAGTGGTCCAAAGTAGAGCGAAAGCCAAATGAACCAGAAAAACCCCAAAAAAGCGGTGACCGAGCCCAAGATTCAGCAAGAAATCGCCATTTTCACCTCTTTTTTACCGGCAATCGCCGGAGCAGTAACGGTCAGACAACGTGTTTCGCGGCAATCACCCAACTCGAGTGGACGAGAAAGGGCGACTCAAAGTCCCCGCGGAATTCAAGCGTCTGATCGACGAAAAGTACGGCACGCAATTTTACATCACATCGCTCGATGGGAAGGTTGCACAAGTTTATCCCTTCGAGGAATGGCAGCGGATCGAAGAGAAGCTGGCGCGGCTCTCGAATTTCAACCCGACCAAGAAGAAGTTCTTGAACCGCACGAACTATTACGGCCAGGTCGTCGAGATCGATGGACAGGGCAGGCTGCTGGTCCCGGCGCTGCTGCGCGAGACGGCAAAGATCCAGGGCGAGGTGGCCGTTGTCGGCAACCTTACATACCTCGAAGTGCAGAGTATCGAGGCGTACCGCAAGGACATAGAAGAGAACCCGTTCACGTCTGACGATGAGAAAACTCTCGACGAACTGGGCATCTAGTGGCGCGGAACGAAGACGATTCAGGTTTGGAAAGAGCTCCCCAGGGGGCGCATGGCAGTGGGGTAGTTGGCCATGTTTCAGTTCTTTTAAAAGAAGCGATCGACTTTTTGGCTATCCGTCGCGGCGGGAGCTATATCGACGCCACCGTGGGGCTTGGCGGCCACAGTTCAGAAATCGCAAGGCGCCTCGGCCCACAGGGTCATTTGATTGGCTTCGATAAGGACCCGCAAGCGCTCGAACGGGCGAAGCAGAGGCTTTCGGAACTCGGAGGTGAGGCCCCGAAAATCACGCTGCTGCACGCAAGTTACGCCGATGTGGCCGAGCACGTTGCGCCGGCAAGCGCACACGGGCTGCTGGCCGACTTGGGCGTGAGTTCCCTGCAGTTCGGCGACGCGGCGCGCGGATTCAGTTTTCAGGCGGAAGGGCCGCTCGACATGCGGATGGACCCGCAGGAAGAGCGCACCGCCGATCAAGTGGTAAATCGCATGCGCGAAGAAGACCTCGCGAATGTGATTTACGAATTCGGTGAGGAAAGGAGGTCGCGGAGAATCGCCAGAGCCATTGTCCGGGCGCGGCCGATACGAACTACCGCTCATCTGGCACAAGTAATATCGGCTGCGCTCCGGTCAATGAAAACACACGGAGCTCGGGAAAAGATTCATCCCGCGACCAGGACTTTCCAGGCAATCCGAATTTGGGTCAACCGCGAATTGGACGATCTGCAGCAGCTCATGGCGCAGGCCCCGGGCGTGCTGAAACCGGGAGGCAGGCTGGTGGTGATCAGCTTTCACTCGCTGGAAGACAGGATCGTCAAAGACGCTCTCCGCGACGGCGCCAAGGCCGGCATCTACAGCGTGCTGACAAAGAAGCCGCTAGAGGCCGCGCAAGAAGAGATCGATCGCAATCCACGGTCACGCAGCGCGAAACTGCGGGCCGCGGAAAGAATCTAGAGTTTGGTTTCTCCCGGCGTGGCAGGCGGGAGAGACAAAAAGTTTCCGGGGAGGCGTTGCCTTCCTCCTACTTGGGCGAAATGAACTTCAGGTCCTACCTTTCCAACAGCGCCGCCCCGGAATTCAAGTTCCCTCGAGAAATGAGGACAAAACGATGTTTCAAGGAACGACGATTGACGAACTGATCAACACGGTGGAACGCGCCGAGCAGAAAGCGCGCCAGCGGCAGGAGCAGCAACAACAGAATGCGGCGCCGGTCCCCCAGGCATGGGCGTATTCGGCGACGGCGATGGACCAGCGCAGACTGAATTAAAGAGGCGGACCCATGGCGGCAAGGGCAATGAGCATCACAGGAATGATCGTCCCGGTCGGGCAACGGCGCGCAGTGGCTGGCGTAACTCCGGAATTTTACTTCCAGAAGACGATCGACAATTCGCGGCTGGTAAAGGTGGCCGATCCCAAGCGCCGGCGCGAGATCCGCATGTTCTCCTCGAGCGTAGCCGCGCTTTTCCTGCTGGCGATGTTCTATGCCTGGCAGCATTTCAGCGCCGTCGAATACGGCTATCGCATTGAAGCGCAGAAGAGCGAGCGCGACCGGCTGGTGGAGCTGAATCGTACGCTGAAGCTGGAAGAGGCCGGCCTGCGCGATCCCGGGCGAATTGATAGCCTGGCACGGCAAATGGGATTGACCGCGCCACAGCCTGGCCAGGTGGTACATCTGGACAATGAAGAACCGGGCGCAGCAGTCATGGCACGCGTGGGCACAGTAACTGTGGTTTCCGGACAATAACCGGGAAATCCTACCGCGGATTTGCGCGGTTGAACGCGGATTGTCCTTGTAGCCCTGCCCCGCAAATTCTAGTTGCTGACATAGGGACGAAAAACTTTCGTTCCTCATAAATGGCGGAATCTGGAAAACCTGCTGGATCCGCCATGTGTTCTTTTTGGCTTCTTTTTTCTGTCGCTTCGCTCCAAACCGCTAGAGGGCGTCGCGAGCTTGAGTTATTGAGGCGCTTTGTAACGGCGGGCTCAGCGCGCAAGTCGGCTTCGCCCGCAGAAGCAATATCGACCCGTGGCTAAACCCAAGACCAACTCCACTTCCCGTCTCTACTATCTGGCCGCCTTTCTCGCCTTCTGGTTCGTGTTGATCTGCGGACGTTTGTTATGGCTGCAGGTTGTGCAATACGGCTTTCTCACCCAGAAAGCGGCCAAGCAGCAACAGCGCAGCATTGACGTTTCGCCCGTCCGCGGCAACATTTACGACCGCAACGGAAACGAGCTGGCCATGACGGTGAGCGTGGATTCCATCTTTGCCGTTCCCTCGGAAATTCCTGACATTCACACCGCGGCCCGTCTGCTCAGCCACGTGCTCAAAGCCGATGCATCGGAGATGGAGAGCCGCATGCGTGCTTCGCACGCCTTTGCCTGGGTGGCGCGCAAGGTCGAGAACGACTTGAGCGCGCGCGTGCGTGCGCTGAACCTCAAAGGCATCTACTTCCAGAAAGAATCCAAACGCTATTACCCCAAGCGCGAGCTGGCGGCGCAGGTGCTGGGTTACGTGGGCCTGGACGACGAAGGACTGGGCGGCGTGGAGCGCGAATATGACTCGCGGCTCTCCGGCAAACCCGGCAAGATGCTGATCACCATGGACAACAAGCGGCGCTGGTTGGGTCGGGTGGAAAAGCACCCCGATCCCGGCGAAAATGTTGTCCTCACCCTGGAAGAGAAAATTCAATACATGGCCGAGCGCGAACTGGAGCGGGCGATGGCGGAGACGCGCGCGGAGGCCGGCACCATCATCGTGGAAAACCCGCGTACGGGCGAGATTCTGGCCCTGGCAAACCGGCCAACGTTCAATCCCAACCTGCTGAAGTCGGCCGATCCAAAATCGCTCAAGAACCGCGCCGTGAGTGACATTTATGAGCCGGGCTCAACCTTCAAGGTCGTCACGCTTTCCGCCGCGCTGGAAGAGCGCCTGACCAATCCTGAAGAAGTCATCGACTGCCAGATGGGCTCCATTACGGTGAACGGCCTGCGCATCCACGATCACAAGGCCTATGGCGACCTGACGGTCGCGCAAGTCCTCGCCAACTCGAGTGACGTGGGCGCCATCAAGCTGGCGCTGCGGTTGGGCGAAGAGCGCTTTGACCGTTATATCCGCGCGTTCGGCTTCGGCGCGCAAACAGGGGTGGAGATTCCGGGAGAGACGCGCGGGCTGACCAAGCCGGTGGGCCGCTGGTCCAAGGTAAGCATTGGAGCCATCTCCATGGGACAGGAGATTGGTGTTTCTCCTGTGCAACTTTCCGCCATGATCTCCACCATCGCCAATGACGGTGTGTACGTTCCGCCACGCATCGTTGCTGGGACCACGCCGCCGCGCAGCACGCCGCAGTTGATTGCGTTTCATCCTGCCCTGGGGCGGCGCGTGGTTTCACCGATGACTGCGGCGCAGATGAAGCACATGATGGAAGGTGTGGTGCTCGGCGGCACAGGCCCCAAAGCCATCCTGGATGGCTACAGCGTGGCGGGCAAGACGGGCACAGCGCAGAAGATCGATCCGGCAACGGGCAGATATTCGCGGTCGCACTACATTGCTTCGTTCGGCGGATTTGCTCCGATCAACAATCCGGCCATCACGGTCCTGGTGGTGCTGGATTCGCCCGTGGGCCTGCACGAAGGCGGGCAGGTTGCGGCGCCGGTGTTCGCGCGCGTGGCGCAGCAAGTGCTGGGTTACATGAACGTGCCGCACGATGTTCCACTGGTCGACAAGAAAAGGCTGCTGCTGCGCGCCAAGGTCCGCGATGAAGACGTAAGCGAGGCCGCGCCGGATTACATTGTAGAAGCTGCGGAAACAGTGAACACGCCCGTTCCCTCTCCGCAACCTTCAACCAACACTGTGGCCAACGTACATCCCGACCAGCGCATTTCCGCCGGCATCCATCCTTCGCCCATTCCTTTGCCCACTCCTGCGCCTGCACTTCCCGATCGCGCCAACGGGACTGTTGTTCTGAATGTGAGCGCTGGCGTGCTCGTGCCGGACTTCCACGGCAAACCGCTCCGCGCCGCGCTGGAAGAAGCGCAATCCGCAGGCCTTGAATTGGAAGTCAGCGGCAGTGGTGTGGGCCAGGAACAATCGCCGCAGGCAGGCTCAAAGATCATGCCGGGCGGACATGTGGTGGTGCGATTCGGTAGGTGAGCAGTTCCGCGGATTTGGTAATTGGGTAATTCTGTAATTGGGTAATTCTATTTGCCCTTGGCGGTCTTCTGAGAAGCAGAGAAAATCGCGGCTAGCTCTCTTGCCTCTGTAGTAATGTCCTGCAGGCGCTCACGCCTTAGAATTTCGGTATCCTCCAACAATTCAAGCCAAAGGACGCTCTCGTCGGCCTCTTCCGCGACGATGCCAATTCTTGCAATAAACTCAGCCTTGGATCTAGCCCGGCAGACGGCGCGATAATTGGCTGCGACAGATGTACCGCAGCGCAATAATTGTCTACCGAGTACTTGTGCTTCTCCCGTCTTAGGTAAGGCCTGAAAAAGCTTGATGATTCGAATTGCGAAGGTTTTCGTTCGGTCGCGAAGCTGTTCGGGCTGGCTCACAATTACCCAATTACAAAATTACTCAATTACCCAATCTCAAATGAACATCTCTTCGTCCTGCTCCGTGTGATCGTGTCCGGCGCGCGCGGCCCTTGCTCTCCGCCCTCCGCGGCTGTTGCGCAGGAAGCCCAGGCCGGCGTTCACCGCCGATAAGATGGCGCGTACGCGGCGCACCGGGCTGAGTACGCGGGTCTCCAGAAGTTCGCTGGCGGTTTCGATCTTGTCCATGGTGCTGCCCACGAACTCGTCCACGCGGGCGGCGTTTAGGCGCGCGCGTTCCACGATCTCTCCCGTGGCTTCTGCCACCTGTGAGACATGAGCGCGCAGCGTCGCGGTGCTTTCCGCCAGGTTGCTGGTGATCTCAGCGATCTTGGGCTGCGAGTCTTCCAGGATGACTTTGGCAGAGGCCAGCAGCGGCGTGGCCTGTTCTTCCATGCGCCCGGCGATCACTTCCACACGCGCGGCGGTCTGCTTCAAGGCCTTGTACAGGGCCAGCAGGATCAGCATCTGCACGAAGATGGCGACGGCGGCTACGATTACGAAGATGGCGACGACAGTAGTCACGGTTTTGTGGTCCCGGCCGGAAATCGACCCGCGACATTATGGCACGAGTTGGCGCCCAGCGCGCGCTTTATAACGCATGATCCAGACGAATCTTGTTGCACGAACTGCGACGGACAAGTTCGGGAGTGACCTCGCATCATAGTGTCCGGGCTGGATGATTACGAGTTCTTTTTGCCCTCAGCGGCTTCGCGATAGGCAGTGCGCCCGGCCTCAACAGCGGAACCAAACTGCTCTTTGCCGCGGTTCACAGCTTCTTTACCGCGTTCCACCCACTGGCCCATGGTTTCGCGGGCCTCGCGGCCGCGGGTCTTCAAGTAGTCGCGGCCTTCCTGGGCGCTGTTCATCAGGGATTCACGGGTCTCACGTCCCGAGCGCGGAGCATACAGGACGCCCAGCAGGGCGCCAAAACCAAGCCCAGCCAGGAACCACATGAAGCTGTTGCTGCTGTCACGGTCCGACATTCGCATAACCTCCAGAAACTCCGATGGTAACACCCGCGGTGGGCCAATACAAATTACCTAAGCCGCGGGTGGCGCCTCAGTTCGTAGACTCTGACGTTCGATTCATCCCTTTTCTTTTCTCTGCGACCATGGTGCGCTTCATGGGTAAGCCGAGCAGGGCGCGCGCGTACATGATGGATTCAAACGCGCGGATTTCCGGGTCCTTGATTTCCTTGAGGACGTTGACGGTATCCCGCTGAGAAACTTTCGTTTGCACCTCGACGAAGCGGCGATAAGCATCCGCCGAGGGCCACCATGCCTTGAGCGCCTTATTGGGGTCTTCAGGATCCAGGTCTTTTTCCAGCAGTTTTTCGGCGACTTTGAAGCCTTCGCTCACAATCTTGGCCGCGGAGTCCGAGTCTCCCATTTCCAGATAGACGCTGGCCGCAGTGCTCAGCGCCGGGGACTGCATTCCCAGGGGCATGTCGGGCACGATCTTGCGCAGTTCGCTCAACGCCTGGCCGGCCACGGCTGGATCTTTCTTCGCGGAGAGGCGCGCGATCGCAGCGAGCGTGTTGCCGCGCGGCGAAATAGGCGCGCTGCCGCTGGTAACGGGCAACGTTGTTGCGTGGGCCAGGGCCTGGACTGGGTCAGTGGCGGCTTCGGCAACGATCTCTTGTGCGCGCTGGCGGGCCAGCATCGTCTGATACTGCTGCGCGCTCATGTTGGCATTGGCCTTGTCTGTGGATGCTGACGAGACGCCACTCCCGACGACTTGCCTTTCCTGTTGCTGGGGCTGGTCTTTCTTCTCGGCTGCCTTGCGCGGGGGATCCACAGACTGCATTCCCAGCGGAAACTGCTGCAACATGGCCTGGATCGACTGGTTTTCTTCCAGAAGCGCCTTGGCGCGGCTTTCATCGATTTGCTGGATCAATGGTATCAACGCAAAGAGCTGGTATTCATAGTCTGAGCTGAAGGCGACTGTGCCGCCGTCGCCTCCTATAGTCATCGCCCGTTGGTTCTTCTCGTCTTTGCTCTTGGACTGGCTCAGCACTTCTTCCATCGCCGCCATCAACACCTTGGGGTTCATCCCGGCGGAATGGCGAGTGATCAAGCCAGTGAGAGAACCGCCAATGCGTATTCCCGGATGCTTGTGGTTCTTGTAACTATTCACGGCCTCAAGGAACAGACTCTGCTTCTCGGCGATCATGTCGGCGGGCATGGCGTCCATCAGCTTGCCGGCGCCGTTGTAGGGAAATTCATCCCATCCGGTGACTTGATGGACCAGCTCAATCGCCTTATCAAACTGCTTCTTGTCCGCATATAGGCTGATGATGCTCTCCGAGGTTTGCATGCGGACTCTGGCTTCGGACTGTGGCAGCAATTCCTGCACGTCTTCCAGCGAGAACGGCAGCAGTGCGACAAAGATGTATTCCTGCAGCTTGGCCCGGGTTTCATCGTCGTCGTGGATCTCCAGCGAAGCGGTGAAGGCATCGCGCAGCAAGGCACGCGAACGCTTTTCATCCGGTGTGGGGAAACTGGAAGCGATCTGCAGAAGCGAATAGCTGCGCATGGGCGGCTCGGCGCCGCGGGCGGCAGCCTCAGAAACTTCAAGAAGGTTCAACGCCTGCCTCTGCTCCTCAGTCAACTTTGGTTTGGCGGGCTCAGTGGGTTTGGCGGCAGCGACAGTCACTCTGGCGGGTTTGGCTTTCGCTTTGGGCTGCTCCTGCGCTGCAAGAAAAGATCCGGCGAGACAAATTGTGAGAATAGCGGCAATGCGGACTCGGGTCATTGAGCGACTCCTTGAAGCTGCCTTAGAACGAGCCTGAGCTCGTTTCCTTGCGGCATTCGTGTGGCCTTAGACACCGCACGCACTGAATTGTAAGCTGAATCCCCGCCCGCGCTATTTACTTTCCTGCGGCACGCCTACTTATCTTTGTAATATCCGGCCCGCGCCTGTACCACCAGGTCTTTCTGTTTGGTCTTGAGCTGGATCTTGTGGTAGCCGAGGGGTTCGTTGCTTTGCGGGGTAAAACCCAGGTTGTACTGGTTGCGCAGCTCATCGGCAATCTGCTCGTAAACTTTTTCGATGGGCAGCTTGGAGGAGACCTCAAACATGCGTCCTCCGGTTTCTTCAGACATGCGTTTCAGCACTTTCTTGCCGTCGGCGCCATAAGGAAGGTTGATGCCGCCGGGCCGGCCCCAGCCGCCGCCAAAGCCTCCCATCGTGTTGTAGATCTGGGCGTCATAAAACAGAATGGAATAAATAATGGTGTCGGCGCGTTGTGTGGATTCAATGGCCCGCTCCAGCGAGACCATGCTTCCCGTGTCCACACCGTCTGTAAGTACGATCAGCGCCTTGCGTCCCTGCAGTTGCTTCATTAATTCGCTGGAAGCCAGGTAAGCTGCGTCATAGAGTACGGTTCCAGGTCCACCCCAGCCGCCACCTCCGCCACCGCGCCGGCTCCCGCCGCCGCCCGGCCAACCGCCGCCTCCGCCTCCAGGCCACGACCCGCCACGGCCACCACCGCTGCCGCCACCCCCACGGTGCCTGACTTCCATGTCAGGCGTGTGCAGGTCCGTGAGGGCCGCTTCCAGGCTCTGCCGGTCAGAAGTCAAGTCCTGCAACAACTCGGCTTCGCGATCAAAGTGGATGATGAAGGCCTTGTCTTCTTTGCGCAGCAGGTCGTCCAGGAATTTGTAGCTGGCGCGGCGTTCGTCTTCCAGCACCCGTCGCTGCGAAAGGCTGGTGTCCACCAGCAGGCCCAGCGTCAGCGGAAGGTCGGCATCCAGCGCAAAATAGTGGATTTCCTGTTGCCGGCCGTCCTCCTGCAGAATGAAGTCCTCTTTTTTCAGGTCACGGATGATCTGTCCGTGTTTGTTGTGCACCGTGGCCGGCACGTTCACCACCTGGGTGGTCACCTTGTAGGTCGGTTGCTGGCTGGGCAGCGGCAGCGTACACAGCAGGAAGGTCAGTGTCGCGGCCAGGATTCCCTGGTACCGCGATGGCGTCCGGCGGGGGTAACTTGGGGTCATGGAAACACCTGGGACCGTCTTGGGGATATGGCTGAACCATAAGAACCCGGAAATGTCTTCCAAGTTGCTCGAACCGCTGCGGGGGTTTCGCTCTTACCATCCCCGAAAATCTCCGGCAGCCCAGCCCAGCACCGGTTCCCCGGGCTCCAGGCTTGGCGCGCGTGCGCGTAATTACCTTTGGTGAGTGACCTTCGGATTCTAACCAACGGAGCCCGCCCGTGATAAACATTGCTTAAAGATTTGTCTGCGCCGCTTCTTTTTCTCATTTTTCTCCCAGGACATGTGTTGCGTCAGGACAGTTTCCGGAATGCACCGGTCAGTCGGGGGTATGGTCTTCATGCGTCAAGTCAGATTCTTGTTGTCAATTGCCGGTCTCTGCGTCGCCAGTGCCTGTGCTGGTCCCAACCACGTCGGCGTTGACAGTCACAGTATTGCCGGAAGCCTACTGTCGAAAGAGGCCGGGCCACCCGCCGGGGCACATGCAGCCGCAGACACGAGTTTTGCGTCCCAATCTGACAAGCTCATCGCGCTTACATTCGACGATGGTCCCCGGCCCTATGTCCTGTTCGGCAGCAAGGGCGATCACCCTGCTCCGGGCCTAGCCGATATCCTCGACCAGAACGGCGTGAAGGCGACTTTCTTTGTGGTCGGCTGGCGGCTGACTCCCAAAACCTGGGGCGAGCCGCGGCACGAAGAAAATATCGGCGTCACCTGCATCAATGCGGCAGAGCAATTGGTCCGCCGCGGCCACGAACTGGAAGACCACACCTACAGCCACCTGGAGCTGCGCAGCGCGGAGAGGAAAAACGGTGAACCGTGGGTCATCGGCGACGTGGACCGCGGAGCACAGGCCATTAAGGCGCTCACTGGCTCCCAGCCCCATTACGTCCGCCCTCCGGATTGGATCATTACCAGCGATGCGCGGCGCGACCTCGAGCACCATGGCTACCGCGTGCTGACCATCTCGTCGGAAAATCCCATGGCGCTGCGCGACGTGAACTCGCTCGACTACCTATGCGCCGGCAAGGCAGCCGGATGCCCCAAACCGTCTCTGGCGGACGCGGTGTTGAAGCAGATCGAACAGCGCGAGAAAAAAGGAACCTACACCCACATTCTCGCCTTCCATGAGCTCTCGACAACCGCCGCCATCATGCCGCGGCTGATCAGCGATCTTAAAGCGCGCGGATATCGATTCGTGACACTGACCGAGTACATGAAGCTGCTGGGCTCCAAGCCCGCTGTGCCTCTGAAACAGCAGGCGGTTGCGACGCGTCAGACTCGCGGTACAGAGGTGAACCGCGAGGCATCCATGCGCTGAATACCCGCTGCAACCTTGCCACGTCAGCTTGAGCGCGAGATTACTGGTGTAATCGCCTGATTACGGCGGGCATCGTTGAACTTGGCTGGAATTCGGGGTAGAGTGCTCACCTAATGAAGAAATCCAAGCGGATTCTGATTGCGACCTTTGCAGTCTTAGCAGTGATACTGCTCGTGGGATACGTTCTGTTCGGCTGGATGTTTTACCGCTATCAGAGCCCTGATTGTAAACAACGAGGAAAGGCGTATGGAATACGTGTCGAGAGCCTAAAACGTGATGCACGCACGGCGCTCAGAATCGGCACGCATCGGGAAGATGTAATCCGGTTTTTTCAAGAAAATGGGTTGCCTGTTTCGTTTGACAAGGGGATGAGCGAGTACGAAGGAACGATTTATACCAAGGGATGTGCACCCTCTGGCTGCGGCTCCGACGATGCTCTTCTCGGTCTGCGGGTCAAGGTGGACAGTACCGGCACAGTTGTCGGCGAGCCACATGTGGGTGCGATTTATACGAACTGCCTTTAAACGCCTGATTACGTCAACAAACGAAATTGGCGTAGAATCGGGTACTCAACGAAACTCAAAGCTCAATGACGACGCCCATTCCGTTCAACACTTTTTCTTCCGAACTGCTGCCCGGAGAAACGATCCAGTGGACTGGCCGCCCGAACCCCAGCGTAATTTTTCACAAGGAGGACTGGGGACTGATCCCCTTCAGCCTACTATGGGGCGGATTTGCAATTTTTTGGCTTCTGGGCGCATCAGGGTTAGGGGATTTTTGGACGAATCGTCCTGATAGGACGTTTCAGTGGTTCGGCGTGATCTGGGGCACCCCGTTCGTTCTGGCGGGTCAATATTTCATTTGGGGCCGATTTGTTTATAGCCGCTGGAAAAAGCAGAGAACCTATTACGCTCTCACCAATCGGCGTGCACTCATCGTCGAGAGCGGTGTTAAGGGCCGCACCGCATCCAGCGCCTACTTTGAGAACCTGACGGTAGTCGATAAATGGGTACGTCGCGATGGCATCGGTAGCATCTGCTTCGGTGGACCCGTTAGAGGCGAGTGGAGTTGGGGCAGAAACAACCCGCCGCGCCCTCCGACCTTTGATGACATCGACGATGTCGACTCTGTGTACCAGACAGCTTCACGACTACGTGAGCAAGCTCAGAAATCAGGAGCGTCACGTTGGCCGTCTTAAAAAATGTCAGCTGGCGTAACATCGCCATTTCACTCACAACGGGATTGTGGGCGCAAACGCCTGTTATCGACAGTATTGGCCCTTAGTAGCTCAGACGCTCCCCGATTATGTTGGCGTGAGCGGTCATTTGCTGTCCATCGATTACGTAATTCACGCGTAAGTCTGCCGCTTCCTTGGAGAAAGTCTTCCAGATGTCTTCGCGCAGGTCGAACCAAAGCCTGAGCGGCCGAGTTTCACCCGAAGCCAGCACGACGGGATACCCCTCCTGTCGTTTGTTTCCATAGACAACGCTTTTCGCCGCCAACTCGAACGAATTGATGCTGATCGGCGAAGCGGAAGAGTTTGTGACCGTAACATCAGGCGCGTACCAATTCTCACCTTTGAGGGGATGGCTGGTCCTAACCGAAATAGTCAGGTTGCCCGGGCTTGGCGTTGCGGGTATGCCATTAACACCCCCTCGTTGTACAACTTGACGAATCGTCATTCCAGGATCGCAGCCAGCGATCAGAAACAGGAATAACAGGAATAACAAGAATAACCCTGTGATTGTTCGTCTCAACCTGCGATCCTCGCCAGAGTAGGATACATCGGGAAGAACGAGCATTCAGGATAGCTGGTGAAAAACCGCCATTACACCCACAGCTCGGTCCCGTCTGTTATTTGCCCGCACAATCCTTCCTACTGGTATCGGCGACACTCGCGATCACCCATTTTCCATCCGTGCGCACAAGATTGAACAAATCTGTTCCGCAGTGGTCTACCTTGCCATCCACCAGAAACTCGAACGGGGCCCACACCACGGCCAGATCGTTATCGATCCGCACCAGCGGATCGTGGATTCTCTCCTGAATCTGGGCCTTACCGGGTTTTCCCACTGCTTCAGCAAAAGCTTCAAACGTCATCTGCGTCGGCTTGCCATCCCGCATCAGCACCATGGTACCGCCGGGCAGCAGAGGTTTCTTGATCGCCGCCGCATCGCGTTTCGCCATGCCGTCAAACATTTCATGGATGGGCGCGAGGACCGCCTTTTCTTCTTGTGTTTCGGCGTGCAGGTTAGAAATCAGAAGCCCAGCGGCTATCGCTCCGGCAAACAAAACAATCAAATGAAATCGCTGAAAGATATTCATGGCCCTCGATTGTAAACCGGGCCACGCCTGGCCGGAACAGCTAGAACTCCTGCCGGAAAATCTCGCTGACGCTCTTCTCGTTCCGCCGTGCAACCACACTCTCCACCTGGCTTCGCACCCTTTCGTTGTTGCGGAAAAGGGCCAGCCCCGCAATTACGTCGTTTGCCACGGCCGGGGAACACTCCGCCAGCAATGCCAGCAGGAATTCGATCGCCGCGTCGGATCGGATCATGGCTATCGCCAGCAACACGATCTTGCGCAGCGGACCGCCCGCCGTCCTTTCCCATCTCGCTTTCAGTAAGTCCAAAGCCTCAGGCAGCCGCGATGACCCCAGGGCCAGCAGGGCCGCTTCGGCAACGGCTATGTCTTCAGAATCGATAAAACTTGTAATCAAGGACAAGGACCTTTCCGGCGCTGTTGCCAGCAGACCGGAAAAGCACTCCGCCAGGACGTCCGTCTCGCTCTCGCCCGTAAGTATCTTCAGTCTGAGCAAGAGAGCTCCCGCCGGACCGCCGTTCACAGCCAGCGCGCGCGCTGCGCCGATCCTCGCCTCTGGCCACTCGTCCACCAGCAGGGGAACAATCTCCTCCAGCGCGGCCGGATGCCGCGTACGGGCCAGGGCCATGGCGCTGATTGCCCGCAGCTTGGCTGCCGCGTCCACGGGCGGACCAAACGAGCCTTCCATCTGTACGTGGTGAATACCGCGGAGATAAACCTCCGGCTCGGCATGATCCAACTCATAGAGTGCGCCTGCGATCGCTGTAGTGGCCGCACAACCTTTGTCCAACTTGGACGGATCCTTCATCAAGCGATGAAACGCTCCCACCAGCTCGGAAACCAATTCCGTTGTGCGCGCCTGGCCGGCGATCTTGGCTGCCTTGGCCACCACCAGGTTGGACCGGTTCTTGAGAAACGCCTTGATCTCCGCAACAAAGCCAGGGCCTCCCGCCTCGTTTTTGAGAGCAGCAAGCCGGTCAAGCGCTTGTTCAACTGGATCGGGCTTTTTCAAAGCACTACATGGTACTTAAACTTTGGGATCATGTCTTTGTACATGGCCGGCCGTCGCCTGGCCGGGAACGGCTTATGGGGACCACATCGGGAACTATCTCGCTGCCCCGGTGTCCATTTAACAGGCCAGCAGGAGGGCCACGCATGCCATCTGCACAGTCCATCGTCTACCTTGTTCTCGTCGTTTGTATGGCACTAGCCTTGGGTTTTTCTCAAAAACCAACGGCCGGCCCGAACAGCAGGCCCAGCAAGCCTGAAGACCAGGTGGCGCAAGTTGAGCGCGATTGGCTCGCCGCTGACGCTAAAGGTGATGCAGCTTCCTTGCGCCGGATCATCTCCGACGATTTCATTGGCAGCAGCTTCGATGGGAAGTTGCTGGGCAAAGAAGACATCATCCCTGAAGATTCGGGTCCGGGCGGATTTGCCGGAGCCACTCCCGGTGAAACCAACGTACGCGTGTTTGGTGATACCGGCGTCCTGTTCGGGACCATCAAAACTGGCTCCGGGCCACAAGCAAGAGAAATCCGGGTGACGCTGGTCTGCCAGAAAAAGGCCCAGGATTGGCAGATCATTGCCGCGCAGATGACGAAAGCAAACTGAGCCTGCGGCCCCCTACCCTGTTCGGCCGAGGATCCACCCTTATTTGTTGGCTGCTTTTCTGCCCCAACGCGCCGACGTCGGAGGCGACAGCGCACCCGCTTAGTCCAATGGTGGGAAAACCGCGAATCTTCCTCCAACTCTCTCGCACTCGTTGCCGACATCTTAAGACTATGCGCTCCGTCAGATTACTTTCAGCAGCTTGAGCATTGTCGGCAGAGCAAGGCCAGGAAAATTTCTTTGCGACGCAGCCCAAGCAAATTCATCCAATCGCTCCAGGAGGTTACATGAGTCGTCGCGCTGAGCTTTTGGCAAGCCGTATTGAGGAAGGAGCTGCCGGTCTGGCAGCTTTTGCTGAGAAACTTTCTGAAGTGGAATGGAACATTCCCATGTCAACCGGGAACGACCGCCGTCCAGTCGGCACCATTGTGCACCATGTTGCCACTATGTATCCGCTCGAAATTGGTCTGGCGCGGGCCATCGCCGGTGGCCAGGCTCCCGACGTCACATGGGACGCTGTGGCCGAGGTGAATGCCAAGCATGCCAGCGAAGTGGCTGGGGTCTCGAAGGCCGCTGCGCTGGAGCTTTTGCGCAAGAACAGCCGCGAAGCAGCCGCTGCCGTGCGCGAATTCACCGATGAAGAACTTGATCGCGCTGCTCCATTGCCCCTGGCTTACGGTGCGCCTGTTACTGCGCAGTTCTTCATTGAGGACCACGCTCTGCGCCATAGCTGGCATCATCTCTGGCGCATCCGGGCAGCTCTGGAGCAGGCTTCACAACAGCTTCAAGCAACTCGCGCGAAAGCGAGCTAGATCACGTGTTGGGGACACCTCGTCTTGGCGAAGGGTGGGTAACGGAGCTGTCGAGCAGGTAGACAGCCTTTCACTTGTTGCATTCCGCAAAGAAGTGGCCCATCCCTTTCGCCGGATGACGCTAATCTTGGGGGATTCGACACCGCGTCTGCAAAACGAACTCTACGCACGCGAAACGTCAGTCCCGCTTCAGCGGGACGGTTGATAATAGCCCGGCATGTCCGCGCGCCAAGCGTAGCGAGGCAAGCGGTAAACGCCGGGAAAGCGAAGAAATGAGCCCTTCCTCACTGCCGTAGGCTGTGGCGCAGCGAAGCCGAGCGACATAAAGAGCATTTCCATGCTTGATCAAAGTTGTGGCACACTCTCAACTGTGAAGGTCCTCAGATACATCGAGCTTAAGAGCGGCTACTCCGACAATGGCCCCGCATGGATTGCTTATGTCCAGCCATCTAAGAGCGGTCGAACCCTGTACTTTAACGGCCGAGGGCTGATGAAGCTCAAAGGTCAGCGGCGTGGCGAATCGGGCGGCAATTACATCGACATGGAGACTGGCGAATCATTTTGGGTTTCCGGTGTAAAGAAGAACGGAGCGGACCGCCACTGGGCTGGATCCGGGAAAGTTCTGATTGAAGCCGAAGCGGTCGCTGAATACCTGGCTACAATCAAGGCCAGAACCTTGGACACATCGCGTTATGATGTAACAAACTCGATCCGTCAAACGAATATCGTGAGACTGTCACGAATGGCAAATTCTTGCGGCAAGGGGTGGCCCGAAGAGCCAGAGGAGCAAACCCCTTACTCATTCGTTCGTAATGTGCCTTTCTCCTCCAAGTAAGAACATTCACGGCTACACCTTCACAAAGATCTTTTTCCGGTACAAACCCCACGCCACCAGCGTCCACAGCGCCAAATAGCAAATGGCGAACGCCAGCGACGCGTTCTTCATCTGTGCCAGCGGCGCGAACCACTGCTGATAAATCCAGGTTTGTACCGCAATCATCTGTGTTCCGTCAGCCACTTTGATGATCGCACCTAATTTGGCGACGAACGTGGAGAGCGCGTAAGCCAGGATCGCGTTCGATCCCAGCCACAGGAAGGGTTTGCCCCACGCGTGCCTGCCGCGCATCTCGATCAGCCACCAGCAGAGCGCCAGCAACAGGCATGCGGCCCCGGCGGTAAAGAGCACGTACGAACTTGTCCACAGCGGCTTCGAGATGGGGAACCATGGATGCCACGCATAACCGGCAACCACCCCCGCCACTCCGGCGATGACGAGGCCGCGCAGTTTGCGGGGGAGGCTTGAGGCGCCGCGCAGGAATTCTCCCGTGAGCGTCCCCAGTAGAGTGGTTACGATCGCGGGCAACGTGCTCAGCAGGCCCTCAGGATCAAAATCCGGGCGGTAGAGGTGGCCGAGCATCAGCTT
>DASVFK010000413.1:0-17567 GCA_036380095.1 Candidatus Angelobacter sp. | reverse complement strand
TAGGCCATATAAAAGATGTGCGCTTCCGTCTCGCCCGTGTCAGTGTTCTTGAGGGGCATCATGCCAGCAGTGGCGGTATAGCGCAGCGTCTTGCCGCCCACGCGGATCTCGTGATGCGTGACCACGGGCGGCTGCTCCGGCACTTCCTTCTTGGGTTCCGTGGCGGCCAGCGCTCTGGGTGTCTGCTCCGGCGCTCCAGGGGCGGCTGCAGGCCCGGGCGGGCGGTCCTCTCGGGGACGTTGCGCGGCGGCGCAGAGGGAAAAGAGCAACAACACACAAAAACACGCTGGCAGGATGCGACGTAGCGTCATCGTGGAATCTCCAAGCTGGGTTAGACGTGAGTCGGGAAAACAAGTGAGTGTAGCTGGAGATTGGGGAAAGGGCAATGGCGCGTAAAAGCTCTGTCAAGGCTTCAGTGCTCCAGAAGCGCGACCACATTAACCCTGATCGGGTCGTCGGTACATCGGAACATCGGTACATCGGAAGGCAGGCTCAACGAGGTAACTTCAACCCGCTGACCTGAGAGCTGCTGCGGATCACAGATGGGCCGATGACCCGATGTACCGATGGACCTATCTCCGCGATTCTTAATGGGTCGGTATTAGCAGGTCGCGGTCCAACCTGACTTCAAGCTGGGTGCCCTTGTCCAGCTTCATGTCGGCGCCTTTGAACAGAAGGCTGGTACCAGTTCCCAGACCGGCTCCTACTGCTGCGCCGACGGCTGCGCCCTTGCCCCCGCCGGCGGCTGCGCCGGTTGCCGCACCTACCGCTGCGCCAACGGACGCATTGGTGATCATGCGCTTCTTATCCGGACCTTTCTTCACCAGCTCGCCTTCCTCTTCCGTGGACTTGATCGACCGATCTCCCGGGACTCCGGTCACGGTGCCGATCAGCGGCGCCCATCCGTGCCGGGTTTCAATTTCGTCCAGGGCCAGCATGATGCGCGCGCCGGTAAAGCCGCGCTCATAGCGGGCCACGTGCCCCTTGATGGTGCGTCCGCGGGGGACCACCTCGCCGTCGGGCGCCACCAGGTCTTCGCGCAACTCGGCCTTAAAGTGCTTGCCTTCACTGAGCTTGCGGGTGTCCAGCGTATCTCTTAATTTGATGATGAAACGTTTGCCTTCGGGGATAGCGTTGGCCGGAGCGCCGTAAACGGCAGCAGAAGTGGTGGTGGGCTGAGCAACGCTTGAGTCCGCGGGACGTGTTTTGAGAGTTGGATTGTCCTGTGCGGTTGAGTTTCCATTTTCCTGCGCTGCTGCGCCCAGGCCCAGAGCCAGGGCCAAAACGGAACATAGTGCGGTTCGATTCGCCATGAGCGATCACCTCAGGGATTTGGTATTAGAAATGCTGATGACGTGAGATGCAGGGCCGGTCTGGAAGAGCTGCTCACGCCGCCAGATTGTGTAAACCCCGGCGGCCTGCTTGGGTTGCGGGGGCGGGAACGGGAATCCGGACATTACCGTGGTAACTGTACAAAGGTGCTACATTTTAGCAAGCTGAGTGCATCAGAGACATTGGCCAGGAGGCCAAGGACGGACGGACTATGAAAAACTGGTTTTTGCCGGCAGCGGTACTCGGCTTGAGCGGCTTGGGGCTGGTTTTTGCCAGCGAGCGCGGGCGCCAGCAACTGGAGGGCTTCTTCGACCGCCTGATGGAGCACGGCGACCCCGTTGGCGAGTTCGGTAAGTTTATGGAGGAGCAACTGGATTCCATCCAGCAAACCCTGGACAGTCTGGCTCAGGCCCTGGACGAAACCGAAGCCTGATCTTCAGCCGGCAATCCCGTTGATGCGCTCGGCCATGCGCAAATCCCTTTGCGTTATCCCCCCGGAATCATGTGAAACCAGTGACATGGTGACTTTGTTGTACCGGATATCGATGTCCGGGTGATGGTTTGCCTGTTCAGCGGCATCGGCGACTCGATTCACGAACTGCATCGCCGCTTTGAAGTCCGGGAACTCAAACAGACGCTGGATTGCTCCGTTCTTGTGCTCCCAGCCAGCTAGTCCTCGTAATGCCTGCTTGATCTCAGTATCTGCCAGGACGGCCATAGCGTTCACCTCAACTGACCATTCTAATGCCTGCCGCCGGGTGCTTTGGGAGTGTGCCGATCAGGTCAGCTTGGTGGCCTCAATGGCGATGGCCTTGAGCGGGTAAGTAAATTTGTAGACCTGGGAGTCAATTTCCTTGCGCAAGTCCTCCCACATCGAGTCCGGCATGTCCAGGAAAGTCTGCACCACCTCCGGATCGAACTGGGTACCGGAGAAGCGCTCCACTTCTTCGCGGGCGGCGGCGATTGGCTGCGCAGAGCGATAAGGCCGGTCTGAGGTGATGGCATCCAGGGTGTCTGCGACGGAGAAAATGCGGGCGCCCAGCGGAATTTCCTGCCCGCGCAGGCCGCGGGGATAGCCCGTGCCATCGTATTTTTCCTGGTGGGCATACACAATTTCAGAGGCTTCTGCAAGAAATGGAATTTTTTTGAGCATCTGGTAGCCGCGGAAGCAGTGCTCGCGCATGATCTGGATTTCTTCCTGGCTGAGCGGCCCTGGCTTGCGCAGGATGGCGTCTGGAATGGCCATCTTGCCGATATCGTGCAGGAACGCTCCGCGGGCGATGATCTTGATCTTTTCCCCGGAAAGCCCCATGGCGCGCGAAATGGCTATGGTAAAGGCAGTCACCCGCTTGGAATGCCCTTCCGTCTCAGCATCTTTCAAATCCAGAGCGTCTCCCAGGGCTTCCAGGGTGATGTCATAAGAACGTTCCAGATCGGTCATGGCCTGGCGCAGTTGTTCCGTACGCGCGCCAACCAGCGACTCCAGGTTGGACTGGTACGCGCGGTTCTCCAGCTTCAGGCGGCGGTGCTCCAGGGCGCGCCGGACCATGGCAAGAAGCTGCTCCCGCTCGAAGGGCTTGAGCAGGTAGTCGTATGCGCCGTTGCGGATGGCAGCCAGGGCCACGGAAATGTCATGTACCGCGGTAACCATGATGACCGGCATGTCCGGGAATTTCTCTTTCGAGCGCTCCAGCAGGGCGATGCCGTCCATTTCCGCCATCATCAGGTCAGACAGCATCAGCTCAAATTCGCCTGTGGAATGGAGAAGGGCCAGGGCCTCCATGCCGGAAGCCGCCTGCCGGGTCTTGTAGCCAGCGGAACTCAGCATGGACGAGATGATTTCTCGGATAGGCTCTTCGTCATCGACGACGAGAATGCGGTCCATGTCCATCGGGAAAAAATTAACCTGAACGAAGGGGAAGTTCAATCTAACGCAGAGTGCCCGGAAATACAATGACCAAATGGAACAAAAGTGCTAGACCGCATTGGGGTTATGATATATAGAAATTCCCCTTCTCGAAAAAACTGAAGAACCGGTAACCATGAGTCTGGCGCAGCAATCCGCCTTCTTGGCTGAAGCATCCACACTGCTGATCTTGCTGGCAGGCGCGATCCTGCTCTATCGAAGCTTTCGCGAAAGGTATCTGGTCCCCTGGATCGCCGGCTGGACGGCCTTTGGACTGTCCCGTCTCTTTATCGCGTTGAGCCTGTCTGGACCGTCTTCCCAGCTCTGGCTTTGCGGCGCTTATGCCACATACGGGATTGCCATCTGGCTGTTTACCGCGGCGGTCTTCGATTATGTTGACCAGAAAGAGCTGCTGTGGCCCTCTGCGATTGCCGTTGGCGCCGGCTTGGTGGTGGGTCTGCTGCATGTATTGCTGTTGCCCAAGCTCGCGGTCCTGGCTAGCGTGTTTTACCTGAGCTGGCGCATTGTGCTGGTGGTGGCGGCCGTGATGTTGATGCGCTCCGCCTGGGGCCGGCCAGCCTTTGGGCGCTGGCTCCTCGCCAGCATGTTCCTGCTCGTCCACCTGCACTTCAACCAGGCCACCCATACCGTCCCTGCCCAGGACGTCCTGCTCGATTTGCTGCTTGGCATCAGCATGATGATCGTGGTGCTCGATGGCTCCCGGGTCCAGATCCAGCGCCTGGGTGTGCTCAACCGGATCACGCAGAAGATCTCCGATTCTCAAGATTTCCATCCCGCGGTGGACACCGTGCTTGCTGAACTCATGGAAATCGCCGGGGCCCGGGCGGCGTGGTTTCGCATCCTGGAAGACGGCAAACTGGTGCTGAAGGCGCATCGTGGGCTCTCTGAGACGTTTGCCGAGCAAGTCCGCGTGATTGACACGGGCAAGAGCGTCAGCGGCTTTGCGCTGCGTGAAAGCGAAGTCTACGTGCTTCGGGTCCAGGAGTCGAGTGTTGACGTGCGCGCCAATCTTCGCGCTGAGGGTTTCCATCACATTCTTCTGGTGCCGGTGGAAGGCAAGAACTCCCGGATCGGCACGCTGACGCTGGGCCTTGCCCATTTCCGCGCGCACACTGAGGATGAAAAGAAGTTTCTCAAAGCGGCCGCCAACCAGCTTGGCCTGGCTGCGGAAAACCGCAGCCTTCTCCAGCAGGTGGTCCACTCGCGCAGCGAATGGGCCAGCACCTTTGACTCCATTCGCGATTGCATCCTCGTCCATGATCGCGACTATCGCATTGTCCGCGCCAATCGCTCTCTGCTTAACCGGCTGGGCCTCTCGCGCGACCAGGTGGTTGGACAGTTGTGCGTCTCGATCCTGCCTGGCGCGGGCGTGAACTGGGCCGGCTGTCCCTATTGCGAGCACTCGGACCACGCAGGGGAGGAGGACCCGTGCTTTGGCGGATATTGTGTGGTTTCGACCTCGGCGTATACGGGCGAAGATGTCTCCAGCGGCGGCACCGTGCATGCAATCAAGGACATCACGGAAGCCCGCGCCGCCGAAGAACGCTACAGTTCGCTCTTCAACCACATGCATGAAGGCGTGTTTGCCTCCTCGCCCGAGGGCAAGATCCTGGACTGCAATGAGGCCTTTGTGCACATGCTGGGTTACGGCAACAAGGACCAGGTGCTGGCGCTGGAAGCAGTCGGCTCTCTCTATGTCCATCCTGAAGACCGGCGGAAGTTCCTGGATGAGATGGCCCTGCACGGTTTTGTACGCAATTTTGAATATCTTCTTCGCCGCAAGGACGGCAAGGAGATCAGCGTGATCGAAAGCAGTTTTGCCACGCGCGGGCCCGGCGGAGAGATTGAGCGTTACCAGGGCGTGGTCCTGGACGTGACGGAGATGAAACGAGCGGAAGACGAAATCCGCCGGCGCAATCGTGAACTGTACGTGCTGAACAATATTGCAGTCACCTTCAACCAGTCGTTCGATCTCGACGAGATCCTGCAGTTGGTCATGCTGCAGATCGTCGACCTGCTCTCCACAGACACCGCTTCGGTTTACCTGTTTGATGAGGAAACCGTGACTCTGCACAAGAAAGCCGGATACGGACACCGCAGCCGGCTGGTTTCAGAAAACGAAGCCTTTCCCCTGCCTGCCGATTTCGTGGAAACACTCAGGGCCGGCCACATTGAGATCATCGATCATGAGCAACTCCCGCGCTTGCCGGACAGCGTGCAAGCCATCGTGGATGCGGAAGGGCTACGCTCCTGGCTTTGGGTGGTCCTGTGGCGGAAGGAAAAAATGCTGGGCGCATTGGCTGCCAGCAGCCGCGTTCCGCGTCAATTCAATCGCTCAGAAGAAAGCGTGTTGATCGCCGTGGGCCGCCAGCTCGCCACGACCATCGAAAAGGTCCAGCTTTACCACGAAACCAGAAAAGCTTACGACGATCTCCGCCGCACCCAGGAACAGCTCCTGCAAAGCGAAAAGATGTCCGCGGTGGGTCAGTTGATTTCCGGCGTGGCCCATGAACTCAACAACCCGCTGACCGCCATCCTGGGGTATGCGCAGCTTCTGGAGAGCGAGCCCCTGGATCCGCGCGTGCAGGACTTTATTCAGAAACTGTACAAGCAGGCGCAGCGCACGCAGAAAGTGGTGCAGAACCTGCTCTCGTTCGCCCGGCAGCACAAGCCCAGCCGCGTCCACGTGGACCTGCGCAGCGTGATGGAAGACACGATCGCCTTGCGTGACTACGATCTCAAGGTCAACAACATTGTGGTGGAACGCGATTTTGAAGCGGTGCTGCCCTCCGTGGTGGCGGATCCGCATCAGCTCGAACAGGTCTATCTGAACATCATCAACAACGCTGCGGACGCGATGATGGAGACGGCACGCGGTGGCGTGCTTCGCGTCAGGCTTTACAGCGAGAATGGCCACGTGGTCAGCGACTTCCACGATTCCGGCCCGGGCATGCGCGACGCCAAGCACGTTTTCGATCCCTTTTACACCACCAAGGGCGTGGGCAAAGGGACCGGCCTGGGACTGAGCATCTGTTACGGCATTGTCAAAGAGCACGGCGGCGAAATTTCCGCCATGAACCACCCCGAAGGCGGCGCGCTCCTGCAGGTGCGCTTGCCGGTGGCTGTGGGCGAGCGTCCCATGTCGGAGCGCGATCGAATCGTGGCCCGGCGGGAATCGACGCTCGAAGGCCGCGTGCTTCTGGTGGATGATGAAGAGGCCGTGCTCGATTACGAGCGGGAGGTGCTCGCTGCGGCCGGCCTGAGCGTGGTCACCGCTCCTTCTGGCGCCAAGGCCCTGGAACACCTGCGCCAGCAGAAATTTGACGCCGTCTTCCTCGACAGCAAAATACCAGGCGAATGGTCGAGTGAGGACGTGTACCGGTGGATCGAACAGGAGCGCCACGAGTTGGTTTCCCGCACCGTGCTGGTGCTTTCCAACGTGTCCGATCCCGGCGTGCGCGCCTTTGTGGACGCTACACGCATCTTCTGTCTGGTCAAACCTTTTGAAGTCGCGGACCTGCTGGCTGTGGCCCGCCGTTTATTGCGTCGCGCACGGGTGGCGGCAAGTTCCGCAAGTTAAAGACTCCTACTTCGCTCTTGTACCACGCACAATCAAGCCGGCAAGAGGCGGCAAAGCGGTCAGGGGAAGCAGCCGCGCCCTGATCCACACGGGAGCCTGCAAAAGCCGGCGCAAACGCGCCGCATTCCTGAACGCCCCAGCGAACCTTTTGTGGTAAGCAGAGCGATAGTTCTCTAGCGCCTCTGAGAGAGAACATTTTCCGCGCAAAAAGCCGCCCAGGCACTCCGCCGCCAGCGCGCCACTGTGCAGCGCCAGGGAGATGCCGTCGCCGGCGAAGGGATCAATGAAAGCGGCAGCGTCTCCCGCCAGCAAGACATTGCCTTCATAGGTCTGCGGCTCACGGAACATCAGCCCGGAGGTGCTCAGGGCAGGGAAGACCGGTTCCCAGTCGCGCGACCGTCGCCACAGCGCCGGATGCTGCGCGAAGACTTCCGGCAGTGAGCGGGCAGCGTCTGCGCGGACCATGGCGCAGGCGTTGACCGCGGTGTCGCTCACCGGCTGAACGCCGCAATAGCCGCCGGGGAAGAAGTACAAGTCAACGGATTGTGACGGCGAGGCTTCGTAAAAATGTGTCTTGAGTCCAATCCATCGGGCGCCGGAGTCCGCTTTGGGCGGCGAGAGTTGTGACCAGCGTCCGCTGGTGTTGACCGCCGCTTGGCTGGTGAACGCTGATTCGGCGGTGATGACCTGGAATCGCCCGGCGTGATGTTGAACCTGGCGTACAGTGGTTAGTTCCCGCACGAGCACGCCGTAGCGGCGGGCTGAATCCAGCAGCGCCGCGTCAAGATCAAAGCGGGGAATACTGCGCGCAGGCGGCGCAACTTTGATGGTTGCGCACTTGCCGTCGAGAAAGATGCGGGCTGCGCCGATCGCCGGGCGCGAAGCGAAGAGTTGCGAAGAGAAAGACCCCTGCCCCAGCAAGGAACGAAGCAACTCCAGCGACTCCGGCGAAACGAACTCGCCGCACACCTTGTGCCGCGGCAGTTTGTCTTTCTCCAGCAGCAGCACGCGCGCGCCCGCACGCGCTGCAACGATGGCGCACGAGCAGCCGGCGGGTCCCGCACCCGCGACGATCAGGTCGTACTCAGCTGCTGTTGTTTCCATACGATGGCTCCCATGCGAAAAAGGAAAGACCGGCCGATTTCGCTTTCTGCAGTCCCGGCACGCTCAAGCATGGCCTTCATTTCGTCCACGGTATAGGCGCGCCGGACGGAGGCAACGGAATCATGCCGTGTAAGGCGGCTGCGATACAGAGGATAGCCGGCATAGACCAGCGCCAGGTGCGCAGGATGGCGAACGAGATCGTTGATCACCAGAGCGTGCCGCGCCACGCGCAAAGCTTCGCGGATAAACATGGCGAGTTCTTCAGGCTCCAGGTGATGAACAAAGAGGGAAGAAGCGACCACGTCAAAGCTATTGTCGGCGAAAGGAAGCGCGAGAGCATCAGCGCAAACGGAAGGGTGCGCTCCATTCAGGTGTGTGGGCACGCGGTCCAGGATGGTTGCCTGACTTTCAACGCCCGCAGCGGCCATTGATTTTTCCACCAGCGCAGCCACATCGCCGGAAGCTCCGCCAACGTCCAGCCAGCGTAATTGGGCGAAACCGCACCGCTGCGTCACACGGCGCAGCAGGTGCAGAGTGGTGCGGGCGCCACCAAACCAGCGATTGACCATGCGCAGGTCGCGCAGTGAGGCTTGGACTTCGCGCGCGGTGCCGGCATCGCGATCCAGCAGCTCGGGCGTCACCACGCGCTGCATTGTTTACACCTGTTCCAGCTCTTCTTCCAGAAGCTGTTTGTTGTAAAGCTCGGTGTAGTAGCCGTTGCGCGCCAGCAGCTCCTCATGCGTGCCCAGCTCCACGATGCGCCCTTCATGCAGCACGGCAATGCGGTCCGCGTTGCGCACAGTGGAGACACGGTGAGAAATAAAGATGGTGGTGCGCCCCTGCATGACTTCGCGCAGGTGGTTGAGGATTTTTTCTTCCGTGTAAGTGTCCACGCTGGCCAAGGCGTCATCCAGGATAAGGATGCGGGGATCGCGGATGATGGCACGGGCAATCGCCGTGCGCTGCTTTTGCCCGCCGGAAAGCGTAATGCCGCGCTCGCCCACCATGGTTTCGTATTGCTCAGGGAAGCCTTCGATATCGGCGGCGATGTTAGCTGCTTCCGCCGCGCCGCGCACCTCGCTCTCGCCGGCTTCAGCCACGCCGAAAGCGATGTTG
Source organism: Candidatus Angelobacter sp. (assembly GCA_036380095.1). GTDB lineage: Bacteria > Acidobacteriota > Terriglobia > Terriglobales > Acidobacteriaceae > Angelobacter. The sequence continues at coordinate 8,508 of DASVFK010000413.1, read as the reverse complement.
TCGCGCACCGTGTCGCTGAACAGGAAGGTTTCCTGGGGCACGAAGCCGATGTTCGCGCGCAAGGTCTCCAGCGGATAATCGCGGATGGGGCGGCCATCGAGCAGGAGCGTGCCGGCACCGGCATCTTCGGGGTTCGTTTCGTAGATCCGTGGCACCAGGCTGACCAGCGTGGTCTTGCCGGAGCCGGTGGGCCCGACAATCGCCAGGCTGCTGCCTGCTGGGATTTCAAGATTGATATCTTTCAACACTTGCGTTCCGTTGTAAGAGAAATTCAGGTTGCAAAACGTGAGCGCGCCCTGAATTTTCTGTTGAGCGCCCGGAGCCGCCTGCGCCAGTTCCGGCTTCGCAACAGCGTCCGTGATCGCGGGTTCGGCCACCAGTATTTCGTTGATTCTGCCCATGGAGGCCAGTCCGCGCTGGAAGATGTTGATCACCCATCCCAGGGCGATCACCGGCCAGGTGAGCATCACGATGTAAGTGAGGAAGGCGACAAAGCCACCCACGGTCAGGCGTCCGCCAAGCACTTCACGCGGGCCAAGCCACAGGACCAGCGCGATCGCCAAGCCCAATAGAAGCTCGAGCGCGGGCCACAGCATGCCCATGAGTCGCGCCAGAGGCAGGCTGCGCGCGACATATTCCTTGTTCGCTTTCTCGAAGAGCGCGATCTCCGCATCTTCCTGTGCGTACGCCCGGATCAGGCGCGCGCCGGAAAAGTTTTCCTGCGCGCGCGCGGAAATTTCAGAAAACTGGGCCTGGATGCGCTCAAAGCGCTCGTGGATCTTGCGTCCGAAATACTGAATGATGATGCTGGCCAGCGGCAAGGGCAGAAACGCGTAAATGGTCAGCTTGGGGCTGGCCTTCCACATAAATGCCAGAGCGGCCACGGTAAAGACCAGCGTGTTGGCCGTGTACATGATCGCCGGGCCCAGCAGCATGCGGACCGCGTTCAGGTCGTTGGTGGCGCGGGCCATGATGTCGCCGGTGCGCGTCTTCTGATAGTAGGAATAATCCAGGCGCGAAAGATGGCGGAACATGTCATTGCGCAGGTCGTATTCGATCTCCCGCGAGACGCCGATCATGAGCCAGCGCGTAAGAAATTGAAAAATGCCCTTGGCTCCGGCGATGGCCAGCAGCAGCAGGGAATAGACGAAAAACTTGTGCCGGGTGGCGCCGTGGTTCAGGTCGTCGACGGCCCGGCGCAGCACCTGGGGAAACATCACCCAGATGCCGTTGTTGCCGAAGACGGTGAGGGCGCCAACAAAAAGGGTCCAACGGTATTTCTTGAGGTATGGCCAGAGTGGACGCAGGTTCTTGAGCATGCAGGTTAATAGATGATTTTAACAGGGCTAAGGAAGCGGGGGGACTGACGCAATTCCGGTCGGACCGGATGCTGTAAACTTTCAGCATCCAGATGTCCAACATGCAAACACCATTACCGTCGCGAAAGGCCCGTCCTGGCTGCCTGGTGCAGCTGATTTTGCTTGCCGTGCTGGTGGTTGTGGTGATGGGAGGCGTGGCTGCCATTACTTCACCGTGGGCCTTTTTCATGGGCGGAGGCTTCCACCTGCTGCCCACATGGGAGGGCTGGGGCCGGATGCATTCCAACCTGGCCGGAGGCGACTATGCGGTCTACGTTTACTTCTATCCCAAAGTTGGTCGCTTCATGGGGCTGAGGCATGTGGCCGGCGATGGCCTGCTGTGCACCCCGCGCGGAGAGAAGTTTTACTTCACTCTTGGCGGCGATTTCGACAAGAACATGGGCCGGGACAGCAATGGCAAGTCGGCTAGCTTTTATCTCAACAGCCGCACCGCGATGCAGCGGTTTATGGGCCAGAGTTCGCAAATCAGGCTGGTGCTGCGGGGGCAATGGAACAATCCTGACCTGGTGCTCGACGACGACGGCTCCATCGCCCGTTACTTTGAGCCTGACGGCAGCATGTATACCGGTAATAGAGCAGGGCGCCCTTACATGCGCGAAGTTGTGCCGGTGACGCTGCATCCTGGCAGCAAGGGAGATTTTGAGGCGGCGTGCCAGGCGGTAAAGAGCTCGCATTAGTGCGTTGGCCCAGCTTTACTCCCTGTAATGTTCCAAAACGGAACGGGAACCCAGGACCCTCGGGAGTCGCGCGAGCCGTTCTTCCGTTCTTACCGAAAACAAAGCAGTTATCTCGAGTCACACATATAGGAACGAAGATGCAATCCTAGGCACTTCACTTTTGGTACAGAACCGTTAGCATGGGAGCTGCGTATAATGCTTGAGCTCGCCAACCCTGCATTGCAAAGGACTTGGCCCACCTGAAAGTCCTCGGGCGGCTCATGGGAGGCTTTATGCAACTGCTGCTTCAGGACCTGCCCTATGCCTTGCGCCAATTTGTCAAGGTACCAGCTTTTACTCTCACGGCTGTATTGACTCTGACGTTGGGTATTGGTGCAAGTACTGCGATCTTTAGCGTGGTGTATGGGGTCCTGTTGCGCTCCCTTCCGTTTTACAAGCCCGAGCAGATCGTGCGCGTCTGGGAGGTAGACTCCAAAGGCCAGAGGATGCGGTTCGCAGACCCGAATTTTGAAGACATGCGCGCCCAGGCCCGCTTGCTGCAAGGCATGGCTGAAATGGTTTCGGAAGAGGTCCCGGTTTCCGTCGGGCTTGAACCTGATCGTGTTCGCGTGGCTCTGGTTTCCAAGGACTTCTTTTCTGTGATGGGAGTCCAGCCGGTGATGGGCCGGCTTTTTACTGCCGAGGAGCAGCATGTGGGGGCCGCTTCCACAGCAGTCGTAAGCTATTCCTACTGGCAGCGTCATTTGCATCAGACGAGAGACCTTGAGACGGTGAAGTTGACGGTTTCAAAGAATCCCACGACGATCATCGGCGTGCTTCCGCCAGGGTTCCACTTCCCGGACGAAAGCCAGCTTTGGATAGCACGTGAGACTGAGGTCCGCCTGCCCAGCCGCAGCGCACATAACTGGAATGTGGTCGCGCGCTTGGGTGAAGGAGTTTCGTTGAGCCGGGCTCGTGTCGAGGCCTCGTCCATTGCCCTGCAGGTGTTTCAGCAAAATGGGCCGCACGATATCAACATGGTGGATGCCACTATCCTGCCCTTGCGGGATGCTTTGACTGCTGCGGTGAAGCCGGCCCTGCTGGTGCTGCTTGGTGTTGCCGGTCTGCTGCTGCTCGTTGCCTGTGCCAATGTCATGAACCTCTCGTTGGCGAAAGCTTCGGCGCGTTCCGGCGAACTGGCAGTCCGGGCCGCACTCGGAGCCTCGCGTCTGCGTTTGGTCCGGCAGTTTCTGGTGGAGGCATTTCTGCTTTGTTTTGTGGGCGGCTGTCTTGGAGTAGCGGCGGCATATCTTGGTGTCCGGGCCTTGCTGGCCCTGGCCCCTTCCAATATCCCGCGTGCCGATGAAATCTCGGTCAATTTGCCTGTGCTCTGTTTTGCTCTCGGGCTGGCCTTTGTGGTAGCGATCAGTCTGGGCGCGCTCACAGCTTTGCGGGCCACCGCGAGAGACGTACGAAACAAGCTGGCAGAAGGCGAAGGGCGCCAGCGGACCGGCGGTCGCAGCCAGCGCACTGGAAACATCATCGTATCCGGCCAGGTGGCGATCACCCTCACGTTGCTGATCGGGGCCGGCCTGCTGGGCCGCAGCATGCTCGCCGTGCTTTCCGTTCATCCAGGATTCGAAACTCAGCACGTGCTGGCCGTGGATCTGCAGATGCCCGAGCTCGAAGCACGAATGGAAGCCCAGCGTGTGCAGTTCCTCGGGCGACTGATCGCGCAATTGCAGACTCTGCCAGGGGTGCAGGCTGTTGGAGGAACGGATACGCTTCCTTTGAAAGACGATTCGGGCGATGGGACCTTTGCCATCTTGAACGCACAACAGCTCCAGCCGGCGCAGCGGGAGCTGATTGAGCGCAGTGCCCACGTTTACATTGGGAATGCAGATCCGGCCTTTTTGGACGACTTCAACAAATTCGTGAAACAGGCCTTCGGCGATCGGACGCACACGGGATACGCATCTTATATCGTGGCCAGCGAAGGCTATTTTGAAACGCTGGGCATTCCTCTGGTCCGTGGCCGCCTGTTCAACCAAGGCGATACCCCCGATGCGCCCCACGTGGCATTGATCAGCGAGTCCCTTGCGCGGCAAAGATGGCCGGACCGGAGCCCGATCGGCGAGACCATCGAGTTCGGCAATATGGATGGCGACCTGCGCTTGCTCAAAATTGTGGGCGTAGTCGGAGAAGTACGAGTGCGCAGTCTGGAAGCACCGTCGCGCCCCACGGTCTACGTGAATTACCGGCAAAGGCCGCGAACGATTTCGCAATTCAATATCGTTTTGAGAACAAACTCTGATCCTGCCGCGATCTTCGCTATATCGCGAAAGATCCTTGGCGAGCTTGACCCCACGATCCCGCCCAAATTCAGCACCTTTGCTGAAGTATTTTCTGAGTCCTTGAACAGCCGCCGGTTCAACCTGTTGCTGGTGGGAGTGTTTGCCGTGGCGGCGTTGCTGCTGGCCATGGCCGGAGTGTTCGGCGTCCTGGCTTATTCGGTGGCCCAGAGGACACGAGAAATGGGAGTGCGCATGGCCCTGGGAGCGACCAAGGGTGATGTCCTCAAAATGGTTTTAGGGCAAGGGCTGCTGACTGCCGTGACCGGCACCGCAATTGGCTTGATGGCCTCATTCCTTTTAACTCGAACCATGCGGTCACTGCTTTTCGAAGTGAGCCCCAATGACCCGCTGACACTCGTGGGCGTTCCTCTTCTGCTCGTGCTCGTCGCGCTGCTTGCATCATACATTCCTGCACGTCGCGCCGCCCGCGTTGACCCTATGGTTGCGCTCCGCTATGAATAGGCGATCGCTGGTTGTTGCAATGTTCAAGTCCTGAGAAATCGCCCAGGTTGTTCCGACCGGGTCAGAACAACGCAAGCATCCTACACGGCCATGGTGCCTCCTCCCTGCCGCTTAGACAGTCCCGCCGGCATCGCGGCGGTTACTGATCGCACTCCCGGCGAACTCTCTTGCACTCCTGAAAGAGACGACCGACTCGCTTTTCTCGCAAAGCGACTGTTATAGGTGTGGATTCACCTACTTCTAGTTGGCACAGAGTATGAGCTAAGTCAGTAATGAGTTCTTTACCATTTCAAATCGGAACCTGCAAGATATCCTGAAATGGCACTTGATAGATTAAAAGACGATAAGGTTGCCGAATCGGGACACTATCTAAATTAATTAACAGATCATTCTTTACTTCCCAGCGAACCTCGCATAACGTTTTGCCCTGAGAGGGATGACAACAAGCACACAAACCATGAAGCATCCGCAACTCCGAGCTGGGTGGAAGCGAAACCAACGTGATTGTGTCGAGTGCGGCCCCGCTCGTTGTGCAAGGGCAGAAAAGACCCTCCTAAATTTCTCTAGTTTTCCCGGCATGAAAAGCAATCTCTCAAGACTTAATGGGAAGCCAAGACTTTCTTTCAAATACTGAAAAAGCGGAGCGAGCGGAACTGGGACACCAAAGACCTCTGTGAGACCAGTTTTTGTTCAAGCTGTTTCGTTCGGAGCGCATATTGCCTCTGTCCGCGAGAGGAAACTGGCTTTGTTCAAAGCTAATTCGATGTGAAAGGAGGTGAAATCAATGCAGACCATTCTGGACCTTCAGAAACTCGAAGTACCGGTGGACAGCAGCCCAGTCGGCGTTATCAGCCTGACCAGCAGCAGCAGCGATTGTTGCAAGCCGGCCCAGCAAACGACATAAGGTCAGTGACGATGTAATTGTGCTCTCCATGGGCGGGGCCAGGGTGATGCGCCGGCGATTGCCGCCTGTCCCATGGAGAGTCTTATGCCGCGTGACCGCGTGCCGCGAGTCTTGTTTCTTGCACAGCAAGGGTTGCTGTGCCAACTTGGGACAGTACAGTTGACCATCATCGCATCTTATGTAGTGTCGGAGAAGAAGACCAAATAGGGAAATGTGTCCCTAGAATGCCAAAGGTTAAACCTACAAGCCACATTAGTCCTAGATCTCTGCATTAGAGAAGTATAACAGTGTCAAATCGGGAAACTACATTCATTAAATAGCAGATCATTCTTTACTTCATGGTGAATCTCGCGTTAAGGTGTGCCCGAACTGGAAGGAAAACAAGAATAACAGCCGTGATGTGTTCGCAACGCCGAGTTGGGTAAGGCGAATGTGGTGTGAATGGCCGGGCACAAGCGGAAGAACTGTATCGAGTTCCGCCGCCTTCCTGGCACTCAAAATCGATCTTACAGAAAGTGTTTCCTGTCATGCGAATCGAGGGCTTTCTTTGAAGACAGAGGAAGCGACGTCGAGGGGGAGGTGCGGTCCGAAGATCGCTGCCAGTGCCGTTTGTACTCAAGCGTCATTTCCCGGCGGGGCCGCAGCGCCCATCCGTGCCTCTGTCTGTGAGGGAAACGCGGCTTTTCTTGAGAGTAAATGCGACCGTGAAAGGAGGTGAAATCAATGCAAACCATTCTGGACCTTCAGAAACTCGAAGTGCCGGTGGAGACCAGCCCGGTGGGCGTTATCAGCCTGACCAGCAGCAGCAGTGATTGCTGCAAGAAAGTTGAGGCGTAACCGGCTTAGGCTGTAAATGTGTGAATTTTTCTCCGTGGGGCAGTCCTGAGCATGTGCCGGCGTTGCCAGGCTTGTCCCATGGAGAGTTCTGCGATCGGAGAAACAGACGATGAGAGGCGGCAGATATCTGCGGGACGTGCGTCATTTGGACAAGTTTCTATACATCCTCAATGACGGGCTTTTCTACGAACCAGCGGAAGAACAGTACGAGGCTCTGCCGGATTACATAGATATTGTCACGGCTCTCGTGCGGGAATGTGGCGGGGATTGGACAACGGCGCGCCAAGGATTCTGGTTTCATGTCCATCCCAGGCAGGCGGATGTTCCCATGCAGGGATGGAAAGTGCATGTCTCCGCTGTGGTCCGGAATGGCGCATTGATCTTGAAGAGGGCCGCCAAAATAGCGCTCGCGAACAACGTACCCTTCAAATTCGCCCTGGACAAGAACGTCCTTTCCACGATGAGTTCCAAGAGGTGGCCTCGGGGCGGATCGGGGAAATTCATCACCATGTACCCCTCGGACCGATGTTGCTTCGAGAATCTGCTTGAACAGCTTTATACGGAATTGCGGGACGATGAAGGCCCTTACATTCTTTCCGATAAGCGTTACAAAGATTGCCGGGTCTTGTACTACCGCTTCGGAGGCATGGCGGTCAACACCCGGTTGGAAGTAACGGGTCTGAGGACTCCCGTCCTTGTCTCGCCCGAGGGGGAAGCCGTGCCAGATGTGCGAACGCCTTATTTTGCACCGCCCATCTGGGAAACCGATCCTTTTCCCAGCAAGACAGCCGAAAGCCAAGAGCCCACACTCAATGCCGGCCGATATCGCGTGAAGAAGGCACTGGCGTTTTCGAATTCAGGCGGAGTTTACCTGGCCGAAGACCGCCTTACGGGCGCGGAAGTAATCATCAAGGAAGCAAGGGCGCTCACCGTGATCGACGATCGCGGCAATGATGCCATCCACAGGCTCAAGAAAGAGCTGAAGATCCTTGAGGTGCTTGGCGACACGGGAGTTACACCACGGCCCGTGGATTCATTCCAGGAGTGGGAAAATTTCTTTCTGGTCGAAGAATACGTGGATGGGATCGACGTTCGCGATCTCATGCTCTCAGAAAGCCCTGTTCTGCGGGCGGCGCCATCTTTGGAAGAAAGCAGCCAGTACTATGAGACCTTCAAAAAGACGTTCATCAATCTGGCGAACGCGGTGCGTCAATTGCACGAGCACGGCGTGGTTTTTGGGGACCTGTCTCCCGTTAACATCAAGACAGATCGTTCAACGTGCGCGGTGCGTCTGATCGATTGCGAGGTGGCCTTCAGGCCTGCTTTCGATGAATCAACCTATCTGTACACACCGGGATTCAGAAATGTTTTAAGTCTACGCAGTAATGCCCAAGGTTTCGCGGACGATCTCTATAGCCTGGCAGCAGTCATGATGTACGCACTGTTTCCCGTCGCTGTGTTTTCTTCTCTCCGAGAGGACCTTTTTGACACGGTCCTGGAAACGGTCCTGGCTGATATCGGGTGGTCGCAGACTGAGGTCGGCAACATCATTCGCGGTCTCTCGAGAAATGAAATGTCGTGCGCGCGCGCCTGTGAGTTACTCGAAAGGCCGGTGAAGATCGTCAAGCCATATTTCCACGAAGAAGTTGATGCTGGTGCTTGCCGGAAGATTTCAGAAGAGCTCGGGAGCTTTCTTCTCTCCAACATGCGCGCGGACGGCGAGAGCGGCCTTTTTCCCGCGGACCCGTTTGCGCACCAGACCAATCATCTCAGCCTGGGTTTTGGCGCCTGCGGCGTGCTTTACTCGCTCAACAAGTGCGGCTTTGAGGTTCCCAGGGCTGCCCGCGATTGGCTGGAGCAAGAGCTGGACAAGGCGAAGCCTGAGCGCCTGCCGCCTGGGATTTTCACAGGAGCCT
>DASVFK010000412.1:0-5946 GCA_036380095.1 Candidatus Angelobacter sp. | reverse complement strand
ACATCAAGGTACTTTTCTACTGGTACCTGGCCTCCGTTCCGCTGGTGGCGCTGGTGCTGGCGAAGGGACTGGAGCAGAAGTCCAAGTGGCGATGGGCGGCGGCGGGCGCCCTGGTGTGCATGCTGCTCTCCGGCGTGTTTGATGTGCTGCGCGTGGTCACGGACACCACCGCGCACCAGGAATTCGACGTCCCGGGCATCGACGTGGCGCAAGCGATTTCGCAAAAAGCCGGCCCGCACGCGGTGGTGCTACATGCGCCTACCTACAATTCTCCGGTATTCTTAACTGGCAGGCGGTCACTGATGGGCCACCCGGGCTGGATCTTCTCGCGCGGGCTGGACTACACGAAACGTAATGACGAAATCGGTCGCATGTATGCCGGAGCGCCGGATGCCGAGGCGCTGCTCAGGCAGTATGGCGTGGAGTACGTGCTGATCGGGCCGCTGGAAAGGACCACGCTGCGGATCAACGATACCTTCTGGTCGCGTTACCGGAAAGTGGCGGGAAACGGGTCTTACATCCTCTTGCGCACGGACGTTTCCCAGGAAAGGGCAGGAAAATGAAGATCGGCATACTCACCGGAGGGGGCGATTGCCCGGGACTGAACGCGGTCATCCGCGCCATCGTGCGCAAAGGGACCTTTCATTACGAGGATGAATTCACCGGCTTCCTGGAAGGCTGGCGGGGGGTGATGGAAAACCTGACGCGGCCGCTCGACCTGGAGGCGGTGAAAGGCATCCTGCCGCAGGGCGGGACCATCCTGCGCACCTCGCGCACCAACCCCGCGAAAGACAACGCCGGCCTGGACCGCTGTGTGGAGAACTTGAAGCGCAACGGCATTGAAACGCTGATCGCCCTGGGCGGCGACGATACGCAGTCCGTCTCGCTCAAGCTGCATGAGCGCGGAGTGAAGGTGATCGGCGTGCCAAAAACCATCGACAACGACCTAATCGGCACCGACCTTTGCTTTGGCTTTGATACGGCGGTGAGCATCGCCACCGAGGCCATCGATCGCGTGCACACCACGGCGGAGGCGCACAACCGCGTGATCGTGGTGGAAGTGATGGGACGCAATGCGGGATGGATCGCGATTTACAGCGGCATCGCCGGCGGCGCGGACGTGATCCTGATTCCGGAGAAGCCGTTCGATATCGCGGAGGTGGCGGAGACGCTCAAGCGACGCCACGATCGCGGGCGCTACTTCAGCATCGTGGTGGTGGCGGAAGGCGCCAGACTCTCCAATCAGGTGGTGGAGCAGGAGCGGAGAAAGCTGGACCAATTCGGGCACACGCGGCTGGGCGGCATCGGCAACCTGCTGGCGGCAGAGCTGGAAAAGCGCACCGGGTTTGAGACGCGCGCGGTGGTGCTGGGACACACGCAGCGCGGCGGAACGCCCACGGCCTTTGATCGCGTGTTGGCCACGCGCTACGGCGTGGCCGCCATCACTCTGGCGCACGAAGGCCGCTTCGGACTGATGGTGGCACTCAAAGGAAACGAGATCCGCGCTGTTCCCATTGCGGAAGCGGTGGCCGGTACACGCTACGTTCCTGCCGAACTGGTTGAGGTGGCCACCGCATTGAGCGAATACCAGCCTGAAGGCGCATATAAAGGTTGATGGCCCAGGGAACCGCCAAACTTCGCAAGCGCCGGGCCAGGGAAGCCGAAGCCCGGGAAGCTCGAGCTGCCAACGGCGCGGCCGCGGCACAGGTTTCCGTCGCCAAGTCCCGCTTCCAATTCACCGGCTGGCAGTGGGCGTGTCTTGGACTACTCGCCGGGGCGGCCATACTGCGGCTCTTTGAGCTCGCGGCGAAGGTGCTCCACCACGACGAAGGCGTGAACGGGTTGTTCATGACCAACCTGTTCCGCAACGGATACTACCACTACGACCCATCGAACTATCACGGACCAACGCTCTACTATGCCGGGCTGGTCACAACTACCGTCAACGCTATTTTCTATGGCAAGTACGGACTAAGCACCTTTGCGGTGAGGCTGGTTACGGCGGTCTTCGGCATCGCCCTGGTGTGGCTGTTCTTGTGTTTGCGCCGCCAGTTGGGAACGTTCGGGGCTTTTTCAGCGGGCGTGCTGGCCGCAGTTTCATCCGGGCTGGTGTTTTTCTCGCGCTACTTCATTCATGAAATCCTGTTTGTCTTCTTCACGCTCGGCGTAGTGGTCGCCGTGTTGTGGTATCAGGAAACGCGGCAACCCAAGTATTTGTTTCTGGCCGCGGCGTCGCTCGCCATGCTGGGCGCCACCAAGGAGACATGGATCATCACCGTGGCGGTGTGGCTCCTGGCGCTCCTCTGCACTCAAGCCTGGATGTACCTGCGCCGGCGTGGAAGAGAGGAACCTGCGGCCAAACGCGCGCGGCCCGCCCCCGCGCCGAACACATCGCCCGCGAGCCTGCCGGCAGAGGAACCGTGGAGCCAGGCGCAGCTTTACATTACCGCAGCTGCGGTGTTCGTGGCGGTCTGGGTGCTCTTCTATTCCTCGTTTTTCACCAACTTCCCCCAGGGCGTGTACGACTCAGTACGGACCTTTACGTACTGGTTCAAGACTGGACGCACGGACGACCTGGCGGATTACTGGACTTACCTGAAATGGCTGGTTTGGAGAATGCCCGCAGGCGACTTCCGCCCCGGCGCAGAGCTGGCGGCCATGGCGCTTGGCTTTCTGGGCACGATCACCGCGCTGGCAAAAGCCCAGAGCCGGTTCGCCGTGTTCACGGCGTTCTGGTCGCTGGGAATGCTGGCTGCGTATTCCCTGGTACCTTACAAAACGCCGTGGCTGGCGCTGAGCATTGTGACGCCGTTCATCGTGATGGCAGGCTACTTCCTGCAACAGATGTATGAAGATTGGCGGCTGAAGGCGTTTGCCGTGGTGCTGCTGGCCGCGGCGGCCGTGGGCTCGCTCTACCAGGCCATCGACACCAGTTTTTGGAGCTACGACGACGAGAACCAGACGTACAGCTACGCCCACAGCAAACGCGACCTGCTCAACCTGGTGGATGAAGTGGAGCGCATCGCCGCGGGCAACGCGGCGGGCAAGAACATCGGCATCACGGTGATGGCGAACGAGCACTGGCCGCTGCCGTGGTACTTTCGCGAATATCCACATGCCGGCTTCTATGGAAAAGTGGTGCCCACCAGCGAGCCCATGGCGATCGTGCATGAGAGCCAGATGAGTGACGCGGTGCGCACGCTCGGCGACAACTATCGCCTGTTCAGCGTGCACGTATTGCGTCCTGGTAATCGTTTGTATCTGTTTTTGCGGAAGGACGTGCAGCCGTAGGGGAGAGAATGGCTGTTGGCTGTTGGCTCTTGGCAATTTGCAATTAGCAATTAGCCATTGGCAATTAGCCATTGGCACTTAGCCATTGGCACTTAGCCATTGGCACTTAGCATTAGTTGCTAGCAGTGTTCCTCGTTGAAATTCCCTGAATCCGCATGGTTCTGCTATCACGCTCGGGGTTCTTCGACTCGCCCTTAGTCCCCTTCGCAAGCTCAGGGTCCCGCGGGCTCGCTCAGAATGACAGGTCTCAAGGCGACGATTTTCCCAATGCTTATGGCAAGCAAAGGATGACGATTTCTCCAGTGCTTATCGCGAGTAAGAAGACCACCGGACGCGGCGCTTCCGGCGATTTTGGCGGCGAGGTTTAATGGGACGTGTTCTTGATTGAAATTCCCTGAATCCGCATGGTTCTGCTATCACGCTCGGGGTTCTTCGACTCGCCCTTAGTCCCCTTCGCAAGCTCAGGGTCCCGCGGGTTCGCTCAGAATGACAGGTCTTAAGGTGACGATTTTCCCAGTGCTTATGGAGAGTGAGGAATATTGCGCAGCGCGTTCAGGCCTACTCTCTACCAAGCTTGCTGCAGCACGCTGAAGCCGTGACTTTCAAGCTATTTATGAGGTGCGCTCTAGTTGCTAAGGGCTATTTGCTAAGTGCCAATTGCCAAAGCATTTCCCAGCATTGGTGTAGCCCAAAACCTCAGCGGCTGAAGCCGGCTTTCTTCCGCAGTCTTCCGCAGGCCTGAAGGCCTGCTCCACCCCGCGGGATATGGCAATTCTGGAACTGCGCTAAGTGCTAATCGCTAAGGGCTATTTGCTAAGTGCCAATTGCTAAAGCATTTCCAGCATTGGTGTAGCCCAAAACCTCAGCGGCTGAAGCCGGCTTTCTTCCGCAGTCTTCCGCAGGCCTGAAGGCCTGCTTCCACCCCGTGGGATATGGCAATTCTGGAACTGCGCTAAGTGCTAATTGCCAATTGCCAAGCGCTAATTGCCCAATTGCCCAATTGCCAATTGCCAATTGCTAATTGCCAATTGCTAACTGCTCACAGCCGTCTCGCCATTCTCGCGCTCTTCCTGAAGCATTTCGAGCAAAGCCGCGGTGACGGAGAGAATCACGGGGCCAAGGAAGAGTCCCAGGATGCCAAAGGCCTGCACGCCGCCCAACAAGGAGAGGAGAACATAGACGGCGGGCAAGCTGGTGCGTCCGCTGATGACCCAGGGCCGAACTAAGTTATCTGCCAGCCCGACTACTAGTGCGCCCCAGGCCAGCAACACGATCCCTTTGACGAAGTGCCCGGTGAACAGAAGCGCCACGCCGGCCGGCGCCCAGACGGCCGCGGAGCCGACCACAGGAACGAAAGAAAAGAGCGCGGTCACCAGCCCCCAGAGGATGGGCGATCCCAGGCCCAGGGCCCAGAAGGCAATCGCGGTGAGAGTTCCCTGCACTGCGCCCACGGCCACGCCGCCATAGACGTTGGCCACCAGAGTGGAGCTGATGCGGTCCCACAGCTCCGCCGTGCGCTCTTGGGACAAGGGAAGCAGGCGGGAGAGGTAGGCCAGGCCCGAGCGGCCGTCGCGAAAGAGAAAGAACAGGACCAGGAACGCGATCACGCCATCGGCAAGAAAGACGAACAGGTTGCCCACCAGGCCAGCGCCCAGGCTGACCAGGCCGCTGCTGGCCTCTTCAATGCGGCGCGCGGCGATAGCGCGAAGATTGACGGCGGGCACGGGAAAGTGGCGCGCGATCCAGGCGGTGGCCTGGTCCACGCCGTGAAGAATGTAGAGAACAATGCCGCCTTGTCCGGCGCTTTTGGCGGAGAGCGACTGGTAAAGCCCGGTGAGTTCGTTGCTGAGGGCGAAGCCCAGCAGGACCAGAGGCACAACCGTGACCAGGAGAGCGGCCGCGGTGGAGAGCAGGGCGCTTGCATTGGGGCTGCGAAAACGCTGCTGGATACGGCGGTGCAGCGGATAGAAGACCACGGCCACGATCACGGCAAGCAGGATCGGCGCGGCATATGGACGGAGAACAAGGTAGCAGAGATAGAGCGCGACGAGAGTGAGGACGAGAAGAAACATCCGTGACGAACTGAGCGCCGGTTTCACGGCAGGCCTCCGGCAGGGCGGTTGCGCAGGTGGTTCACGGAGAACTTGAGGGCCTCAAACCAGATGACGCCGGCGAGCCCGGCGGAGCACGCTACCAGCACGTCATTGGGATGGAGCAGAGAAAAGCGGAAGAGATCGCGCAAGAACGGCACGTACAAGATCGCAATGAGGACGAGCAGGGCGCTCACCGTCACCCACCACAGCGCGCGGTTGGGCGTGCGCAACATCTCCCAGATGGTCTTGGTCCAGGAACGATTGGTAAAGATCAAGGCCAGGTTGCCGACGATCAGGGTGGAGAAGGCCAGGGCGCGGGAATCCGTTTCATCGTGCCCCCATCGTAGCGCGAAGAAGTACACCAGCAACACGGAGGCAGTTACCGTGAGCCCCTGCAGCAGGCTCAGCAGCACACGCGGCTGGGTAAACATGCGCTCCGCGGGACTGCGGGGCGGGCGGCGCATGACGTTGGTTTCTTCCGGCTCGGCTTCAAAGGCGATGGAGCACGTGGGGTCAATGATCAGTTCGAGAAAGACCACGTGGAGCGGCAGCAGGACCAGCG
>DASVFK010000411.1:0-4613 GCA_036380095.1 Candidatus Angelobacter sp. | reverse complement strand
GCACGCGCCATTCGCCGTGAGGAAGCGCGCACCGGCGCCCACGTGGCCATGATCGCCATGACCGCGCACGCCATGAGCGGCGACGTGGAACGCTGCCTGGCCGCGGGCATGGATGGCTACATTGCAAAACCTTTCCAGCCGCGGGACTTTCTGGAAACCATCGAAGCTGTGAAAGCAAAAATCGAACATGACCGTAGCGAGCTTCCATCGGTGGGCGATTAAACTTTCCCTCCCATTGCCGAGATTGCCGGCATTGCTAAAGTTTGACGATTGCGCCCGCACCATTCCTTGATCTTTGCTCCATGCGCCCCTCTCTGAGACAATCATTCGCTTGGCTGAACAAAGCCCAATTCGAGTGGCGGTGGTGGGGGTGGGAGCGTTTGGCAAAAACCATGCCCGCGTCTACCACGAGCTCGCGCAACAGGGCCACGGCGTGGAAATGGTGGGCGTGGTGGATCTGAGCGCGGCGCAGGCCAAGAGCGTTGCGGCGCAGTTTGGCTGCAAGGCGCTGACCAACGTGGAAGACCTGTTCGGGCGGGTGGACGCCGCCACGGTGGCCGTGCCCACGGTGCATCATCTGGCGGTGGCGGCCAAGCTGATGGCGGCGGGGATTGACGTGCTCATTGAAAAGCCGCTGGCTTCGTCGCTGGACGAGGCGGACGAGCTGATCCGACTGGCGGAGGCGAACCAGCGTATCGTGCAGGTGGGGCACCTGGAGCGGTTCAATCCGGCGGTGCGGGCCACGCTGCCGCTGCTCACGCGGCCCATGTTCTTTGAGGTCCACCGGCTGAGCGTGTTCACGCCGCGCAGCCTGGACGTGGACGTGGTGCTGGACCTGATGATCCACGATATTGACGTGGTGCTGGCGTTTGCCCGGTCGGAAGTGAAAGAAATCCGCGCCGTGGGTCTTCCGGTAGTGAGCGGCAAAGTAGACATCGCCAACGTGCGCCTGGAGTTCGAATCGGGCTGCGTGGCCAACCTTACGGCCAGCCGCATCAGCACGGAACGGGTCCGTAAGCTGCGGTTCTTCCAGCCGCGGGAATACATCTCTGTGGACTACGCGCGGCAGGACGTGCTGCAGTTTCGTGTGGCCAGCGAAGAGAAATTTTCGCTCGACGAACTGCTGGCATCGATCGGCGCGCCGGATGCGTCGCCGATTCCCGGCGTCACCATCCATCGTCCGGCGGTGCGGCAGGAAGAGCCGCTGCACGCCGAGTTGATGAGTTTTGTTGATGCAGTGCGCCGCCGCAGCAGGCCGGTGGTGGCGCTGGAAGATGGAAGACGCGCGCTCCAGGTGGCGTTGGAGATCCTGGCGGTCATCGCAGAACATAGCCAGCGAGCGGGATTGTCTTAACCCGGATCAATGCTCGGCGGAGCGGGTGTGCGCGGCGCAAGGCTGGCTGTTCGCATGTCCGGCCACTGACATCGCTCTAGAGAGGTAAAGCTTGGTAAACATGTGTTAAGCCCGTAGTCCTACGTCCTCTGTAATTGGGTAATTCCCACTAGAGACCGCTAAATTTTGGTTTTGCCGCAACGCAAGAAGCTCACCGATCAAGCGATCTAATGAGACAATAGAGTCACACCTCAGACGTTTGGCGGTGAACGATCCCTGAAGAGCAACATCTTGAAGACCTGATGCCCGCGCCCATGCCTGAAGGCGATCTTCGCCAAGAGCAAGACATCCAAGACCAGGCGCCCGAGCCGGTTCCCGAAGGCGACCTGCGCCTGTTGCTGGACGATCTCTATCAGGACGAGATTGGCTCCTATCGGCGGCGGGAAGCTGCGTGGCTTTCGCTGGCGACCCATGGAGTGGCCATCCTGCTGTTGCTGCTGCTGCCGAAATGGCTGGACCGCGGCACGCCCGTGATCGTGCCCATCCGGCAGAAACAGGACACCACGTTCCTGCAGCTGCCTTCTGACATGCAGAAAGTGCAAGCGCCGAAATCGAGCCGCATCTCAGACAAGGACCGCATCGCGCAATCGCGCGCGCCAGTGCCGAATAAAGAGGACTTGCGGCGGCTGCTGGATGCGCGCAATCCCGGACCGCCGAAACAGGCCCCGGCGCCGCCTGCTCCCGTGCAACCACCGCCGCAACCTCCAGGCGAGCAGCCGCAACCCGCGCTGCAGGGACAAGTGGGCGCGCAGGCGCAGCAACAAACCTCGCAAACGGCGAAGCTGGAAGTTCCACTGCCGGCGCGGCCCAAGTCGCCCTTCTCCATCAGCTCGCCGGGTTCCACGGTGAGCAAGGCGATCCAGTCTGTGGCGAACACGCACGGCATCACCAGCATCCCCATCGGTGGAGGTGATTACGGCGCCGGCATACGTCCTCATGTGGCCACGCGCGGCGATCTCGAGATCCTGAGTGACACCATGGGCGTGGACTTTGGCCCTTACCTCAAGCGCCTGCGCCAGGCCGTGGAAGAACACTGGTATCCCCTGATTCCCCAGTCCGCCATGCCGCCGGAGATGAAAAGAGGCAAGGTGCTGGTGGAGTTCGCCATCCTGAAGGATGGCCGTGTCGCCGGCCTGCGTATCCTTTCCGGTTCAGGCGACATTGCGCTGGACCGCGCCGCGTACGGCGCCATCACGTACGCCAACCCGCTGCCGCAGCTTCCAGAAAAGTTCGGCGGTGAATTTCTCTTGCTGCGCGCACACTTCTACTACAACCCGGACAAGAACGAACTGGAATAAAGCCCCGTTTGAAGTTGGGCTTTGTGAACCTTTTGCAGGCCGCTTGATTTCATTGATTTCGCTTGCGATGTAAGTAGTTTGCAACCTTTTCCAGGATGTCCGGATAAAACGGTACGATTGGCATAACCAGCAAGACGAGAAGAGCGGTGCCAAACGCTTTCATCCCTTCAGACACCATGCTGTTTTGAGAAGACGGTTTTTCCATCAAAGCTAATTAGAACACCTATCACGCGTCCGGGCGTGTAATCATCCTCATCAGAACGCGCTGGGCAAACGGCATGTAGATGAGCGCGGCGCACGCTGCCAGCGCCAGGCCCCAACCCATGCTGTCTTCGAGCAGCAGCGGCGAGAGCGCCCAGAGCATGTCCAGAACGAACAGCGCGGGAAAGAGCACGCGATACTTCTGGCCCAGAAGATGATAGTCAAGCGCCGTTGCCGTGATCAGGTACAGGCGCACTGCCACGCCCACCAGCGCTGTGACCAGATAGATGACAAACGCCGCCTGCCCTGCGCCGTTCCAGGCGGAGAATGCGGATTGCTGCAGGTTGTCCAGGCGGAAGAGCGCGGAGAGATAGAAGCTCAGGTACATCACCTGCGCCAGGATGAACAGGGTGCGTGAAGTGGCGCGGCTGGCGCGAGGAAGATGTTCATCGCCGGCGAAGGGCGTCGTTGCCGGTGAAATCGGCTGCTGGACGGTTTGTTCCGCGCGCGGCACAGCCACAACAGCAGGCGGCGTTTCATTCATCAGCACCGCTTCCGCTTGCGTCAGAAACCGGTAGCCGCGCTTGGCCACGGTCTCAATGTACTTCGGACTGGAAGCCGAATCGCCCAGCACGTCGCGCAGCTTGGCCACGGCGGTGTTGAGTCCGTGGTCAAAGTCCACAAAAGTGTCTTCCGGCCACAGCCGCAGGCGTAGCTCCTCGCGCGTGACCACGTCTTGCGGGCGCTCCAGCAGCGCCAGCAGCACCTGGAAAGGCTGCATCTGCAGTTTGAGGCGCGTGCCGCTGCGGCGCAGTTCGGCCGCGCGCACATCGGCCTCAAACTCGTCGAACCTGTATTTCAGCACCGGAGGCATCGCAGGTTTCGAGCGATATCTTAAATGAGAAGAGAGATCGGGTCATCGAGAGATCAGTTCATCGGGAGATCGTTCCATCGGATCATCGGTTTCGGTGTTTACAATGTGCACTATGGAAGCGCAACGCCGCCAGTCGCTGGGCCTGGCCCTGATCGCACTGCTCATACTGCTGGCAGTGGTGCTGCGCCGGTTGTGGAGCGGCAGGTGAGCGCGCCGCTGCTGGTTGTGCTTCTGGGTCCCACGGCGAGCGGCAAGACATCGCTTTCCCAGTTTCTTGCCGAACAACTCTCGGGCGAGATCGTGAGCTGCGATTCCATGGCCGTCTATCGCGAGCTGGAGATCGGTACGGCGAAGCCTGCGCCGGAAGCACGCGCCCGGGTCCCGCACCACCTGATCGATGTTGCCGCGCCCACCGAACAAATCACCGCCGGCGACTACGCGCGTCTGGCGCGGTCGGCGATCCTAGAGATCCAAGCGCACGGACGGTTGCCCATCGTGGTGGGTGGCACTGGCCTTTATCTCCGCGCGTTGCTGGAAGGACTTTTCGCCGGTCCACCGCGATCGGAAGAATTGCGGGCACGCTTGCGCGAGCGCGCAGCGGAGCGTGGCGCAGACTATTTGCACAAGCTTCTCGAACGTCTCGATCCCGTGGCGGCCTCCGCCATCCACGCCAATGACGCGGCCAAAGTCATTCGCGCTCTCGAGGTCAGCCTGAGCGCGCGCCGGCCGATGACGGAAATGTGGCGCCAGGGGCGCGACCCGCTGCGCGGCTTCAACATCCTGCGCATCGGGCTGAGTCCCGATCGCGGCGCGCTCTATGAACGCATCAACCGGCGTGCCGCAGAAA
>DASVFK010000410.1:0-5765 GCA_036380095.1 Candidatus Angelobacter sp. | reverse complement strand
GCTCGAGTGGCTGCGCCGCAGCAACTCCTTTCCCAATTATGTATCTTTCCGCGACGCCAAGCCGCTCCTCGCCCGGCTGCGCATGGTGAAAGATGCGGGAGAGATAGAGCGCGTTACGCGCGCCACCCAGGCTTCCATCGCCGGACATCAGGCGGCGCTCAAAGCCATTCATCCGGGTGTGAACGAGCGCGAAATCTCCGCGCTGATGCAATATGAATTCGGAAAGCGCGGATGTGAGCGCCCCGCCTATGCGCCCATCGTCGGCTCCGGCTTCTACTCCACGGTGCTCCACTATTCCGCCGACGATCAGACCATGAAAGACGGTGATGTGGTGGTAATGGACGTGGCCGGCGAGTACGCCATGTATGCCACCGACATCACCCGCACGGCGCCGGTCAACGGCAAGTTCACTCCCCGCCAGCGCGAAATCTATAACGTAGTGCTCGGCGCGCAGGAAGCCGCCATTCGAGCGTTTCAATCAGGCAAGTCCAAGCTGGCCACGGGTACAGATCCCGATTCGCTCTACAAAGCCGCTTTCGAGTACATCAACACTCACGGAAAAGACCTTCATGGCCAGCCGCTGGGCAAATACTTCATCCACGGGCTGGGCCACCATGTTGGCCTCAACGTGCACGATGCCAACGATCCAGCCGCGCCGCTGGACAAAGGAATGATCTTCACTCTGGAGCCTGGTATCTATATTCCTGAAGAGAAGCTCGGCGTGCGTATAGAAGACATGTTTGCCGTGGACCAGAACGGCAAGCTGGTTATGCTTACGCAAGGCCTTGCGCGCACGGCAGAAGAAGTGGAAAAAGCCATGTCCAGGTAGGCGCCTCAGGATTTTGCTATCCTGCCCGTATTGACCGAGCTTGCCAACGCTTTCGACCTCAGTCTGTTCCGCGACCGGCCCCGGGCCCAGCGCGATATAGACCGCCTGCGCGCGCGATTGCCCGATGCCTTGCTTCTTGCCGCTCTTCGCCTGCTGCCTGACTCTCCCGATCCCGATCAGTCGCTCAGCCTCTTTGAGCGCCTGGCCGCCCAAGCCGGCCGCGAATCCCTTGCGCTGCTCCACCAGGACCGCATCCTGCTTCACTACATGCTGGCGTTGTTCGGACACAGTTACTGGCTTGGCGAGACTCTGATCCAAAATCCTGACTTGCTGGTGACTATCTCTCGTGATCGTCACCTGGAGCGCTCGCGCAGCGAAGAAGAGTACCGGGAAAGTCTTGCCGTTTTTCTGAAAGCGTTTCCCGCGGCCGATCTTGCAGCTTTGCTGGCACGCTTCCGCAAGCGTGAGTATGTCCGCATCGCGTTGCGTGACGTGCAAGGCATCGCCACGCTGGCGGAAACCACGGGTGAAATCTCCGCCTTGACCGACGTTGTGCTGGAAGAGGCATTGCGCGAAGCGGAAGCGGACACGCATCGCCGCTACGGTCCTCCTGCGCCGGACGCTTGCTTCTCAGTGGTCTCCTTGGGCAAGCTCGGCGGCAACGAGTTGAACTATAGCTCCGATATCGATCTTCTTTTTCTCTATACCGGAGACTCTGCTGATCCCGCCGGCTTGCGCGAATACTTCGTTCGCCAAGCCCAGCTTTTTACGGACATACTCTGCCGCGCCACGCAGGAAGGGCCGGTCTTTCGCGTTGATCTGCGTTTGCGTCCGCAAGGCCGGGAAGGTGAGCCGGCCATCGCGCTACGCCAGGCCCTTGACTACTATGCGCGCGCCGCCCACGACTGGGAACTTCAGGCGTTGATCAAGGCGCGCTGCTCCGCCGGCGATCCCGAGCCTGCTCAACAGCTCATTCGCGGCGTGCAGCCGCGCATTTACACGGAGAAGCTGAACTTCGCCGCCATGGAAACGGCGTTGGTGGCGCGTGAGCGCATGGGCGCGCGCCGGCGTCGCACGGTCTCGCGGCTTGGGCCGGCCGGCATTGACGTCAAGCTTGACCGTGGCGGCATCCGCGACATTGAATTTCTGGTGCAATGCTTGCAGCGCATCTATGGTGGAGAAGAAAAGTGGCTGCGCTCCAGCGGCACCCTGTTTGCGCTGCAGAAGCTCCATGACAAAGGCCACATCAGCGGCCAGGACTTCCACGAACTCACGCTTGCCTACGAGTTCCTGCGCCAGGTGGAGCATCGCCTGCAGCTGCAACGCGGGCAGCAAGTGCATCGCCTTCCCGCGGATGGCCACCAGCTCGAAGTGCTGCATCGTGCTCTTCGCCTGCAGGACCGCGAACTGCTCCCTCTCATCGAGACGCGCATGACCGCCGTAAGCGAGATCTATGATCGCGTCATTCATCGTCATCGCCGCCGCCGCGAGAAGACAGGCGCCGAGCCGTTGCCTGCTGCGCCTCGCGCCAATACCGTTCGCGAAATGTCGTTTGCGCAGGTGCTGGAACGGCTGGCTCTTGACTCGCCGGCGCTGCATGCCGTTGCTTCGTGCGCCGACCTGGACCTGCACACGCGCCGCAATTTGCATCGCTTTCTCAGTTCTGCCCTGACCAGCCCTGAGAGATTCTCAGCGCTCATGGAGAACCCACGGCGGCTGGAAGGAGCGCTGGCCCTGCTTGAAACCAGTGAGTACCTCACGGATACTCTGGTTCGTCATCCTGGCGTGGTCCGCGTGCTCGACCAGATCACGCCTCAGCCTGCGGAAAGCCAGCTCCATCCTGCCTCGCCGGCCGAGGAAAATCCCATGGCCCACTTGCGCCGCGGCTTCCGCAAGTATGCCTTCGCCATCGGTGCGCGTGACGTTCTCTCTCCTCGCTCGGCTTTCCAGTCTATGCGTGAAAATTCGCGCATCGCCGATGTTGCCCTCCGCCTGGCCTTGAACATGGTTGGCGGTGAGCAGACGCTTGCCGTCTTTGCTCTGGGACGCCTGGGGACTCATGAGTTCGATATCTCCTCAGACGCTGACCTGCTCTTCCTGCGCCCGCCGGACTCCGATGAAGCCGAAGCTCGCGCCGCCGCTGAATCACTGGTCCATGCATTGGCCGCTTACACGCGGGAAGGCTCAGTCTTTGCCGTGGACACGCGCTTGCGTCCCCACGGCGACGAAGGCGAGTTGGTCACCACACCGCAGCAACTCGATCGCTACCTTACCGAAGAAGGCAGGCCCTGGGAGGCGCTCTCTTTCACCAAGCTGCGCTTTGTCGCCGGCCGCGAAGACCTGAAGCCAGAGACTCTGGCGCCGGTGTGGCATCGCATCGTTGAAATTGCCGCGCAGCCCGGGTTCTCCAGCGCAGTGCGCGAGATGCGCGCGCGCCTGGAGCGAGCCAACCGCTATCCTCACAGCTTCAAGCAGGCGCGTGGCGGCTTTTACGATATTGACTTCATCGCCTCATACCTGATGCTGCGCCATGCCTCGCTTGCCCACGGCAACACGCATGAGCGTCTGCAACATCTGGCGCAGATCGGTGCACTGGACCGCCCGTCGGCCGGCCAACTTGAGCAGGCTGCCATCCTCTATCGCACCGCCGACCACGTGATCCGCCTGGTCACCGGCCGCGCCCGCCCCGAGCTGCCGGAAGCCGAACATGCTCGCAAGGCAGTGGAGGACCTGGTCGGCGCAATTCTTGGCCGTCCGAAGGGAAAGGATTTTCAGGACGATTTGCGGGAGACCTCAGAGCAAGTAAGAGGCATATTCGAGCGCATATTCGCAGCATGAACGAGCGCGCCGCCGGAGTGCTCGTGGACAAACTTCGATTAGCATACCTATGCCTACTGCTTCTTCGGAGCTGTCGGTTCAGCCAGCACCATGGCGCGGTACATCCGCTCTACCAGCGCTTTCTGTTCTGGAGTCTGCGGGTTCTCCAGGCCGGCTGCCTTCACGGAGCGTTTGAAAACTTCTTCGCGTTCGGCGCGCGTCAAAGTCTTTTTTTGCTCCGGATCGAGCATCTTGATCCCGTTCTGCTGGATCCGCGCGTCTTCTTTTGCTTTTTCCTGCAGTTCTTGTAGCTTCCGCGCCTGACGGTCCTTGTTTATCTTGTCGATCTCTATGCGTGCTGCTCGCGCTCGCGCGTGCGTCTCCGGTTTGCACTGGCTGAAGCCGGCAATCAGCTCCATAGTGTCCTGTGCGTCGAGCGCGTCGACTTTGTCACCCTGAATCAACGCATCCCGGAGCGACTCGATGGCCGCTTCACACTGCGAAGCCAGGGCAAACTCGGTCCCGACGCGAATCTTCGTGTCCCCCAGCAGGGAGATCAGGTTGGGAATGTCTTCGGGAGTAAGCGCATGCGACAGCTCTCTCAAAGAAAGGTCGTTGTACCCCAGGCCGTGCGCGCCCAGGTGTCGGCTTTGAAGAATGATTCTCTCCAGTTCAGCCTTTGAATGCGGCGTGGCAGCCGCCGCCAGACTGGCGATCGCCAGCAGCAATCCGAACATTCGGCACGCACGGGACATGACATTACTCTGCTACGCAACGTCGGCCAGGGCAAGGCACCCAGGTCTTAGGACCGTTGCGTCACTTCACCGCCACCGCCAGCGCGTCATGGTGCTCGGCTGAACTGCTCCAGGTACGGCTCGATTTGGCTGAGCGCGTCAACGAAAAGAATTCGATGTGATCATCGTGAAGCAAACACGAAGAAGGTACTTAAGATCAGGAGATTCCATGCTAGGGCACAGA
Organism: Candidatus Angelobacter sp.; assembly: GCA_036380095.1. Lineage (GTDB taxonomy): Bacteria > Acidobacteriota > Terriglobia > Terriglobales > Acidobacteriaceae > Angelobacter. The sequence continues at coordinate 1,141 of DASVFK010000410.1, read as the reverse complement.
TCCGAAAGCGCCTTAGCCACATTCGACAATGCGTTGAATCAGCCGCCCACAATGGCGTCGTGAAGAGCCAGACAAAAGACAAGCGGTTTCTCGCCCAGGTGCTCCGCAAGAGTGCGCACTCCGGTGCGCGCCAAAAGAATCCGAACGGTTTACCATCTTTCTCCCACGCGGGCCTGTTCTCCTCATATTCGGTCTTCACAATACGGTCGAACATGCGGAACGCGTAAAAGAGCAGCGGCAACCCGACGACGATGATGAGCAGGAGTGCTAAGGATTCTGAGAACGTCACTTTATCGCCACCGCCAGCGTGTCATGGTGCTCACGGATGAACCGCCTCAGATATGGCCCGATCTGGCTTGGCGCTTCGAAGCCCGCTGCCTTTGCGGCAGCTTCCTGGTCTTTCGCTGGAACATCGGCACTCTCAGCGTAGTGCTTCAGGTCGCGGAACACGCCGATGGTGAAGATGTCCCAGGCCGCGCCCTGGTCGCGCACAAAGATGAAATTCTCTGGCTCCTTGATTGCTTTGGCGTAGGCGTTCTCCATTTCGCGCTCTTTGTAGAGGTCGGCGAACTTGCCCGGCAGAGCCACGAACATCTCCACGTGGAAGTACGCGCCGTTCGCGAAGGCCTTGCGCAGATCAGCCAGCGGCGGTCCGTAAACGAACAGGTCTTCCTGCCAGGCGATGTCTTCTTTGAACTTCTCTGCCTGCGCCTTTTCCGCCTGCTTGCGCTTGCTAACGCGGTCCGGTTGGTAATAGTCCGTGTAGCTTGCCATAGGCCAAAGGATCATCAGGTCCCAATGGTCGCCCTGGCTGTGGCGCATCCAGAGAGGGGCCTCGTCGCCGGCTTTCTGCAACTCAGCGGCGCGTCCCTTATGAAGGTCAATCAACTCCAGCAACTTTCCCGGCGCGGCCTGAACCAGCGTAACCTTATAAAGGTAGCCGGGCTCGGCCGCCTGTGCGGGAACGGTGAAAAACCCCAGGAAAAATGCGCAAAGCACTGGTGTGATGCGCGTCATAGGTCGAAAATTCCTTGGCATATTAGGCTGGTTCCTCTGGCATGATGTGCGTGCTCCAGGCGACGATTGCGCCCCCCGGCAACGGATGGTAACTTAAACAGTTTGCATTGTGAACGGATTTCGG
>DASVFK010000409.1:0-7701 GCA_036380095.1 Candidatus Angelobacter sp. | reverse complement strand
GATCAGCAGCATGCTGGCCGGGCGAGTCCTCATGCTGGCAATCACACCCAGATGGATCAGGCGGCCCTCCTCAAGCCCGGAAATCACTTCCACACGCCAGCCCGTGGTCGAACGCACCCATTCCCGGAAGATCCGCGCGTTGTTGCTGTCACGCATGGCGCTGGTGGCAACCACCCGCGTTCGTTCCACGGCGTAGGTTTGTGTAGCGCGATGAAACCGCCGCAACACCTTCAATGTGCGCGCCATGGCCTGGGGATGTAGGTTGCCGTCCTTGAAGACGCCTTCCCCGAGGCGAGTGACTTCACGGTCCTGGTGCAGAGGGACAAGCCGGCCTTTGCGCAGCTCGGCAATGCTCAGGCGGACCGAGTTGGAACCGATGTCAACAGCCGCAAAGACTGGCATGTTTTACGAGATGCGCTGCGCCAGCCCCCGAGCAGCCACGGAGCGCGCGGGCTTGCCGGCCTGAATCTGATACTGGATTGCAAAGTTGGAAACGGCGAAACGCGCCGCGGCTTGTTTGGCGGCAAACAGCGCCCTGATTTCGCCCATGATAGGACGATTCACAAGGTGGGAGAACTCTTTTTCCACGGCACGAGCAAGCTCTTCCCAATCGTGCCACTCGCCTAACGCATCCTGAACAGCCTTTAGCTGCTCGAGGAGCCGTTGCCGTTCTTCCGATTCATCTGCCAACTCAGCCAGGTAACGCGCCAGCTTGAGCGCGATGCGGACCTGGTGCAACTCCCCGGGTCTGAGCTGGGCATGGGACCCGACGTGAAGGTCTAAGCCCGCAATCTGGGTTCGAGCCTGGCGCAAAGGCCGGTCCGGCACATTCGACGCGGTCCAGGATGTTTGCACCGCTGCGGCAAGCCGCTCCAGGTGGTCCAAGTGTTTTGCCCGTTGCAGCTTCTGCACCGTCGCAAGCAAGCGATGCGCCTGCCGTACCCTCCTGGCCGCAAAAAACTCCTGCAACGAACGGCGATCGGGCCTGGTGGAACCGTTGCCAAGAGATCTCAGCAGAACCATCTGAACGTCGAGATCGCGCACTTTGCCTGCCCGCTTGCGCAGCTTGCCCAGTTGGTCCAGAGCATCTTGTTGCTTGCGGCCGAGCTTGGGCTGCGTGTAAGTTACCGCGCTCTGGATGCGGCGGATGCTGGTGCGCAGGCGGTGGACCCTCTTGGGCGAAACGGCGTCCTTGAGCCTGACGATGGCCGAAGAGACACTACGGAACAGGGTCTTGATGCGCTTATCCGTGAAGGTCATTGGGAGACTCGGGCAGCCCTCTAAGATAACCGACGCCGGTGCAAGCTGGCAACCGGGGGAATCCGATCTTTCCGCTGGAAGTGCTTGCTGGCCAAGGACATATCTGCGATAATGCAAGTTCCAGGCGATGGAGTTCGCCTCTAACCGCCCACCGGCTGATGACTCCTACTACTAATGCTGTTTGGAGCAGGTCCTGATGCGAACTCTGATGGATTGGAAGCCCTATGCCTGGATCTCATTGGGGGCGATCCTGGGCGCAAACTTGCGCTACTTCCTTAGCAAGCTCGTCACGCGCTACTCGGATGCGGCGTTCCCCTACAGCACTCTGCTGATCAACGTAACCGGCAGCCTGCTCCTTGGCTTCTTTCTCATATGGACAACGGAGCGCGTGCTCGCTGACCCTTTATGGCGATCGCTGGTGGCGGTGGGCTTCTGCGGCTCGTACACCACATTCTCGAGCTATGCGTTTGAGACCATGGCTTACTTTGAGCAGGGCCATTGGACCATGTTTGCCGCCAACATTCTGGCCAACAACCTGCTGTGCCTGGCAGCGGTGCTGGCAGGGGCCGTGCTGGCCCGTTGGATTTAACGCAGTGAATCGAACGTGTAGAATCACGCATCTGGGAGCCTATGACTGAGCTGAGGAAGGCCGTGCAGGTTTCGATCTACCTCAATGAGGCTGACGAATGGCATCGCCGGCCGCTGCACCTGGAGATCCTCAAGTACCTGCGCGAACAGGAAGTGGCCGGCGCTACCGTGCTGCATGCGGTTGCCGGGTTTACGGGGCACGGCCGCGTAAAGACCTCGACTCTGGTGGATGCCGGAGGAAAGCTGCCGCTGGTGGTGACTTTCATTGATATGGAAGAGCACGTGGAGCGCGTAATGCCGCACATCAGGGAGATGGCGCCGCACCGGCTGATTGTAAGCGAAAAGGTCACGCTGGAATCGGGAGAATTTGAGTGAGCGCGGCCCTGGATGTGCTCGCCATCGCCGCGCATCGCGATGACGTGGAGCAGACCTGTGGCGGCACGCTGCTCAAGATGGCCCAGCGCGGCCAGCGCACCGGGATCCTGGACCTGACCCAGGGAGAAATGGGGACGCGGGGCACGGCCGAAGACCGCGCGCGCGAAGCGCAGGAAGCGGCGCGCATTCTGCACGCGAGTTTCCGCCACGCGCTCGATATTCCCGACGGCCGCGTGGAGAACACATGGGAGAACCGGCTGAAGATCGCGAAGGTGATCCGCGAACAGCGCCCACGGGTGCTGATTCTTCCCTATTGGAAAGGACGCCATCCCGATCACTACACTGCATCCACGCTGGGATATGAAGCGGCCTTTCTCGCGGGACTCAAGAAGCTGCCGCTGGAAGGCGAGCCGCACCGTCCGTTCAAGATCATCTATGCCAGCCTGTACCACGATGTGCGGCCATCGTTCGTGGTGGATATCAGCGAGCAGTTTGAAGCGCGCCTGCAGGCGCTAATGGCCTATCGCTCGCAATACTCTGATCAGAGCGCGGGCAGCAAACTTTTCCCTGCGGAAAAAGAAATCCGCAGCCGCCTGGAAACCATGGCTGGTTACTTCGGGCTGCTGGCAGGCGTGAAGTACGCTGAGCCGTTTGTGCAAAAGGAAGTCGGGTTGGTGGAAGATGTGACGGCGATACCGGTGTCGTCGTTGTGAGTGGTTATTTGGGCCGCGAATGAACGCGAAAAGCACGAATCAAATTGGATGATTAGCGATTGTTCGGCTGTGAAAAGCTGCCCCAGCGATGGTGGCACTTCAGTGCGTCATGCCTTGGCAGAGGTGCTAGCCGACCACTTTGTCGTTGAAATTCCCTGAAGCCGCATGGCAGCGGACAGTCGCTCGGGATGCTTCGACTCCTCCTCCCTCCCCTTCGGCAAGCTCAGGGTCAGGCGAAGTCGCTCAGCACGACAGTGTTTGGATTGTCGTCGCCATCTCATGCCCCATGCAGGTCGCGGAACCAGGCATTGCAGAAAACGTCCGTTTGTCTTTTCCGGCAGTAGCTATCTTTCCACCACGCCTTCCAACATAGTAAAAAACTCTGGAAACGAGATGCGCGCCGATTCGGCGCCTTGAATCTGGCTTTCACCCTGCGCGTGAAGAGCAGCGACGGCAAAAGCCATGGCGATGCGGTGGTCGCCGCCTGGGTCGATTTCGGCGCCGTGGAGTTGCTGGCTGCCAGGCACGAGCAGGCCGTCTTCGCGCTCTTCGCATTGGGCGCCCATGGCCCGCAGGTTCCGCGCCACCAGCGCGATGCGGTCGGACTCCTTTACCCGCAGCTCTTTGGCGTCGCGAATCTCAATGCCATCGCGGGTATAAGGGGCGATGGCGGCCAGCACCGGCAGCTCATCGATCAACGCCACGGACATTGCGCCTTCAATGGTGATGCCCTTGAGCGGCCCATGCTCCACCTTCACCGTGCCCACCAGTTCCCCATGATGTTCTTCCAGGTTGATCACGGAGATGCGCGCACCCAGAATCTTGAGCACGTCCAGGAGCGAGGCCCGCGTGGGATTCAACAGAAGACTTTCGATCACCAGGTTGGACCCGGGAAACAGCGCGGCGGCGCAGAGAAAAAAGGCAGCGGAAGAGATGTCGCCCGGAACGGCGGCTTCAATCGCGTGGAGCTTCTGGCCGCCCGGTAAACTCACGCGGTTGCGGCGGCGCGAGAGTTCCGCGCCAAAGGCCCGCAGCGCCTGCTCGGAATGGTCGCGCGTGCGGTAGGGTTCTTCCACCGATGTTTCACCCTCAGCAAAGAGGCCGGCAAACAAAACGGCTGACTTCACTTGGGCGCTGGCTACCGGCATCTGGTAGTCAATGGCATGCAGGTGGCCGCCTTGGATGTGCAGCGGAGGACGGTCGCCAGCCGCGGCGGTGATGCGGGTCCCCATCTGGCGCAGCGGCGTGATCACCCGCGCCATGGGGCGGCGGGAAAGCGACTCATCGCCATGCAAGTCGCAAGCAATATCCTGGCCGGCCAGGATGCCCGACAACATGCGCATGGTGGAGCCGGAATTGCCGCAATCCAGGCTTTCCGCCGGCTGGGCAAAGCGCTCGCGGCCTTGTATGGCAACGATACCGTTGCTTGCCGTGACGGGACAGCCGAGCTGGCGCAAACAGGAAAGCGTGCTGGCGCAGTCGGCGCCGGTGGAGAAATTACTCAGGCGCGTGGTCCCCTGCGCGATGGCTGCCAGCATGGCGTAGCGGTGTGAAACCGACTTGTCGCCGGGCAAGCGCAGTGAACCGAGGATGTTTCTGGCCGGACGGATGATCACGCGATCAATCGCTCCCTATGGTCGAACCCGGTGTGGAGTTGCCTGCGACTCCGGCAAAAACTTTCGCGCAGCAACTCTCGAAGAAGAACACCCGGCCCTGCTGAATCTACATCTTACTTGCCAAGAGGCAGTACCGGGCCAGGATCCCTTGCGTCCTTTCCAGGATTTTCCTCTGCAAAAATTCCCTAATTAGGTCGGTACCATGAAACGCGGGGTCCTGTTTTTTGCACTGGCGCTTGTGTTTGCCTGTACATCTAGTTTCGCACAAAGAGGCGGGCTTGAGCCTTCCATGGGTTCACAGCCAGGCGGGCTGCAGGAAGGCCTGCAACCACGGGCCGGAGGGTTCACAGGTCAACTGGGCTCGATCACAGGGAGCGTGGTTTCGCTCGCCGGCAACCCGCTCCGCGACGTGCAGGTGCAATTGCAGGACCTGAACACCGGCGGCGCAGTTGCGCGAACGTTTACGGATTCATCGGGTAGTTTCCTGTTCAGCGGCGTCCCCGCGGGCGCTTATGAACTGGTTGCCGTCTCGGGCATGTACCAGGCATCGGACCGCGTTGAAGTCCGGGGGTTGACGGCCTCCACCATCTTGCGCATTCCTCTCCGCGACGCGCCACCCAGAGACGGCGCGGGCAGCAACACTATTTCCGTTGCGCAGTACCGGGTCCCGGAAAAGGCCCGCGAAGCGTTCATGAAGGCGCAGGAGGCCAGCTCCAAGTTGAAGATCGATGAAGCACAGAAACACGTGCAGCGCGCTCTGGAGATTTATCCCAACTATGCTGATGCGCTCACCCTGCGCGCCATCTTGGAGCTGAACCAGAGCGATATCAAGGCCGCTGTGGATGACACGCAAAGGGCCATCCAGTCAGACAGCAGCTATGCACTGGCCTATACCGTGATGGGCTCCGCGCTCAACGCCATGGGCAGCTTTGACGAGGCGCTGCGCGTGCTCCAACGCAGTGAAACTCTGGCCCCGGATGCCTGGCAGACTTACTACGAACAAGGCAAGGCTTACCTGGGCAAGTCAGACTATCGTTCCTCCATGCAGCAATTGGACAAGGCGGCTTCCATGCCGCACTCGGACTTCCCGCTGATGCATCTGGTGCGGGGGCGTGCTTTCCTCGGACTGGCGCAATATGAAGACGCAGCAGCGGAGTTGGAAATCTTCCTGCGCAAGGAGCCGGATGGACCGGAGGCGCAGCAAGCGAGGACCATGCTGGAGAGGGCGAAGCAGGGCGGTAAGTAGCGTGCCGCCACGGTTGAGCTTCATCGCGCGCAGCGGCTTGGCAACCGACTTACATGTTCACGACTTTGCCGGTGTCCGACGCGGGAGCGGAGTTCAGCGCCAGCGGTGCTTCGGGCATCACGATCCATCCGGCAGCATAAGCCACAACGCCGAGCAGTCCGAAGAGCGAGCACACCAGCCACACGACGCGGACCAGCGTGACATCGAGATCGAAGTATTCCGCGAACCCCTTGCATACGCCGGCAATTTTGCGCCCTTCACGCGGACGCATCAGCCGCCTGCGCGCACCGGCCACATGCTTGCCGCAATAAGCGCAGAGCTGCGCATCGTCGGGAATTTGTTTGCCGCAGTAGTTGCAGAACATTGGCGCGTTCTCCTTTTCAGCTCGACGCCGAGTTGAATGTTTCGCTTCGGCGGAGAGAAGCACTTAGCATCTAGCAATTAGCCCTTAGCTCAGCTAAAGCAGATGCGAGCTGGCTCTTGGTTCTCGGCTCTTGGTTCTCGGCTCTTGGTTCTCAGACTCTCATCTCGGCTTTAGACTGTGCTAATTGCCAAGCGCTAATTGCTTCTCTCCGCTCCTACAAAAATCCTACCCCTTATTACGCACCCACCCAGCAAAATGTTTCATCGCCCCTTATACGGCTTATCCAGATACTTGCGCGCGGTGTCGGCGTCTTCGCTGGACCCGTCGAGGGCGATGGCAGCGCGGTACTGGAGCAGGGCCTCCTCACGGCGGGCCAGCAGGTCAGAGACTTCACCGGCGGAGAGCAGAGCGCGCTGGCGAATGTCGGCGATGCTGGCCGGAGCGCTCGCGGCGGTGTAGGCCTGATATGCCTCCTGGAGCTTGCCTTCAGCACGCAGCGAATCCCCCAGATAAAGCTGCGCTACTTCCACGCGCGCGCTGGGGTACTTGTTCTCCTTGCAATGAGCGATCACGGCGCGGAAGGAGGCCGCGGACTCGGCGTACTTGCCCGCATCGAACTGCAGATTGCCTTCTTCCAGCGCGAACAAAAAATTGCGGGGATAATCGTGGACGAGCGTGTGCACCACGTTGAGCCCTTCCTGGAACTGCCCCTCGCGACGAAGGAAAAGCGCAAGGGCCACGCGGGCGTCTACGTTGGTCTCGCCCCCGGCGCGGCCGGCCTCCGCCAGCATGTCCAACCCCTTTTTCTTGTCGCCGTGGATTCCGGCAATGCCCGCCATGGCCTTCACGGGCATGGTCAGGCTGCCCACCACAAAGTTATGCGCACCCACGACCGTCTTGGCGTCAGCCATGTCCGGGCGGAGCTTCAACACTTCTTCGTGATCATGTCGGGCGGCCAGGGCACTGCGCAGTCCGGCGAAATACGCCTTTTCGACGATCACCTGGTACGTTGCCCGGATGCCTTCCGTGGTGCCGCGGGCGTATAGGGCCTGAGCGTCCTTAGGCGCCGACTTAAGGCGCTTATCTGAGAGCGAAAATGCCCGGTCAGCGAGCTCCTTCACCTGTTTCTTCGCCGCATCGGTGAGCGGCACCTGTTTACTGGTTAGAAACCCCTGCTTGGAATAGAGCCGCGTGTCCAAGGCGTTGTAGCGGTAGAGCTCACGATAGAGCACGGCGTCGAGCAGATGGTTGACCGCCACAGGGTCGTCAGGACGGGCGTTCAGCACCTTCTGGAAATCCTGGATCGCCTGGTCGTATTCCAGGCTGTAAAAATGCTCCCAGGCGCTGCGGGTGAGGGCATCCAGGTCAGGCTTGGCGCTATCGGCGCCGGCTGGGGAAGGGGTTACCAATAAGGCAGTAACCAAAAACAGGGCGATTACTAGGTTACTTGCGGGGCCGGAGAGGGGGGAGCGGTAAGGTGTCATGTTCGCTGCTATGAGGCAGTTTACCTGATTTTGAGAAAAGGTAAGTAGCTGTACA
>DASVFK010000408.1:0-7562 GCA_036380095.1 Candidatus Angelobacter sp. | reverse complement strand
CCATGGAAGCGTGGCAATTCAGGCAGGCGCCGGGCGGATTGAACTGCTGGCGTTCGGTGAATGTCTGGTCGAGAAGCATATACGCGTGGCCGCGGCGTTCGCGATAGTCCTTGGAAAACGCATACCCCGCCCACATGGCTTTCAATCGCGGGTCCTGCTCCAGCTTGGAGCGGGCCACAGCGGACCGCGGATCGGCCTCTGTGGGCGAGTGCGGCAGGGCCTCACTGCCGCCGTATTTGGTACGCTGCTGGTCCACCGTGCGCATGTAGAGGTCATACTGCATGGGAAAGTTCTTGCCCCAAACCGCGGGGTCAGAGACCGTGTCATTCAGTTCGACTACGCGATAAAACGGGTTTCGGGCTTCCTGCTTGCGCTCAAAGATGTTGATGAGCAGCGCCGTGATGGCGAAGACAGCGATGGCCGCCAACACCACGGTGAGCAGAAGATAGCGGCGTGGCCGGCCGGGACTTGGATTACCCTTGCTCATGATTGCTCCCGAAGGGCCGGGGCACACTCAAGAAAGCAGCAGATTCCGAGTGGCCCACGGAAAGGTGGCAGCGCGTGCAAGCAATCCCTCTCGCCCTGCCGTGTATGCTGCCGGCATCGATGGCCTGAGTGATGGCTTCATGGCAATGGCGGCATGCAGATTCCACCACTTCGCGATCGAAAGATGTGATCTGGACATTGTCCGGATAGTGGCCCGAGGTGAAATAGAAAGAATGGAAGAAACCGTTGGTGGCCTTAACCGCATATTTGCCGACCAGGTTGTGCGGCGTGTGGCAATCGTTGCAGGCGGCGGCGCTGTGGTGGCTGGACTTGATCCAGCCGTCGTATTGTGCGCGCATCACGTGGCAGTTGGCGCAGGCCGCTGGATCGTTCAGCAGATAGGAATAGCCTTTGGCATAGGTGAAGGCGTACCCACCGATTCCCACGGCTGCGCCGACCAGGATTGCCAACACGACGCTTAGAATTGGAGACCGCATTCGGCGCCTCATTCTCTAGGTTCGATGCCGAGCCGGGCACGTACGCCCTGCTCTCATCGCAGCCAGGCCGGCCATCGAGAGCAGCAGTTGTCAGTATAAGTGAAAGTCGATCTCCACGTTCATGGGCACGGCCACGGGTTTGCCAAGTTGGCGAGGTTGTTCAAATCTCCATAGCGGCAGCACTCGCAGCGCAGCCTCGTCCAATCCCATTCCCAGCTTGCGGGTGACCTGGGGCTTGTGAATGCGGCCGTCCGTGCCCAAGACAAACCTCACGACCAACGAGCCCTGGTACTTCGCTCTCCTCGCCTCCTCGCTGAACTCTGGAGCGATCGAGAGCAGCGTCCTGGCCGCCGGCGGATGTGTTACATTGCTGACGGGCTCATCATCAGGGCCGGGAAGAAGACTAAAGACAACGCCATGCGCGGCAAGGAACTGCTCGGGAGTTTGCAGAATCTCCGCTAGCGATGCTGAGAGTGATTCCGGAGACTCGTCCTGAGCAAACCCCATAATCTCCAGGTTGATATCGTATCCTGTTGTCCTGCAGCGCCCCGAAGCTCCCTGCATCATCGGTGTTCCGATCGGTTCCAGAAAAAACAACGCTTGCCCTGACTTCCAGGCAGCTCGCTTGACCTCAACTGCAACGTCACACGTGCCGTGCACGGCCGGCAACTGCTTTCGCTTCAGCTTTACGTTCGGTTGGTCACCCACATGGCGCAAGATGAGTTTCTGGCCGACGATGGATTGCAGGAAATCGCCAGGCGCCGGAGCGTGCGCCGCCGCAACCGCAAGCGATGGCAACACGGCCCAAGCCGCCAGCCTCTGGAGCACATACAAGGCGCCGCGGAACGAGCGTAGTAAGGGCCCAAACATCGTGAGGCATTATAAGACGGCTTTGAAACGTGTGCGATGCCAGCGCCCAGACCGCCCTTCAGAGTTTTCGCGAAACCGCGCTATGCCACGCCACTTCTGTGGGTTCAACGAGAGGATAGCCCATCGCCTTCCATTCGACGAAGCCACCCAGCAGGGGGCGAACGCGCTTGATTCCCAGTTGTTGCAGCCTTTGTGCCACCCGGGCACTGGTCGCTTCGTTGGGTCAAGTACAGTACAAAATAATGTCGGCATTACGGGGAAGACTGGCGGCCTTTTCCTCCACGTCTTCCGGCAGCATGCGGATGGCCCCGGGAAGAGTTCGTGGATCGGAAACGGAATCCAGCGGGTGCCGCAGGTCAACGATCACGACCGGTCGTCCGGCGTCCAGCATCTCTTTGAGTTCTTCTGGCGCCAGGCGCACCTTAAGCAGTTCCTGCAGGAAGCGCCGCCGCTGGTAGTACTTGACGGCTACATTCGCGGCCAAAACAATCAAGCCGCCTTCAAACACAATCGGCCCGACTCTGGGCACCAGATTCAAGCGCTCTACCGGCAGGTAGCCCAGCAGCATGAGCGCCAAGACAAATACTGCCGAACCTGCGGCGTTCATCAGGAAGAACTGTCGCTGGCCCACCCCGCTCATGCCGGCAACGGGAGGAATGATGTGGGAGACGCCGGGCAGCCACTTGGAAAAAAAGAGCGTGCGGTTGGCGCTTTTTTCGAAAAAAACTTTCGATCTGCGCACGCAGGTGTCGGGTTCAAAGGAGATGCGGCAGAGCAGGGAGAGCACGCGATCGCCGCGGCTGCGTCCGAGTTCGTACCAGACGGTATCGCCGACGATGCAGGCCACCAAGGCTGCCCAGAAGCCGAGATCGAAGCGCATCTGCCCCGTCGCGGCCAAGGCGCCCGCGCCTATCAGCACTGGGGAGAGAAACAGGGGAAGGCCCAGCCGCTCCAGCAAGGCTGAAGCGAGCAGCACCACGTAAGGATGGCTCGTAAGAAGATGCAGCAGGTCTTTCACGCGATTCTCAGTTTACCTCAGAGCGAGAACCCAAGTCGTTCAGGCGTTTGCTGTAATCTAATCGCAGCAGAAAGGAGCGCGGCTTGAACCTTCTGGCGGTCATTTCCGGAATCGGACTCATCCTGACGGTCTTATGGGAAGCGTTTGAGACCATCGTGTTGCCGCGCCGGGTGATCCGCCACTTCCGGCTGACCAGGCTCTTTTACCGCTGGACCTGGCTCCCCTTGCGCACGGTGACTGCGCTTGCGCGCAAAAAGAGAAGACGTGACAAGCTGCTCAGCTACTACGGACCGCTTTCATTGCTGCTGCTTTTCGGTTTCTGGGCGCTGACGCTGGTGGTGGGCTTTGGCCTGATACATTACGGCGACGGCGCAAAGTTCAGCGGAGCGGTTTCTGCAAGCCGTTTTGGCTCGGCGCTGTACCTGAGCGGGACTACTTTGTTCACGCTGGGGCTGGGCGATATCACGCCGGTTTCGCCCCTGGGACGGTTTGTGACCGTAGCGGAAGCAGGGATCGGCTTCGCTTTCCTGGCGCTGGTGATCGGATACCTGCCAGTCCTTTATCAGTCATTTTCACGTCGCGAAGTAACGATTTCCCTGCTGGACGCGCGTGCTGGCTCGCCGCCCACGGCCTTTGAGCTGCTACGCCGCCATTCCGGGCCGAGCGGCCTGGAGGCGCTGACCGAGCTGCTGCAGCATTGGGAACAATGGTCGGCTGAGCTGATGGAGAGCCACCTTTCTTATCCGGTGCTGGCGTATTTCCGCTCCCAGCATGACAACGAGTCGTGGATCGCGTCGCTGACGGCGGTGCTCGACATTTGCGCGCTAGCCATGACCGGCCTGGGAGGAATGTGCCAATACCAGGCGCGGATGACATTCGCTATCGCCCGCCACGCGCTGGTGGACCTAAGTCAGGTGTTCCGCACCGTGCCGGACAAGAACGGAGCTGATGGTCGTCTCTCAGCAGAAGATCTGGCGCTGATCCGCCAGCAGTTGGGCACGTTGGGGTTCCAGGTGCGGTCCGATGCCGCGGCCGACGCCGAACTCACACGCCTGCGGGGGCTTTATGAACCTTACGCGATGGCCCTGGCGCGCTTTCTTGCCCTTGACCTTCCTCCGTGGATCAACCACGCGACGGTGAAGGACAATTGGCAGACCACAGCCTGGGCCCAGCACAAGGCGCACGCGGGCGGGCAGCGCGCTGCCGTGGACGAGCATTAAACAAGCACTTAGCAATTAGCCCCTAGCAGTTAGCTTGCGTGCCGCGGGGCAAGGACCGTGTTTCGTGCCTGGTACTGGTTATCTTCTACTGCTTCGATTGCAGCGAGCGGACGTGCTCGACCAGCGGCGCATACTCATCCTCAGCAATTACCCCTTCAAACGCCGGCATCTGCGCTGTGGGAACAAAGTCCGTTGGCCGTTTCAGAAAGGCGGTCAACTGCGCGTCCGCGGGGTATTTCTGCGCAGCGCCACCCAGGTCCACCGGATCACGTCCTGATTCGCCGTGGCAACCGTCGCAGCCGTACTTCTGATAGAGCTGTTTTCCCGCCGAACCCGCTGCCGCAGTCGCCGCTTGCGGTCGAGGATAAGACTTCACGAGCGGCGGGACAGTCCGCAGATACGCAAAAATGGCGCGGGCTTCCTCCTCGTCCAAATCAACGTAAATAGGCATGGGGTAGCGCAGAGGCGAGCGGTCCGTCCGGAACCCTTTTCGCAGCGCCGTGACAAACTGCGCTTCCGTCCACGAGCCGATGCCCGTGCCCGGATCCGGTGTGATGTTCGTGGCCTGGATGTTCGTGCCGTTTGCGCCGGGAAAAGTGTTTCCTCCGCCATAGAAGCCGGCTGAGAGTTCCGGCTGGAGCGGGTTGTTCGTCTGAAATGCCGCCGAGTGGCAGCCGTAACAATCGAGCACACCGTTGGCCAGATATTGCCCTTGAGACAGACGGTTCGCCTTGTCAGGGCTGGGGACCGGTTGCTTGGGGTACGGCAAGGGTTTGAATGCGAAGTAGCACAGCAGCTTGGTCAAGAAACTCGGCTCCGGCGAGCGGCTGGGGACCGCGGAAGCCTTCACCATCGGATCCGCCGATCGCAAGAAAGCGAGGATCGCTGCCATGTCATCGTCAGACGCATGCGGCAGCTTGATCATGTAGGGCGGCTCGTACCTGCCGTCGCGGCGTATGCCGGTGCGCAAAAGGTAAGCGAGTTCCCCGTCAGTCCACGAGCCGATGCCGTAGGTTTTGTCTTGCGTGATATTGGGCGAGTACACGACGCCGAACTTGGCCGGAACGTCTGGCATGTGTTTGCCCGTGAGCGCGCCGGTAGCCGGATCAAGATGGCAACTGACGCACAGCAGCCGGGCAAGTTTGCGTCCGCGGGCAACGCTGTCCTGTGTGGCCTGCACGCGAAGTTCTAGGCGCGGTACGGGGTAAGAAGGAATCCCGCGCAGTGCGACGTAAGCCATGAACACTCCGCCCGCGATCACCATTACGGCCAGAAGAAGACCGCCAATCTTGAATGCTTTCTTCATTGCCGCCCCCCGGATGGGCCGCCGTTACCGCTGAAGTCGGCTTCCTCCAGACACTGTACGCTCACTGATTTTGAATTTATAGTTCACATTCAAGATGTGATGTGCAGGGTCTGGTACTTGGCATTGGGTGCTTAGTATTTTGGCTGTTCTTGGAGCGGATCAGCCTCACGCCGGCGAGGAACACAGAAAATCGTTCGCCATCCCTGACTTGAATTCCGCTGCTGAACTTTCTTGAGAAACCAGCTCCACTCAGGTGTATCAGGAGGTCCCTGAGCCCAGGGCAAAAAAATCGATATACAATTTCTTTATGATCACCACGTCATCTGAGATCGCAACGTATGCTGAAGTCGCGCGGCGACCGCTGGGCGCGAAGGAGTGCGCGTTGGCGGTGGTCGATATTCAGGAGAAATTGCTTCCGCCGATATGGGAAAAAGAACGCGTAGTTCGGAACACGCAACTGCTGATCCGCGCGGCGGAAGCCATGGACATTCCCGTGGTCGTCACGACGCAGTACGCCAAGGGGCTGGGGCCGGTTGTGCCGGGGATCGCTTCCCTGTTGCCGGAATCCGTGCCGATGGACAAGCTGGAGTTCGGCTGTTTCGGAAATGACGCATTCTGCTCCGCCGTGGGCCAACTGGCAGAAAGAAACACGCTGCTTGTATGCGGCATTGAGACGCACATCTGCGTCATGCAGACAGCTCTGGGTGCGCTGAACCAGGGAATGAATGTGCACGTGGCGGCGGACGCGGTAAGCTCGCGCGCTGAGCTTAACTGGACCCTGGGGTTGCAGCGCATGCGCGATGCCGGCGCAGTGATTTCATCGACGGAGATGATGATCTACGAGTTGATGGGAAAGTCCGGGACGGCAACGTTCAAGGAAATGTTGAAGTGGATCAAGTAGCGAGTTTACGTTCTTGGTGATTTGTGATTGGTGATTTGCGATTTAGTCCACTCACAAGTCACAAATCACAAATCGCAAAATCTACCCCGCCTCCTCGCTGATCTCAATCAGCTTCTGGCCGACGACTTTGGTTTCGCCGCCGGAGAGCTCCAACTGAATGGGAGCTTCGCCGGAATACTCCTGCACCAACTCGGCCAGGCGCTGCGAGTGCGTGGCCACCCAGAGCTGCGATTCGCGCGCGGCCTTGACCATCTGCTGCGCCAGGGGCTCGAGTAGATCGGGATGGAGACTGGTTTCCGGTTCATTGAGCGCGAGGAGCGCCGGTGGACGCGGGCTGAGCAGAGCGGCAAGCAGGCAGAGATAACGTAAAGTGCCGTCAGACAGTTCGCGGGCGCGCAGCGGGCGCTTGAGACCGGGCATGCGCATGAGCACGGCGAAGTTCCCGTTTTCCTGGTCGTGATCGATTTCCAATGCCGCGCCGGGAAAGGCCTGGCGGATGGCCTGGTGCAAGTCCTCTTCGTGCCCGATTTCGATGATGGTTTGCAGCGCAGCGGCCAGATCGCTGCCATCATGGCTCAGGACGGGCGTGCGCACGCCGACCTGGGGATGGCGCAAGGGTGACTCGTGGTCGGTACGAAAATGATGATAGAAGCGCCACTGGTTCATCTCACTGCGCAAGGCGGAGAGCTCGGGATAAAGATGTGGTTCGCGCAACTGCGAGAGTACGGACTCAGTGGACAGCAGCTCGCCGGAATAGTCGGCCAGGCGTTCATCGCGATCGAGGATCCAGGAGCGCTCTGAGTTGCGCTCAAAGAACGTGACTTTGAGGCCGCGCGGCCGTTCCATCCACACGCGCTCTTCCTTGACTTCAGGATCAAGATCAAAGGCGGAGCGGTAGGGCTTGGGCAGGCCGCAAACCAGCTCGTAGCAAAACGTGTCGAGCTTTACGCTCAGGCCCATGCGCACCGGCTCAAGCCGCGAGGAAGAAATGGAGCGTCCCTTGCGCTCCCCTGCCCAAAGCACGGAGGGCATTCCGCCTTCATGGGCGATGACGCGAGCAAAACCACCTGCCGCCGCCTTGGCCAGGAGAAAAACCGAGTTATAGAGATTGCTCTTGCCGGCTGCGTTGGGGCCGGTGAGCACGTTGATCTGGCGCAAGCGCAGCTTCAGATCACGTACAGAACGATAGCCGGTTACATGTACTTCCTGAATGGACACGGATTCAATACCCAAAACGAGCGTTTGCCGGAATTGTAAATAGTTT
>DASVFK010000407.1:0-14080 GCA_036380095.1 Candidatus Angelobacter sp. | reverse complement strand
CCGTTTGCGCCGCTGCACCTGCCGGCTCAGATTGCATTAGTAGAGGCGCTGGCCGCGCAGCGTCCTGAACTTCTCCAGGTGGCATGCTTTGACACGGCGTTTCATCGCAAGCTGCCGGACGTGGCCCGGCGCTTTCCCTTGCCGCAGAATTTGTGGGAGCAGGGTGTGATGCGTTACGGCTTCCACGGACTCTCCTATGAATACGTTGTCAGCAAGTTGAGCGGCGCATTGGGCGAGCGTGCCGTCATCGCGCATCTTGGAAACGGCGCCAGCATGGTGGCCCTGAAAGCAGGAACGCCGGTAGACACCAGCATGGGGTTCACGCCAACCGGCGGTTTCATGATGGGTACGCGCGCCGGCGATCTCGATCCCGGAATTCTGCTGTATCTGCTTCGCCAGGGTTGGAACACGCAGCAGTTAGCCGACCTGCTGGACCACGAGTCCGGCCTGCTGGGAGTCTCCGGGATCTCCAGCGACATGAAGACCCTGCTGGAGTCGAGAGACGCAAACACGCAGGCAGCCCAGGCGATCGAGATGTTTTGCTACCAGATACGCAAGTTCATCGGCGCTTACGCCTCGGTATTGAATGGCCTGGACACGCTGGTGTTCACGGGTGGGATCGGCGAGCGTGCGGCGGCGGTGCGGGCAGAAATCTGTGCTGGCCTCGATTATCTGGGACTCTCGCTCGATGCCGCAGCGAACTCCTGCAATGCTGCAGTCATCAGCTCCCCAGGCAGCCGCTGTGTGGTTCGAGTGGTTGAGACCGATGAAGACTTGATGATCGCGCGCCATACTGTCCGGCTGGTGCAAAAATGAAGGGGCCCTTCCCGGCAGTTTCACCGGAAAGGGCCTTATAGCAGGAGTATGGTCAGGAGAACCAGAGGACTAGACTGCCATAGCTTCCAGTGCTTGAGGCTGGAGCACGGTGAGCGCAGCCCCTTTGATAGAGATGATCTTTTCGCGCTGGAACTGTTGCAGAACACGGCTTACGGTTTCACGCGAGGTGCCCGTCATGCCGGCAATTTCTTCCTGGGTGAGCGGCACCATGACGCGCGAGTCAGAGTGGCCGGACTGGTGACGCGTGTCCACCCAGTCCATGAGCAGGTTTGCTAAACGGCCGGCCACGGTGGTGGGCAGGCCCAGGCGGCAAACGTCCTTGAACATGTAATTGTATTCACGCAGCACGCACTGCGTAGCTTCCATGGCGGCTTCGGGGTAGTGGCGGAGGAACTCGATAAAATCTTTTGAACGGATGACCTTCACGCGGCAGTAGTCGAAAGCTTCGGCGCTGACTTCATGGTCGCTGGCGTTCATGGCGGCGCTCAACCCGAGCACGTCACCTGCTTCAGCCAGACGCAGGATCATGGTCTTGCCCTCGCGCGAAGTAACGGACAACTTCACGCGGCCGCTCAGGATCATGTAAACGCACTGTGAAGGATGACCTTCAAGAAACAAACCGTCACCGCGGGAGTAATCCAGATCGGCTCCGATGGCTTTCAAACGTTCCAGAGCTTCAGCTTTCAGATTGGAGAATGCCTGTTTGGACTGGGGAAGGGTCTTGGGAGAAGCATTGCTTCTGTAGGTATTGGAAACTGATAATTGCACGGCACTGTCTCCTGATTTTTTTTACCGCTGCTTTACTCGCACTTAGAAATAGCAAGGTGTGTGCCAAACGGAAGTTGTTGATTTTCAATGGGCACTCACAGGCTGCGTGTGATTAATTGCGTCACGGCACCCAGGGCCTGCGCCAAAACTGCGCGAGATAACGCAGGGATACAAAACTATCCTTTAAAATCAATAGGTTGGTATGGTCAAAAAGGTGCAAAGGCGTAATCAGGGAGAACCACGCACAATGGAAGGCGGTACGGCAAAAGCTCAGGCCCCGGTTCGCCAGGATGAGACAAAGAGCAGCAGCGAGAAAATGAGCCAGTCCAAGAACATAGTCTCGATAGTGGTCATTGACGACAACCCGCGCAGCCTGGAATTCGTGGCCGCGGCACTGGCGCGCGAGGGGGTGGAGATCTTCTCCGCATCCGATCCGGAGGAAGGCCTGGATCTTGTATACAGCCATCGTCCGCAGATTGTGATGACGGACTTGGTCATGCCGAACATGAGCGGGCTTGACGTGCTGGACCGGATCATGGAGTTCGATTCCTCGACTGAAGTGATCCTGATGACGGCGCACTACACCACGGAGACGGCGGTGGAAGCCATCCGCAAGGGCGCGGCCGATTACCTGAACAAGCCTGTGTCGCTGGCGTTGCTGCGCGAACGAGTGGGACGCCTCATCGATACCGCGTTGCAGCGGCAGAGCATCCTGAAAGTGGATGACGACCTGATGCGCGCGGCCCAGTTCGAAGGCATTGTGGGCCGCAGTCCGCAGATGTGGGAGGTCTTCTCGCGAATCCGGCGCATCGCGCCGCACTATCGCACGGCGCTGATCACGGGAGAAACCGGCACAGGCAAAGACCTGGTGGCGCAGGCGATCCACAAGCTGAGCAGGGTTTCAGGGAAGTTCGTGGTGTTGAACTGCTCCGCGGTGGTGGAAACGCTTTTTGAAAGCGAACTGTTCGGGCACGTGCGCGGAGCGTTTACCGGCGCAGACCGCGACAAACCGGGCCTGTTCGAGCATGCCAACGGAGGCACGCTTTTTCTGGATGAGATCGGCGATATGCCGCTGGCCACGCAGGCCAAGCTCCTGCGTGTCCTGCAAAACCAGGAAGTCCAGCGCGTGGGATCGCTGACGGCACAGAAAATCGACGTACGAGTGGTGGCCGCCACCAATAAGGACTTGCGCCAGGCGATCGCGGAAAAACACTTTCGCGAAGACCTCTTTTACCGCTTGTCTATGGTGGAGATCCACATTCCCCCGCTGGCCGAGCGCATGGAGGACCTGGCCCTGTTGACACGTCACTTTGTGGAGAAATTTTCCCGGCAATACAACAAGCCGGTGCGCGGACTTACGCAGCGCGCGCAGATCGTGGTGAACCGTTACGGCTGGCCGGGGAATGTCCGCGAGCTGGAAAACGTGATAGGCCACGCCTGCATGATGGCGGTGGGTGAAATGATCGATGCGGGCGATCTGCCTCCCAGCCTGCAGCAGGCCGCTGCCGCTGGCACGGGACCCAAGGCGGCGCCCAAGGATGCTGCTCCAGCCGGCAGCGTAGCGCCGGCCGGGGACGGGGCCACGGGCCTGACATTCGAAGAGCACGAAAAGCAGTTGCTTGCGCAGGCGCTTGCCCAATCAGGAGGAAACCAGTCCAAGGCAGCGCGGCAGCTTCGCATCGGCCGTGACGCCCTGCGTTACAAGATGAAGAAATACGGGCTACTTTGAGGCTTGTTCCTGACCGAGAATTCTGGTTACCTCAGAGCGCAGATGGGCCAGGGCAACTGGTTTGGCGATATAGCCGGTGAACCCCGCAGCCAGCGCCTTTTCTTGGTCTCCGGGCATCGCGTTGGCGGTAACGGCCACTACCGGCAGCCGCGCAAGTTCAGGATCTTTGCGGATTTCCTGCAAAACGTCAAAACCGTTGCGTGCCGGCATCTGCAAGTCCATCAGAACAAGGTCCGGCGGCTGCTGGCGGACCTGGCGAAGCGCCTCATCACCGTCGCGGGCCTCCACCACCGCGTACCCCAGTTGCTCCAGCACGGTACGCAGCAGTTCACGGCTGCTCGCTTTGTCTTCCACAATCAGAATTCGCTTCATAGGGAATGGGGAGATCCTCACGTCTCCTGCGGGCCGGCCAGAGGCAAAGTGAAGCTGAAGCGACTGCCCTCACTGGGCCGGCTTTCCACCTGGATTGCGCCACCGTGCAGCTCCACCAACTTGCGTGTGATGGGCAAGCCAAGGCCCGTGCCTTCCCGGGTGCCTTTTGTGGTGCTGCCCACCTGATAGAACTTTTCGAAGACGCTTTCATGCTCTTCCGGGCTGATCCCCATACCGGTGTCTCCCACCGTAGTGCTGAGCCACTTGCCCCGGACAGCCGATTCCACCCATACGAGTCCGTCGTTGGGGGTGAATTTGACGGCGTTGCTCAGCAGATTATAGAGAATCTCCTTAACGCGCAACCGGTCAGCGAAGATCGCCCCCTGGAATGTGCTTCGGTTTTCCAGACGGATGTTCTTTGCCGTCGCCTGCTGCTGGATTCCCGTCAGAACTTCACCCAGGCAGGAAGCGAAGTCAAAGGGGCCAAGCTGGAGTTCGAGCCTGCCTGCTTCGATCTTGCTGAGGTCGAGAATTTCGTTGATCAGCTCCAGCAGGTGGCGCGAGTCCTGCAGGATGTGCCCGAGGAACCGTTTCTGCTTGGGTGTGAGCGGGCCTTCCAATTCCTCCGTCAAAAGTTCGGAAAAGCCGATGACGGTGTGCAGGGGGGTGCGCAGCTCATGGCTCATGCTGGCAAGGAATTCACTTTTGAGCCGGTTGGCCTTTTCCACGTCACGGTTGCGCGCTTCCAATTGCAGGTTCTTGGCCGCGAGTTCGGCGGTATGCTCCGCCTGGATGGCGCGCAGGCGGTCCTCGGCTTCCTTGCGAGCGCTGATATCGCGAACCAGGGCAATGACCCGGGGCCCCGCTTCCACACGGTTGGGGCTGAGGCTGATTTCCACCGGGAACAGCGATCCGTCTTTCCTCTGCGCCTTGAGCTCCAGCCCGATTCCCATGGGCCGCATGAGCGGCTGCGAGGTGTAAGAACGGCGATGTTCCTTGTGCGCGCCGCGCATCGCAGCCGGGACCAGCGTTTCAACGCTGAGTCCCAGCAGTTCCTCGCGGCTGTACCCGAACATTTTCTCCGCGGTTTCGTTGAGCAGGACGATCTTGCCCTCGGAATCCACCTCGAGAATGGCATCCGGCGCTGCCTCCAGCAGTTGGCGGAAGCGCCTTTCCGCCAGGGTCTCCGCGCGGGCGGTTTGTTCGCTGTGGATGAGCCGCTTGGTCTCAGAGATATCGCGCGTGATGCCGAGCACACCTTCGATGTTGCCGCGAGCATCGCGCAGGGGAAGCACGGTAATCGCCACCGAAACTGTCCGGCCATCTTTATGGCGGCGAATGGTTTCATACTGCTCCACCGCGCCGCCCGAAGCCAGCCCCTTGATGATTTGCAGCGGATCATCGACTTGTCCCGGCACGGCAAGCACGTTCATGGATCTTCCCAGCATTTCTTCTTCGGTGTAGCCGAAGATGCGTTCCGCGCCCGGGCTCCAGCTCATGACAAGACCCTGGAGGTCGGTGCCGATGATGGCATCCGCCGAAGATTGCACAATTGAGGTGAGCGTGCGCCGGGTGGACTCCAAAGACCTGCTTCTTTGCTTGCTCAGGGTGACGTCACGCAGCACGGTGATCGCTCCCAGAATGCGACCGGCATCGTCGAGCAAGGGCCGGGCGTTGACGCGGACGTCGTGGCCTTGCTCCGGAGTTTCGCCGCGGACAAACAGTTCCACGTTGCTTAGGGTCTCGCCGCGGACGGCGCGGAGCAGCGGCGGATCCTGATCGGCAGGGAATGGAGTTACACGATCAGGCAAGTAGAGGTTGCGCGGTTTCCATTCCTTGCCGATGCGCTCATCGAGTGAGCTGCCATAGATTTCGCGGGCCGCACGGTTGAAGAACAGCAGGCGGCCCTCGGTGTCGGCAACAAAGACCGCGTCTTCCAGAGCGTCGAGCACGGAGAGCAGCCGGACCGCAAGTTCGCTGCCGGGTCCGAGCGAACTCGTACCCGTTCTCTGGGGCGACTTGCGCGCATCATGCATGGCCTTAGGGTCCGGTAGAACGACTGGCTGCAAATTCCTGTGCCTTCATCTTAACCCGACAATCAAGGCCCGGTCTTGCCCTGCGGGAGAGGCGAAAGACTTTGCTCGCAAAAGGTTTCAAGCGGCCTACAGGTTAGTCAGCCCGGCGCAGCCTGACACTTCAACATTAAAATTCTAGTTGCTTCTGGTTAGAATCGTGGTAGAAATAAAGCATCGTAGTCCGTTGTTTGTGCCCAAGGCCCCGCAGAGCATAGGGATTTTTGAAGCGAACTGGTGAACCAGTCGTGGGAGACATACGCCCGATGCGTATTTTGATAGCAGAAGACGATGCCCCGCTTGCCGGCTCCTTGGCCAACGCTTTTATTGCTGAAGAACATTCGCCCGAGATCGCCTCGAACGGCTTAGACGCGCTGGCCCTCCTGGAGTCCAAGCAATATGACGTATTGATCCTTGACCTGAATCTTCCGGTAATGGCAGGCGAGGAAGTGCTGAAAACGATGCGCAGCCAAGGCCAGGACTTGCCGGTGCTGATCCTTACCGCCACGGACAACGTGGGCGACCGGGTGGCCTGTCTTGACGCCGGCGCCGACGATTACCTCACCAAGCCGTTTGTCTTCTCGGAGCTGTCCGCGCGGGTACGCGCCCTGATGCGCCGCAAAGCCCGGTCAGGGCTCCTCAAGGCGGCCGACCTGGAGCTGGACTGCGTAGCGCGCACGGCGCATCGCGGCAGCCGGGAAATTGAGCTTACGCCCAGGGAGTTCAGCCTGCTCGAGTATTTCATGCGCCATCAGGGGAAGCGCATTACCCGGGACATGATCGCCCATGATGTCTGGAAACTGGCGCCCGGCACCACCACCAACGTGGTGGACGTTTACGTGAACTACCTGCGCAAGAAAATTGATGACGGCGAAGCGGTGAAACTGATCCGCACGCTGCGGGGCGTGGGTTACGAATTTGGCCACTTGAACAACGATCAGGCAAAGACTGCGGTTGGAGAGTAAGAGATGTTTGGAAGTCCCGCTTGTGCTCGATCGTAGTGGAAGCCCGCGTTAGAGCACGGCCAGGATCTCGTCGTAAAACTGCTTGCCGTAGATGAGCGCCAGGCCTGCCGAAGCTTCCCTGAGTTCGCCGTAAAGATCAAGCAGATCCAACTGTCCTTTTTCTCCGCACTGGCGCAGCCGGGCAACGCTGGGAATGCGAAGCACGGGCCATTTCTCCACGCGCAAGACCGTCCAGAGCGTCAACTCAAACAGGCGGAACATGGTTAAGGCGCGGAAGTGCGCGGCTTTCTCGGCGATGGCCATCATCTGCTTTTCCCGCTCTGTGCAGTGCGCGGGCGTTTTGTGCAGGACGTCCTGGAGTTCAGTGTTGGCCCATTCGTGCACCACGCGAACATTGTGATACATGCGCGCCAGAAACTCGCGTGCCTTGTGAATGCGGACGCGCATGGAGCGCTTGTAGTGGTAGTCCGATTGGACGACCCGCAGGTACCGCTCTTCACCCAGGTCGAAAAGTTGGTTGATTTCCTCCCAGTCGATCTTGCGCAGAAAGACGGTGACCTCATCAATGGTGCGCTCGGCCAGGCGGAACTGCTTATGAAGGAGCAGGTACAGCCATAGCAGCGCGAAGAGCGCGAGCGGGAGCCAGAATGGCAAAAAACCGGAAGACATGGTCGTTCTACTTAATCGCTTTCGTAAGCTTGCTCAGCAATTCCAGAATCTCATCCAAATCTACTACGGAAACCGGCCCCGCCGGACGCGTGCGTTCGTCGGTTGCCAGGAACGCTCCCAGCCAAATCAAGCAGCCTAGAATATAAGCCACAGAAGGGGCATAAGAAAAGAAGAAATCCCATTTTGTTCCAAATTCCGAACGCAGCAAGTCAGCCAGCATTCCCACTATGCTAAACAAACCAAAGCCTTTCATGATTCCGAAGGTATAGCGCTGCCAGGGCGCCTGCCAGAGGAAGACGAGAACCACGAATAAGCCAAAGAATCCGGCCCGCATGTAATCAGCCGACAGATAGAAGAAAAGGTAAAACTTACCGATTGGCGTGGTCTGGATCGGTGTGTGTTGATGCAGGGCCCAAGTAGAGACTGAAAGAATGGCCAAAATCGTGGCCAAGGGAGCAAGAAAAAACCACGCTTTCGAAAAGTAATAGACCCGAAGCACCTTGCGAAACGACTCATACATGGCAAGAAGGCCTATACAGGCATAAATCGCTTCCATCGCCCAAACGAGGTTGAAGAAAGTGTTGTTGTCTCCGGAAAAAAGCAGAATGGTCTGCACGAGGCTTGCGAGCAGTGAGAAGCAAGTATAAAGAAAAAATGCGGGTACTTGCCGGTTGAGACGCAAGTGGACCATCACCGTGGCCAAGGTGGCTTGCAACACGGGCGCGGCTAAGCCCAAGGCTACGGAGATGCGGTTGAAGGGCATGCAGGGCTAGCTTAAACCAGCCCTTCATGCATACGTTTTAAAATCAGCCGATTTATTTGGGGCTTGTTGGACTCGGCACGGTCGGACGCGGAAAGCTTCCGTCTGCGAACATTTCTCCGCTTAGACACGCTAAGGCCAGGGTAAACAACAGCAGTCGTAGAGCTGCTCTTATCATCGATGTCTCTCCTTTTTTTAGAAATGGCGCCGCCCGGAAGGGGACTGACCTTTGTTGACGGCATGGAACAAGGATAGTCGTTTCCGGTTTTGAAGCGATATGATTTTTGGTCCGTGTCAAAACGTAACCCGGCTGGTCTGCGTTTTCCATGAATAAGAGCGGATTTGCCTAATAAATGTAAACTGCGAACCAGCTTCTCGGGCCCATTCCAAAACGAGCGTTTTGAATTCGGCTCAACACAGTAAGTTGGCAACAGATAAGGACACCGTCTCACGCTTGGGCTCGGCGGTTCTGGCTTGAACCGCGCTGCACTGACATCTACGCTATCGACAGGCGCTGCGAAGCTGCGGTATGCTCAGTCGCTGCAAGGGAACGATAGATTGAGGTTGCAAAGCGGAATGGCGTCAAAGATCGAAGGACCGATCCTGGAGAAGGCGATTGAGTTGTTTGCGCTCCACGGCTATTCGGGCGTGGGGATTCGCGAAATCGCTGCAGCCGCCAATGTCACGCCTGGCTCGATCTTTCGTCTGTTTGAAAGCAAAGAGAGTCTGTTCAAGGAAGCCCTGAGGACCGTGGCCTGCCGATCGCTCGAACCAGTGGAGTTCCAGCAGCTTTTGCGCGGGGAAAGCAACGAGTTTCCTGTGATCCTGCAGCGGGCCCTGCGGCGCTGGTATGCGTCACTTTCCCCGCAAGCGGCCCGCCTGCTGATGCACGCCGCGCTTTCTGAAAACGAGCAGTGGCGTGAAATGGCCCAGTTGCGGACCGGGGAAATCGCCAGCATCCTGGCCCAGAGCCTGAACCATGAAGCAGAGCGCGCCCAGGCCAAGCCCGTGGACGCGCTGGCCGCCGCCCGCACACTGATCCTTGCGCTGTTCAACCTAAGAAGCACTCACACGCTGCTGGGAGCAGGCGAGAGAGAACGCGAAGCCGTGGACAAGATGATCGAACAGTGGGTCCAGGGGCTGGCGCTGGCCTAACGCCGCTCGCCTCCTGAAAAACTGGCTTATTGGAACAGCTACGTCAGCCCTCCGCCACAGCAAATCAACTGGTTTTATTTCTTAACAACCGATCTGTTGCATTTCCCTCGATGCGGGCGTAAACTCAGGGCCGTCAATTCGATGACAGCCGGCGCCGGAGCGAGACACCACTACCCATTGTCCTGATGTTCGTTCCCCGCGCCGGTTTTGATGACCAAAGACCACCAAGGTAGGAGATAAGCGCTCCGGGGCTGTCAGAAACGGCAGCCCCATTTTTCATTCGGTCGCGCCGAGAGAGGTCATTCGCGTCTAGGACGGACAAGAACCGAGCATCAACGCAGTTTGCCCGCTATGGCGGCCACCACTCTCTCCAGTTCGAGCATGATCTCGTCGTCGATGTCGAGGCCCGCAGCCTGCATCGCCGC
Source organism: Candidatus Angelobacter sp. (assembly GCA_036380095.1). GTDB lineage: Bacteria > Acidobacteriota > Terriglobia > Terriglobales > Acidobacteriaceae > Angelobacter. Next base: position 4,328 of record DASVFK010000407.1, on the reverse strand, counting down.
CAGAGGATCGCTTCGAAAGAGTTGTGCATGCTGGGGCGAGCTTTGCATCCACTTCTGAAGGCGGCGTTCGACCCTTTCGAGTTCGCTCAATAGACGATCGGGCTTGGACGGCGCTTTTTGTTTTCTCAACAACCGGCCCCCCATCCCATCATCGCGCATTTGCCAGCGTTTCCAAACGCAAAACTTCAACCTGATGAAAAGCTTCTTATCTTCGCTCGTTGCGACACAGCTCTTGCCGCAAGTGAGAAGCTTAAAAACTCCTAAGTCCGGCATCATGTATATTTTTTTCCTGGCCGCACACTCTATCTCTACAGTTCCCCGGAGATGTGGAGAGGTATTTCGCTCGCGATCATCGCGAAAAGGTCCGCGCTGTGCAAGCTTCTGATCGTCCGTTCAGGAAAACAAGAAAAGGCGTTGCTGTTACTGAGTCCTACTGCCCGGTGTGCGGGTTGTTCATTGCAGCCAGTCCACGGCCGCAGGTGCTTGCCTTGGCGGAGAAGCTTCACCGGTGCCACCTGGTGAATGCCAAACCTGCACGTGACCAAGCCGGCCCTGTTACGGCGCGGATCGTGGCGTATGCTTTCGGCGCAGGGGAGCACTTGCCTCCGCAATCCGGTTTGCGGCCATTAATGAGCAAACTCGCGCGGCGCGAACATGCTCTCCAGCAATGGCTGCAACGTTCTGAAGCCAACGCCCGCTGGTTTCGCAGAGACCCCATCGCGGCGCTGCGCGCAGCGAACCTGGGGATTGAAGAGGAAGTCCTGCTGGAGCTGGAGTCGGTGATGCGCGCCATCGCGCAAAAGTTGAAGCCAAGCCACTGATTTTCATGCGGCGCGCATGCCTGGGCCGCCTTTATAGCTGCCATAAATATTTTCAATTTCCACCGCGATGCTGTTGCTGGCTAGATTGTGTACTAACCCTTGAACCGACTAAGGCACCCAGTGACGAACCAGATGGCGAAAGCATCTCTCTTGTGTACGGCCCTGCTGTTTCTTTTCTGCTTGCTGGCCCCGGCGCTGCAGGCGCAATCGCCGGGTGATCAGCAAGGCGAGCGTATTGCCCGGCTGGAACAGCAAGTGGCCAATGCCAGGGGCGCCGCGGACAACGCCTGGATGCTGGTCAGTTCCGCGCTGGTCCTGATGATGACCGGGCCCGGCCTGGCGCTCTTCTATGGCGGACTGGTGCGCAAGAAAAACGTCCTCGCGACGATGATGCAGAGCTTCGCCATGATGGCCGTGATCACCGTGGCGTGGGCCCTCTTCGGGTACAGCCTGTGCTTCAGCTCGGGCAACAGCTTGATCGGCGGCCTGCACAATTTCTTTTTGCACGGCGTCGGCGCCATGCCGGATTCCGACTATGCTGCCACCATCCCGGCGCAGACCTTCATGGTCTATCAATTGATGTTTGCCATCATCACGCCGGCGCTGATCACGGGCGCCTTTGCCGAGCGCATGAAGTTCAGCGCCATGGCGCTCTTTCTGCTGTTGTGGTCCATCGTGGTGTACAGCCCCATGGCGCACATGGTGTGGGGGAAAGGCGGGCTGCTGAATGCTTCGCTGGGAGGAAGATTTCCCACGCTCGACTTCGCCGGCGGCACCGTGGTCCATGTAACGTCGGGTGTCTCCGCGCTGGTGTGCGCGCTCTATCTGGGACGCAGGATCGGCTATCCGCGCCAGGCCATGCCGCCGCATAGCGTGGTACTCAGCTTCATCGGCGCGTGCCTGCTGTGGGTGGGATGGTTCGGCTTTAACGCCGGCAGCGCGTTGAGCGCGGGAAGCCTGGCCACCAGCGCGTTCGTGTCCACGCATTTCGGCGCGGCAGCGGCGGTGATCGGCTGGTGCCTGGCAGAATGGATCCGCAACGGCAAACCCAGCGCGCTGGGCGCAATCTCCGGCGGCGTCGCCGGGCTGGTGGCGATTACTCCTGCGGCTGGCTTTGTCGGTCCCATGCCTGCTTTGGCAATCGGGTTCATCGCCGGCGTGTTCTGCTACTTCATGGTAGCCAAAGTGAAAGCGCTTTTCGGATATGACGATACGCTGGACGCGTTTGGTGTCCATGGCGCAGGGGGAACGATCGGTGCGCTGCTGACTGGCGTCTTCGCTTCCAGCGCGGTCAATCCCATCTTCAAAGACGCGAAAGGCAATACTCTGGGTTCCGGCATGATCGAAGGCAACTTCCATCAACTGCTGAACCAGTTCATAGGCGTGGCGATCGCCTGGGTGCTGGCCGCGGTGGGCACACTGGTGATCCTGAAACTGGTTGATATGATTGTGGGCCTGCGCGTCTCTGAGGAGCACGAAATCCAGGGGCTGGACGTTTCCCAGCATGGAGAAGAAGGATATTACTGGGAAGTTTCCGCCTGAGCCGGCGGGCCCCCGACGCCCGCTTTTGACGCGTTGGGGTGGGAAAGCAGGAAACATGACGAAGATTGAAGCGATCATTCGCACTTCAAAACTTGACGCAGTGAAAGATGCGCTGCACGAGATCGGCGTAGAAGGCATGACCGTGCTTGAAGTCCGGGGCCACGGTCGGCAGAAAGGCCACACCGAGTTTTACCGCGGCCAGGAGTACACCGTGGACCTGATTCCCAAGACCAAACTCGAACTGGTGGTGGGCGACGAACTGGCGGAGAAGACCGTCCAGGCCATTGCCAACGCGGCGCGCACAGGTAAGATCGGCGATGGCAAAATTTTCCTCTCCCGCGTGGACGACGCCATCCGCATCCGCAACGACGAGCGCGGCGAAACCGCGCTATGACCATGCTATGACCCCAGCCTTGCTGAGCGGCGAATTGCGCGAGCTTTATCTCGCCGGATTTGCGCGCATCCAGCAGGAATTCACGGCCACAGGTAATGGACGCGCCGCCGTGGAGCAGAGAACCGCACTGGTGGATGACATCGCCGGGCGTATCTGGGAACGGCTGCTCCAGCCCCTGGCGAACGGAGCAGGGAAGTGCGCCCTGGCGGCCATCGGCGGTTATGGCCGCAGATCGCTCTTTCCTTTTTCCGATATTGATCTCCTTTTTCTGCACCCTGACCGCGAAACCGAAGGGCGGCTGAAAGACCCGATCCGCGCCTTTTCGCAAGAGATGTGGGACCTTGGAGTAAAGCTGAGCCCCACCAGCCGGACCCTGGCGGAATGCGAGCGCTTTGATCCCAACAACGTGGAGTCGGTCATCGCGCTGCTGGACTGCCGTTTTCTGGCCGGCAACCGCGAACTATTTGTCCAGCTTCATGACCAGGTTGTTCCACGGCTCATGCTGCGTGATGCGCAGGCAATCGTCCAGCGTCTGGTGGAGATCACGCGCAACCGCCACGCGCGGCTGGGAGGAACGGTTTTTCATCTTGAGCCCAATATCAAGGACGCTCCCGGCGGCTTGCGCGACTACAATGTGGCCCACTGGCTGGCGCTGATCGCGGCGCTCAACCAGCTGCAGACATGGTCCGAGCCGGAGCAACTTCTGCCCGGGTCGATGCGCCGCCAGGTGGATGCCGCGCTGGAGTTCCTGAGCGCGGTCCGCTGTTTTCTGCACCTGCGCCACAATCGCGACGACAACAGCCTGACCTGGGCGGCGCAGGACGAGGCGGCAAACCGGAAGATTGGCGTGAACGGCGACGGGGCTTTGACCGCCGCCGGTTGGATGCGCATCTACTTCCAGCACGCGCGCGCCGTGCATCGCATCTGCCTGCAGTTGCTGGACGAAGTGCCGGCGGCCTGGTCGTCACTCTATCGCCAGTTTCAGAGCTGGCGTTCGCGGATTTCCACTCCGGAGTTTTCCGTGGTGCACGGCATGGTCTTTCTGCAGCAACCGGCGGCGTTGCAAGACCCGGAAACGCTGCTGCGCCTGTTTCACTTTGTCGCGCACCACGGCGTCAAGCTGAGCACCACCACGGAGCAGCGCATCGAGCAGGCGCTGCCGGCCATCGCGGCCACGCCGCCGCGCGGGGCTGAGCTGTGGATCTACCTGCAAGAGATCCTGCTGCAGCCGCACGCTGCTGAGGCCCTGCGCTCCATGCACGCGCTGCGCTTTCTCACCCTGGTGTTGCCGGAACTCAAGGCGATTGATGCGCTTGTGGTGCGGGACTTCTACCATCGCTTTACCGTTGACGAGCACACGTTTCTGGCGATTGAGGGACTGCACCGCCTGCAGCTGTCCTCCTCCGAGTGGGACAAGCGCTACGCCTCTCTGCTCACTGAGCTCGAACAGCCGGAGATGCTTTATCTGGCCATCCTGCTGCATGACGTGGGCAAAGGCGTGGCTGGCGATGATCACATCGCGTCCGGACTCGAGATGGCGGACCACAGCCTGGAGCGCCTGGACCTGGAGC
>DASVFK010000406.1:0-9163 GCA_036380095.1 Candidatus Angelobacter sp. | reverse complement strand
GCATGGCCCTTCTCAAATTCCGAGCGCAGCGAGGAATCCCTATATCCGCGATCTGCTCTTGGCGAGCCGAGAACTAGAAAGTATGCAACTGGCACCAGCAATCAGCAGCCTTAAAACTTCTACGCCCTAAAGCGTCGCTCTGCGCACCACGCCCACCAGAGCGCGATTGCGTTCGTACTGGCTGCTGATGGACTCGGCTACCTTGATATAACTTTCGCGCAGCGCGCCCTCCAGCGTGTAAGTGGCCGCCACTGCGGTGAGGACGCGGGCTTTTTCATAGTCGCTCTTGATGCCGCTCACCGCATCAATCACCTTGGCCAGCGAAGCGTTGCTCAGCTTGTTGTGCTCCATGAGAGCCATCAGGCTGCGTGAGCGTTCGTAATCGGACTTCATGGCGCCGATCACCTTGAGATAGCTGCCCATCTGCGCTTCGTCAAACCTACCTTTCCCGGAGAGTGTCACCAGCAGACGAGATTTTTCGTAATCAGAGCCGATCGAAGCAGCGGCGTCCATGATGGAATTGACCTGGGGCGAGGCGAGCGGGTATTTCTGCATGGCGGCAATCAGGTCGCGCGATTTTTCGTAGTCCGAGCCGATGGAGGCCACCATCTTCAAGTAGAGATCGAGGTATGCCTGGTCAAAGTTCTTCTGTTCGAGCAGGGAAAGTAGGATACGTGACTTTTCGTAGTCGCTCTTGATGCTGGCGGTGGAGTCCAATGCGACCTTTACGATCTCGCGCGAGATGTTAGGCCGCTTGAGCAGTTCGATGAGCACGCGCGAGTGCTCATAGTCGCTCTTGAGTTTGCCGGCGGCGTTGAGGAACGCGGTGCGCGTGGCTTCGTCAGAGAGTTCATATTGCCGGCTCACCTCCATCAGCACGCGCGCCATCTCGTAATCAGAAGTGACCTGCTCGCCGGCCTGGCGGATGGTGCGTTGCACCACGGGAAGCGGAAGGTTGGGCTGCGCCAGCAGCTTGCGGAAGTAAACGCCACGCACGTAGTCGCCGTGCAAGCGGCTTATCTCGTCCAGCACCGCGTTGGGGCCGCCTTTGGACAAGAGCAGAGGCACGCGGCTGTCTGCGGCGAAGCCGGTGGTGCGCTCAAGTTCAAGCAGGAACTGCGAGAACCATTTCCTGGCCTCGCCTTCGAAGGGCTGCTGTTGGCCGTTGATTTTGAACACGTACTGCAAGCCGTTCGCGGAAGGAGTCACCTTGACAAAGCGCAGCGTGTCGCCCTGCCGCTCGCTCACCTGGAACGATCCGCCGGAAGAGATGCTCAAGATGTCCGTGGCCTCGGCGTTGAACTTGATTTCGCCCTCAGCACGGAGGTCGACCGTGCAGTCATCACCCGACCAGGTGGCGGTCCAGCGCTTGTTGCCATCATGGCTCTCCATGCTCATGTTGTGGAGGTGGGCTTTGGTGTCGCCGCCGCAAACAATCGTGCCGCCCGCCGGCGGAGCAGGGACCGCAGGAACGGCCGGAACTGCGGGTACCGCAGGCATAGCGGGCACAGCAGGAACCGCAGGGGTGCCCGGGGCCGCAGGAGCGATCGCCGGTTCCGGCATCTCTGGCATATCAGGAACCTCGGGCGGTTCCGGCGGCTCAGGTGGTTCTGCAGGTTCCATGTCGTCCGGACTGGGAGTCGGCGTGGAAGCTTGTGCTGAGGGTGCTGCGCTCGGCGCCGGACCGGGCGTTGATGCCGGGCTGGGTTTCTTGCCTTTGAGAGTTGGTTGAGCTGCCGGCGTGCCCGCCTGTTGTGCGGGACGCAGCGCCGCCAGCGGCAGGACAACGGCCAGGGCCAGAACGGCGGCTCCCAGCGCCACTCCGCGGGAGACAGCGCCACGGCGCAGGGCCGGATCCAGCACAGCCAGGACGCGGCCTTCCAACTGTGAACGGCGCGCCATGGCCAGCGCGGCATGGGGCGCAGGGCGGCGCAAAGAAGAAACTATATCGAGCAGTTCGTGTGCGTAAGCGGACGCCTGGGTACCGGCGGCCAGCACGTGATCGTCGCAAGCCCGCTCTCGCTCAATGCGCATGGTACGGACATTGAGCCAGACCAGCGGGTGAAACCAATAAAGGACCGCGCAGATCTCAGCTAGCGTATGTGTGAGCGCATCCAGACGCTTGATGTGGGCCAACTCGTGGTTCAGCACCGCCTGCCGGCGTGAGGGAAGCCACTCATCGTAATCCGGCGAAAGCACGATGCTGGGATGACGCACGCCGACGGTGAAAGGCACCTCGGTGTCACTGCTTGCAAGCAAGTTGATTGGGCGGCGAATGCCCAACCCGGCCGCAAGCGAGCTGAGTTGAGAATTCCAATTTGCGTCTCCGACCGGCGTGGACGCGCTCACGAGAGGCGCCAAACGGAGCATGTTCTTGGCCCAGCGCGCGGCGAACACGAGAGCTCCGGCAAACCACAGCGGCGCAAGCCAGGCGAGCCAGTTGAAGGGAGCAGGGCTTGATGTGGGCGCGAGTGGCGCTGCGCTAGGGGTGAAAGTGGCAGCAGCGGGCGTCGCTTCAGTCCAGACAGGCTGCGACGGATAACTCTGCGATTGCGCGCGAGGCTCCGCTTGCGTGGAATGCGCAACGTCGCCTGATTTCAAACCGGCAGATTGAACGAAAGCCCGGGGCGTTCCAGCGGGAATGCCCTCGGCGAGTGCTGGAGCGGCCGGCAATTGAGGCTGCGGTTTTCGAGGAGCAAACTCGGGGATGCCGCGCACATGCCACGCAGGCAACAACCGCACGGAGAAGGGCAGCAGAAGAAGCGCGCCCATCACAGCCGCGCGAAGCAGATGCCGCGCTGCGGCGGAGCGCCGTTTCATCGCCAGGCCGGCGCCTGAGGCCAACAGAAGCACCGCGGTCGCCTTAAGAATGATGTCGAAAATGATTGCGGAAAATGGAGTGAGAGAGGTCATGCTATCGGCCCTCCTGCTCGGCCTTTCGGATCATCTGTTCCAGATATCGCCGGTCTTTGTCCGAGAGCCCGGCGTCTGACATTTCGAGGAGCGCGGCCACGGCGCGTTCCGGCGAGCCGCCAAAAAAAGTGCTCACCATGTGCTTGAGCGCTGACTGGCGCACGCGGCCGGTGTCCTGTGCCGGCAGATAAACGTATTTGAGTCCCTGCTGCTCGTGGCGCAGATAACCCTTGTCTTCCAGCAGTCCCAGCATGCCGCGGACAGCGGAGTAACTGGGCGGGTCAGGGATTTCAGCGCGCACTTCAGAAACTGAGGCCTTGCCGCGGCGGTAAATCACGTCCATGATCTGGCGCTCGCGGCGGCCGAGTTGGAGAGGTCCGGGATGGGGTTGTCTGCCGGTCATATGCTAATCCACTAGCACATGCTAATCGATTAGCAGGAAATGTCAAGAGGGTTGGAAGAAATATTTTTGACCCCGCGAGAGGGGGCGGCCTGAAGGGATGTCAGACCTCGAGTCCGACGGAGCGCATCAACTCCACGCCGTTGCTGGTATGCACGATTCCCGGCCGCAGCCTGTAGTCGAAAGAAAGCTCGCCTGCTTCGAGCTTCTCTTGAAAGTGGACATTGGCCACCCGTTCTGGAAAAACCTCCGCAATCGAGGTGAGCGCCAGGTCGTGCGTGGTGACGAGCCCCAGGGCGCCACTGGAGATCAGGGTGCGCAGAATGCCTTCCGCGCCCACGCGGCGATCATGCGAGTTGGTGCCTTGCAGCATCTCGTCGAAGAGAAAGATGAGAGTGCCCTGCGTGGAAAGGTCCACGACCTGGCGGATGCGCTTGATTTCCGCATAGAAGTGGGAAACACCTTTGCGCAGCGAATCGGAGATGTGCATGCAGGCGCCGAGCGTCGCAGGCGAAAGGCGCAAGCCGGCGGCGCGCACGGGAGCGCCCATCATCGCGAGCACGGTGTTGATGCCCACTACGCGGAGCAGCGTGCTCTTGCCGGACATGTTGGATCCGCTCACCAGCAACACCTGACTCCGCCCGCCGAGCGTTACATCATTGCGCACGCAGTGTTCGGCCGGCAGCAGAGGATGGCCAAGGGCGGCACCGGCAAAGCAGGGTGCGCCTCCTCCCACAAATTCCGGGAACGGATCTTCAGGATGTTCGCAGGCATAATTGCCGAGTGAGGCCAGCGCCTCGATTTCACCCACCGCCTCCAGCCAGCCGGCGATGGCGCCGCTGTTCTTCCTGCGCCAATGTTGCAGTCCGCAAGCGACCATTACGGAATAGAGCAGCGGCAGGTTGATCAGGCGGACGAACATGTTGTGCAGCGAGTCTTCCAGATCACAAAGCGTGTCCAGGCGGGCGATCGAGCGCGACGCCGGTTCGCCGTGGCTCATCAGTTTCTGCTGCAGTTGTTGCAAGAGCGATGAGGTGAAATGCTCGCGTTCCAGCCGATGAAGCATCGCGGCAAGCGCGTCAAGGTTGTGGCCGGCTTCGTCCAGGTTGAGGGTGAGCTGCTCCAGGCTATGGCGTAAGCTGAACAGGACGGCGCCGTTGACCATCAGAACGAGCAGGAATGGAGCCCAGGACTCAGCGCCGGTGCGTATAAAAGAGACCACTGCCCAAACCACCGCAGCCACACTCAGGGCAGCCAACAACAACGAGCAGGGGAGCCAAAGCCGGTCATTGAAAGCTACCTGGGTTTCACTCCAGCGGCGCAGCCTGTTGGGATCGGCCTTGATTTCCCCTGACTCACCGCCCAGGGCCAGGTCTTCGCGTAGATCAAGCTTGCCGCCAAGCTCACGGACTGCCTCGTGCCGCATCCGAACGGATTCCACAGGCGCTGGATGAAGCAGCCAGCGGGCCAGCGTTTCTTTCCCCATGCGCGTTCGCGCCTGGCACAGCAACTGAAAGAGCCCGCCGGGGCCGAAGATATCAAGATCGTCAGCGTAGATGTGGTCTGGATCGCGAAACTGTTCGCCGCTATCGCCCGTGCCCGGCCAGCGGTCTTCCAGGCGCATGATGCTAAGGCGATACATCTCAGCGGCGCGCTCGGCTTGGCTTTTGTCGCGCAAGATGCGGCGATGGACGATTGCGAGCGCCACAAAAGCGATGATCGCCGCTCCCATCCAGTAGAGATGTCCTCTCCAACCCAGCGCGGCAATGGCGAGGAACAAAGTGACCCGAGCATTGCCCGTCCAGACGTGCCGTTGATGCAGGTCGCGCCCCGCGGTTCCATGGCGAAGGAGCCGACGTTCGTATTCAGCCTTGACTTCTGCGCTATTGGAGAAGGCGGTGGTCATTGGAGGGGCCTTGGTTTTCAAAGATTCATTCTAGCGGCTTTGCGACGCGAGAAAGCTGGAGCGTTTGTACGAACCGATGTCGTAAAGAGCATGCCAGCAGAGTGTGTACTGGCTTCACATTCGCATGCTCACACGCAAAAGTAACTAGCCGGCGATTTTGGGTCAAAGGTTAGGCGCAGCAGGGCAGGTCCTAGATCCCCTCAGCCTCACCGGGGCTGAGGGGATTCGGGAGGGTTGTGTCGAAGGTCCTGCTGCGTTCGAGCCTACAAGGATCACCATACGTGGCAGGCGTTTTCCGGCGCCATGGGCTGTCCGGGTTTGCAGTTGAAGGCTTTCTGAAATTCCGGCATGTTGCGCACCACGCCGTTCACGCGCCATTTTCCCGGCGAATGGGGGTCGGTGCGGGCGCTCACGCGTAAAAGTTCCGGCGTGATGTTCTGGCACCAGACGCGGCCAAAGCCCAGAAAGAAACGCTGGTCCGCGGTGTAGCCATCCACCTTCTTCTCCGGGGCCTGATTGTTCTGCGCCATCATTTCATGCAGGGCCATCAGGGCGATGCGCGCGCCGCCGTTATCAGCGGTGTTTTCACCCAGGGTGAGCTTGCCGTTGAGATGAATGTCATCCACGGAGACAAAGCTGGAGTACTCGTCGGCCACGCAACCGGCGCGTTTCTCAAATTCCTTGCCGTCTTCCGCGGTCCACCAGTCGCGAAGGTTGCCCTGGGGATCGAACTTGCGCCCCTGATCGTCAAACCCGTGCGTGAGCTCGTGGCCAATGACCAGCCCGATCGCGCCGAAGTTGATGGGATCATCCATGGTGCGATCAAAGAACGGCGGCTGAAGGATTCCCGCGGGGAAAACAATCTCGTTGCGGCTGCCGTTATAGTAGGCGTTCACGGTGGGCGGAGTCATGCCCCACTCCAGTTTGTCCACGGGCTTGCCGATCTTGGCGAGCTGACGGTTGGACTCAAACTCGCTGGCGCGGAAGACGTTGCCGAGCAGGTCACCGCGCGCGACGGTGAGCTTGGAGTAGTCGCGCCACTTTTCAGGATAGCCGATCTTGTTGCGGATGGCGGCCAGCTTTGCCACCGCCTGTTTTTTAGTGGTTTCCGTCATCCAGGGCAAATCTTTGATGTCATGCTGGAGGGCCCTTTCCAGCGCGTCCACCATCTGCAGCATGCGGCGCTTGCCTTCCAAGCCAAAAGTTTCGTCCACGTACGGCTGGCCTAACGCCTCGCCCAGATAGTTGTCCACGGCGCCCACGCAGCGCTTCCAGCGCGCGGGAAGCTGCTCCTGGCCGGTGATGGCCTGGTCGAACTTGAAGTTCTCCTGCACAAAGCTGTCTGAAAGCCACGGAGCGGCGTTGTTGAGCATGTGCCACGTCATGTAGACCTTCCAGTCGTCGAGCGGCGTGGACTCAATCACGGCGTTGATCTGTTTGAAGTAATCAGGGTTGCCGACGTTGAGCTCGGCGAACGCGGGTGCGCCGGAGACGGCGAAGTAGCGGTCCAAATGGAAGTTTGGCGCCAGGGCCATGGCCTCCGAGGTCTTCATTTTATGGTCGCGGTTCCTGGGGTCGCGGCGCTGCGTGCGGTCCATGAAGGCCTTGGCCAGCTCAGTTTCAATCTTCAGAACAGTGGCGGCGTTGTGCGCGGCCTGCTCCGGCGACTGCTCCAGCAGCGCAAACATCTTCTGCAGATGTTCGACGTACGTTTTGCGGATGGCCACTGTCGGCTCATCATCTTTGAGGTAGTAGTCTCTGTCCGGCAGCGTGGTCCCGTTCTGGTCGATGTTGGCGACGGTCATCTCCGCGTTGTGCAGGTCCGGGCCGGCGCCGAAGCCCAGCAAGGGATTGGGGCCGATCAACTGCTCGTGCGACATCAGCTCAATCATCTGCTGCTTGTCCTTGACGGCCGCGATTCGGTCCAGCTCGGGCTTGAGCGGCTGCCACCCAGCTTTATTCACGGCAGTTTCATCCATGCAGGAAGCGTAGAAGTCGCCAATCTTTTTCAACACCGGCCCGCGCTTGGGATCGTTGGCCGCAGCCTTATCCAGGATCTGGTGCAGCACGGCCAGGTTATGCTCTTCCACCTCGGAAAAGCTGACCCATGTGGGATAGTCGGGCGGGATGGGATTGTTCTTGATCCAGTTGCCGCAGGCGTACTGATAGAAATCGACGCAAGGGTCCACGGACTTATCAATGTTGGCGAGATCAAACCTGGGCGCGGCTGCGGTTGTCTTCGTCGTGCTGGAACCCGCTGTTGAAGGCTGTGCGGTCTGAGCCAGGGCCACGGCCGCGAGCAGCATGGCGCTTCCCAGCCCGGCGAACATAGTGCGCATAAAAACATACCTCCGGTGTAGAACCAGTCATTGTAATGGTAGCGAAGGATTAGACGGACGAGAGGGTGCGGCGTTTTACATGGACTTCGTTCAGCGCAGTCCGAAAACCACGAGCCGGGTCTTGGTGGCGACGTAGACTTTTCCCTTGATCACAGTGGGCACCGCCCATTTCGCCGCCTGGCCGATTGAGGGACTCCGGTAGATTTCGTGGGAGACATCCTTGGGGTCATAAGCGTGCAGGGAAGATTGCGTGCTGAAGTCCACGGCCCAGACGATCCCGTTGCTCGTGCCGTTGGCCGAAACCACAGGCTGCGCGCCGGGAAACGCGAAGGTGAAGTTGCCCTGTGACGTGGGCGTTGTCGAAAGCTTTCCCGTGGGGGGATCGAGAGAGAAGGCCTTGATCACGTCGTTATTGCCGACGAAATACAACGTCTGCTGGAAGAAGGCGGGCGTGGTAAAGCAGTGGTCATCAGGCTCGGGGCCGTTGGGTGTGCCGAGTTGGTTGTGCACCAACTGGATGATCTGGCTATCGTCAGAGGCGTTCTTCTTTCCCAGATTGTCGCGGTTGACCACATAGATCGGTTCAGCCTTGCCGCAGACCACGCCGATGTGAGGAAAGGCGCCGGACTGGTCAGGAATTAGGACAAAGCCGCCGCTGCCCAAATCGTGATCGCCGGCATTGAGCGCGGGACCGTTAAAGGGAGTGAAGAAATCGAGGACGTGAAGCGTGGGGTCGAGTTTGACCACGCTCTGGCCGAAGTTCGTCAGGCCGTCCCAGGTGCCGTTGCCCACAGCGACGAAGATATTTCCATTCGCGTCAGCGGCAGGGCCCGCGGCGCCCATCCAGATGCCGCCTTCAGCTCCACCGGGCGTGACGTTCCACGACGCCACTTGGGCCATGGTGGAGGCGTTCACGGCAAAGATGAAGCCGTGGTAAGGCGTGATGTCGCCATAGGAGGCAAACGCCGCGTAAACGGTGCCGTTGGCCAGCAGCAGAGCACAGCGTATGAATTCCTGCTTGCCGTCAAATGCGGGATCGCTGAGAAGAGTGGGGCTTCCCGGTCTGTCGTTGCCGGTGGTGATATCCAGCGCGTGCAGCTTGCTGGGGAAGTTGGCGCCTTCCTGCGTCTGCGCCAGCACGTAGATGGTGCCGTTGGCCGCGTCAATGACCGGAGTGCTGGTGATGCCAACTTCCGGCTGCACAGGAATGGCGGGATTGCCCGCGGTCTGCACAGTGTTGATTCCGGGACCAAGAAAGCTGCGATGCCACAGAGGAGGACCGGCGGCGTCAGCGTCAAAAGCGTAAACACTGTCATGCTCGGTGGCGACGAAGACCACGTTATGTTTGGCCCCGCCGATGGTCACGCCGGCAAGGTACAACGGTTGCGCATAAGCCCAGCCGTCCACCGGGACGGAAAACTTGATTCCGAACTGCGTGTCGTTCACATTGGCCGGTGTCAGGATGGTCTCATTGGGCTGCAGGCCCGTGCGCGCGTTGTTGTTCTTCCATGTCAGGTAGCCGGCGGCGGTGGAAGGAGTAGGCGTTGGCGTGGGAGATCCCGGTTTCTGTGTGGTTCCGGTGTTGCTGTTCAGGCCCTGGCATCC
>DASVFK010000405.1:0-2343 GCA_036380095.1 Candidatus Angelobacter sp. | reverse complement strand
CATGAGCATCTCCTTTATTTCCGGTGGAGTTGGCTTGCGCTTCCCCACTGAAGTTCTCGTGCGCTAATCACACTTCACCGGAAGCGCGGGCGCAGCGTTCTTGGGTGACGAAGAAAGGTTTAACCAAGGGGAATCTTTGGGGCTCCGGCCACAGCAACTGATTCCCCCGCTGCACAAGGCGCCACCGCAGTCGGCATTGGTTTTACAAGGCTGCCCGCAACTGCATCTGCAAGTGCGGCCCGCAAGAACCGAAGTCGTTTTACCGGGAACCTGGAAAGAGCCGGCGACAAACACGCTTCTCAAAGAGAGGTCGGGTTGCAAGTGAGTTTGGATGACATCAGTTGAGGGCACAGCGACCGAGTTGGTTGTACCCGGGGCTGCAAGAGCGGCGGCGGTCCCCAACAAAACGCAGCACAGGAGCAATGTTCTCGATAGCAGCTTTTGAGACATACGCATCTCCTTTTTCAGCTCAGATTCTAGACCGGCACGGAGCTGGCGCCGCTGGATATTTTGCCAAACCAAGGCAGCGCTTCCCGTTTTGGAACGATGGATTTTGTCTCCCCGGTTCGAGAGAATGCCTGCTGTGACATGCATCACCGCCGCAATCCGATCTTCCAGCTACTCTGAAGCCATGAAAACCGAAGCATCCGAATTACGCATGGCAAGCGCCGGCCTGGTCCTTCTGCTGGTGGTGGCGGCGGTCGCGATGCAGACGCCCGGAGGCCGCTACGACTACCAGATCCGCGCGGAGATAAAGCAGGTGCTGGAGGACAGGAGCGCTTATCGCGATGTTACGGCCATGGTGGAAGACAGCGTTGTCGTACTGACCGGCACTGTGGAACTCGATAGCACGCGCGAGTCGCTCCTCGCCCGAGTGCGTCGTATTCCTCACGTTGAGGCGGTGGAAAGCAATATTGTGCTCTCGCCCTCGGCGGTCCCCGACCAGACGCTTTTCGGTCGCGTTCAACGAACGCTGGCCGACGCCGGCTTTACGGCGGTCAAGGTCCGTGTGCATGAAGGCGCAGTGTTTCTTGAAGGTACGGTTCGCAACGCCAAGGACCGTCAGCGCGCCATCGAGCTCATCCGCGGGACCGACGGCGTGAAAGAAGTGGTCGCCATCTCGCTGACAACGGCGGAATAGGCAACGCTCAGGCGCTAGTCACAGCCACGGCTTGCCGCGCCCGTATTGCCTTTGTCCACAACCAGGCTGCCCCGCGATAGAGCAGCAGCACTAGCAGAATCGCACCGTAGGTCAGCGGCTTGCGCAGATCAGCCTTCACCAGCCAGATGAAATGCACCACTCCCGCTGCAGCACTGAAATAAATCAGGCGATGCAGATTCTGCCAGCGCTTGCCGCCCAAACGGCGAATCCAGCCTGCTGTAGAAGTGAGCGCAAGCGGCACCATGAGAGCAAACCCCGTCATGCCGGCGGTGATGAAGCGGCGCTTGTAAATGTCGTGCAGCATGGCGTGAACGTCAAAGAACTTATCCAGCCACACGTAGGTCATCAGATGCAGGGTTCCATAAAAGAATGCAAACAGTCCCAGCATGCGGCGAAAGCGCACCAGCCAAGACAAACCGGCGAGTTTGCGCAGCGGCGTCACGCCCAGCGTGATCAGAAGAAACGTGAGCGTCCAGCGGCCGGTGGAGCGCGTAATTACATCCACAGGGTTCGCGCCCAGCAGGCCGTTGAAGGCTTTCCATACCAGGACCGAGAGTGGGCCCAGGCACAGCAGAAACGCCACGACTTTCAAGGGGCGCAGGATTTTTTCCGGTAGCGATCTCATTTAGTAATACTTCTGCAGGTCCATGCCCGCGTACAGGCTCGCCACCTGGTCGGCGTAGCCGTTGAACATAAGGGTTGGCTGTTTGGCCGCGAATAGGCTACCGCCGATGCGGCGCTCCGTGGCCTGGCTCCAGCGTGGATGGTCCTTATGCGGATTCACGTTGGAATAGAAGCCATACTCATCCGGGGCCATGATGTTCCAGGTGGTGGGCGGCATCTTGTCGGTGAAGCTGACTTTCACAATGGCTTTCGCCCCCTTGAAACCGTACTTCCAGGGCACCACCAGCCGCAGCGGTGCGCCATCAACGTTGGGCAGGACTTCGTCATACAAACCCACAGCCAGGATCGTGAGCGTGTGCATGGCTTCATCCATGCGCAGTCCTTCCACATAAGGCCATTGCAGCACTGACCGCTTTTGGTTGGGCATCTGGTCCGGCGCCAGCACGGTCTGCAAGGCAACGAACTTTGCGCTGGGCAGCGGCTCGGCTTTTGTGATGAGCGCGCTCAGCGGGAGCCCCACCCAGGGGATCACCATCGACCAGCCTTCCACGCAACGA
>DASVFK010000404.1:0-8640 GCA_036380095.1 Candidatus Angelobacter sp. | reverse complement strand
TCCGGTTTGTATTGCTGGAGGGGCGAGATGTTGTCAAGAATCCAGAAAGCGCGGCCGTGTGTGGCTACGGCGATATCGTTGTCATGCACCACCAGGTCCCACACCGGCGCGGGCGGCAGGTTGGTCTGCATCGGCTGCCAGTTGGCGCCGTCGTCGAAAGAAACGTACACGCCTTTCTCCGTAGCGGCGTAGAGCAGGTCTTTGCGTTTGTGGTCCTGGCGCACAGCGTGGACGTACACATCCGCAGGGATGCCGTGGCTGATGCTGCTCCAGGTCTTGCCGAAGTCCGCGGTTTTGAAGATGTAAGGAGTAAAGTCGTCCAACTTGTGGCGCTGCACGGCTACGTAGGCTGTGCCGGCATCGAAGGGCGACGCCTCAATCATGCTCACCGTGCCCCACTCCGGCATTGCCTTGGGCGTGACGTTGGACCAGTTCTTGCCGCCGTCCGTGGTCAGGTGAATCAGGCCATCGTCCGATCCGGCCCAGATAAGGTCTTTTTGCACGGGCGATTCCACAACGGCAAAAATCGTGTCGTAGACCTCCACCCCGGTGTTGTCCTTGGTGATGGGCCCGCCGGAGGCGACTTGCTTGCCCTTCTCATTGCGTGTGAGATCAGGACTGATGATCTGCCAGGTCATTCCGCTATCGGCGGTCTTGAAAAGCACTTGCGCGGCGAAATAGAGCGCGTGCGGCTCGTGGGGCGAGAAAACGATAGGCTCAGTCCACTGGAAGCGGTATTTCTGGTCGGCCGCGGCGGCGCCGATGGGATTTACCGGCCAGGGCGTGATGTCCTGCTCCTGGCCCGTACGGTGGTCATAGCGCGTGATGTTGCCGCCGTAAGAGCCGGCGTAGACGATTTCCGGATCGCGGGGATCGGGCGCAATGTAGCCGCTTTCGCCGCCACCCACGGCATACCAGCTTGCGCGATCGATTCCACCCGGCGCCGCGCTGGCAATGCCGACGGAAGAATTATCTTGCTGCGAACCATACAGCCAGTAGGGGAAGCGATTGTCGGTCACCACGTGGTAGAACTGCGCGGTGGGCTGATTCGCCTGCGTGGTCCAACTGGCGCCGCCGTTGGTGCTCACGTTGGCGCCGCCATCGTTGGATTCGATCATGCGGTTGGGATCATTGGGATCGATCCACAGGCCGTGATTATCGCCGTGAGGTACGCGGATGGGACGGAAGGTCTTGCCGCCGTCGTTGGAGCGATACATGCCCGTGTTGAGCACGTAAACGCCGTCAGCCGAGTGCGGATCAGCGAAGACGTGCGTGTAATAGAAGGCGCGCTGGCGATATTGGCGTTCGCTGTTGGCCAGCGTCCAGTTGTCGCCGCCGTCGTCAGAGCGGAAAAGGCCGCCCTTGTCGGCTTCAATGAGCGCCCACACACGACTTCCTCTGTAAGCAACGGCCACGCCGATGCGTCCCAAAGTACCTTCCGGCAAACCGTGACCGGTGAGATGTTTCCAGGTGTTGCCGCCATCCGTGCTGCGATACAGCCCGCTGCCGGGGCCGCCGCTCTCCATGCCCCAGGGCGAGCGCCGCGCCTGCCAGAGTCCGGCAAAGATGGTGTTGGCGTTGTTGGGATCAAAGGAAAGATCGATGCCGCCGGTGTTCTCGTCCTTGTAGAGGACTTTGGTCCAACTCTTGCCGCCGTCCGTGGTGCGAAAGATGCCGCGTTCGGCATTGGCCCCAAAAGGATGGCCCAATGCCGCTACCAAAACGATATCGGGATTCTTGGGATGGACAATGATGCGGCCGATGGCTCGCGTGTCGCGCAGGCCAACAAAATTCCAGGTCTTGCCGGCGTCGATGGACTTGTAAACGCCGTTGCCGGAAATGATGTCACCGCGGATGCAGGCTTCGCCGGTGGCCGCGTAGATGACATTGGGGTCAGAGGGCGCGGCGGCTATGGCCCCGATCGACGGCGACATGTCCTTGACCTTGTCCGTCATAGGACGCCACGTTAGACCGCCGTCGGCGCTCTTCCACACTCCGCCGGCCACTCCGCCGAAGTAGTAAGTGTGCGGGTCGCCGATCACGCCGGTCACAGCCAGCACGCGCCCACCGCGATACGGTCCAATCAACCGCCACGTCAGACCGTGCCACGGACCTTTGGGCTCTTCTTGCTCTTCCGGCGCAGGCTGCCCGGTCGAGGAGGCCGGTTGCGGCGAGGCCGTGGGCTGCGCCGCCTTGGCCGGTTCTTTTTTCTGCTTGGAGTCTTTTTTCTCCTGGGCTTGGGAACTTCCAGCCAGGAAAGCAATCAGCAGCAGGGCGAACAAGCTGCGCTTGAGGCAAAGCGTGGCGCACGACATCCGTAGTGTCCTCCGAATCATGCTTTTTGGTGAACGGCACATCCTAAATTCAGCGGCCAGGATTAGCAATCGGCAAGCAGGGAATCGGCAATCCGGCCAGAGCACCCTTACGCCTTCCGTCCAGTGGACCGCATTGTACGAACGACCACGTCGCCCAGCGGCTAAATGCTTGATTGACTCTGGATTCCGAGCTGCTGTACTCTCGCGCCACTTGAAAGTGCTTTCGCCACTTCCGGGCTTGTTTGAATCTGAGACACGAAAGCACTAGAGCCCACCTGTAAGTCCATTTTGCTGCGCTGTTGCTTTTTCCTTGAGGCCGTCCATGGCCTGGCAACGCGTCCCCGGCACGCGTGGCTGTAAGTGTGCCAGCGGGGCCGCTCCAGTCTCCACCGAAAGCGCACGACCCAACTTGCTCGCGAAATATTCAGGAGGAACTCTCAAGATGGCACGACGGAAAATACGCTTGTTCTCTCTCGCGGCGGCGCTAGCCTTCGCGTGCGCAGTCATTGCAATTGCCCAGGGATCCACGGAAGCGCCTGCCGGCTTTGATACTCCCATCAACAACAACGGGGCCGGCATCTCCGGCAACGGAATGCAACTGGCAGCCAACGAGACCCTGGCGGACGACATGGCCGCGTTCATGGAGGAAGACGACATCGGCGACGGCCTTGGACCGATCTACAACGCGCGTGGATGCGTGGACTGCCACGCCACTCCGGTGGTCGGCGGCACCAGCATCGTCACCGAGTTGCGCGTGGGACATCGCGACGCCACGGGCCGTTTCGTGAATCCGGCCATCACCATCAACGACGGCGCAGCCAGCATTCCTGGCCGCTCGCTGGTTAACGACCGCGCAATCTGTGCGGAGGCGCAGGAGCGTGTCCCGGGCGGAGAGTACATCCACGCACTGCGCGCCACCACCAATACGCTGGGCGATGGATTTGTGGAGGCCATCGACAGCAAAACGTTGCTTGCCGTCGCGGCGAACCAGCCGCGCATCAGCGGCGGCAGGATCGCAGGCCAAGCGATCATGGTGCCGGTGATGGAAGCGCCGGGCAAAATGAGCGTGGGGCGGTTTGGCTGGAAGGACCAGCAGGCCAGCCTGCTCTCCTTCGCGGGCGACGCCTATGTGAACGAACAGGGAATCACCAACCGGCTGTTTTCCCATGACACCACCAGCGTGTGCGACACGGTGGCCGATCCTGAAGATAAAACAGACCCTGCCAACGGACTGCAGGACATCGATAAGTTTGCTTCCTTCATGCGTTCCACCAAAGTGCCGCCACGTGACGCAGCCTTGGCCGCGACTGCAGATGCGCAGGCAGGGGCGCTATTGTTTCGCGCCCTGGGCTGCGAGATCTGCCACGTAAGCTCCATCACTACCGCACCCGCGGGAACTGCAATCAATGGCGGCGCTTTCAAAGTGCCGGCGGCGCTAGGGGGCAAGGTGATCCATCCTTTCAGCGACTTCCTGCTGCACGACGTGGGCACAGGCGACGGTATTGTGCAGAACGGCCCACAAGATACGGCCAACAAGCTCCGTACGCCTCCGCTGTGGGGGCTGCGCACCAAGAGCCGCTTGATGCACGATCTGCTTTCAGCCACGCGTAATGAGGCCATCCTGCGCCACGGTGGCGAAGCATCTTTCGTGATCAACAACTACCGTACGCTCAGAACAAGCCAGAAGAGCCAACTGATGACATTTCTGAACTCGCTGTAAGGCTCCACCAAGTATGGTCCACCAAACTGAGGGCACAAAGGCACGCGCCTTTGTGCCCTCTTCGCAATGTCAATTTAGGAATTTCGGTCTGAAGGGAGCAAGAATACAAGATGGAAAAGCAAGAAGCGCAGACCCGAAATCCTTTGCCAACGCGCTTTCCACCACCAACAGGCAGAACCTGCTGAACTTCCTGCAGTCGTCGTAGTTTGTTCGCATTCATTACCCTGCAAAGGCATTCACAGTCTGGGAGAAAGGCTTAAGAGAAAATAGGATTTCCCAAAATGGAACGCAGATCCACAATTCATGAAGATTTTTTAAGACCTTGCATTGACCGGTTTTGCGAGTTGCAGTAGATTTGCCGCCGGTTTTCGATCCGGCTGGTCGCAGGTCGAAAACGCTTTGCATCTTTCCCTTCCGTCCACTTTTGGCAGACAAGTCTTATTGGTCTGCAGTACGGCTGAGTTCTGGGCCATTCCACACTTGAAATTTAGGAGGAACTCGCAATGACGAGGAGGAACATCTCTGTTCTAACGTTCACAATCGCAGCGCTTTTCCTGGTGGGAGGGGCGTTTGCGCAGGTCGTCGATCCCGGCGTTCGTGGCGGAGCCGCTGCCGCCGGCCAGCCGCTGGCATCCGTTTCAGCCAATGCCAACGATTTGGCATTTTTCAACGCTGGACTCGGGCAATTCAACGAAGCTCAAACCGTTACGGGAGACAACGTCGGTCTCGGACCGCGGTTCAACCTTGACTCATGCGGTGGATGCCACGCTCAACCGGCTACCGGCGGCAGCAGCCCGGCAGTCAATCCTCAATTCACCATCATCTCCAGGGGCGTCGCCAGCAGCGCCACCAACACCCGGCCGTCCTTCATCCTGCAAAACGGCCCGGTGCGTGAAGCCCGCTTCCCGTTCTTCTTTAACGCCGCCGGCGGCGCCAATGTCAATAACCCGAACGGCGGCGTCGAAACCATATTCACGATTACCGGTCGCGCTGATCTGGCGCCGGGCAAGACTTGCGCCGGCCTGCCACAGCCCAGCTTTGCCCAGGCCACTGCCGCCAACAACATCATCTTCCGCATTCCCACGCCGGTATTTGGCTCGGGCCTGATGGCGAACATTGATGACTCCACGCTGTTGAATAATCAGGCAGCCCAGGCCGGTAATGGCTTCGGGATCGCCGGGGACTTCAACCATAACGGCAATGACGGCACGATCAGCCGCTTTGGCTGGAAGGCGCAGAATAAGTCGCTGATGATCTTCTCCGGTGAGGCTTATAACGTGGAGATGGGCGTCAGCAATGAACTCTTCCAGCAGGACCGCCCGCTGCCCGGCGAAGGCGGCTCCGGTGGAACCGGGGGCAGAGGATTTGCGGCCAACTGCCTGAACACCGCCGGGGTCGGCTACCCGGAGGACATCACCCACTCTGATGGCATCGACGCCTCGACCAGTTCCAGCGACGTCACGCTGTTCGCGGTCTTCATGCAGTTCCTCGCCCCGCCCACGCCGTCCACGACGGTTCCGGGCGGCGCCACCTCAATCAGCCGCGGCCGCGCTCTCTTTAGCGCCGTTGGCTGCGCCGTCTGCCATACGCCATCGCTCACTACTCAGCCCTCGCAACTGACGGCGGGTTTGGGCAATACCACTGCCAACCTGTTCTCCGACCTTGAAATCCACCACATGGGAACAGGGCTGGCGGACAACGTTTCACAGGGCGGAGCCGGCGGAGACCAGTTCCGCTCGGCGCCGTTGTGGGGACTCGGGCAGCGCATCTTCTTCCTGCACGATGGACGCACCAACAACCTGATCACGGCCATCAATGCTCATGGCAGCACCGGATCAGAGGCGAACGCCTCGCTCAACGCCGCCGCCGCTCTGAGCTTGGCCGACCAGCAGAACCTGATCAATTTCCTGCGCTCACTGTGATTCTGTTTATGTGACCAATTGCCTGGCGAGGCACAGATCGTGTCTCGCCGGCATTTTTCGAAGGAGAGTATTTAGCAGTAGGAGCCAGCGCCGGCAGCTTTGTCTAGGAGAAGAGAAGTATGCAGTCCAGATGTTCAAGTTTCCTGATCGCTATTTGCTTGTTGGGGCCGTTTCTTGCCTGCGGACAAAGCATCCAACCGGTCCAGGATTCGCCAGGACAAAATACGCCAGTTCAGAATACCCCGGCTCAAAATGCCCCAGTCCAGCCTGGCGCTTCCGTAAATGGCGGCGATTTTTCCACCATCACTCATCCCAAACCTGAAGCGATCGTCCCCAGGGACACGATCCTGGTCAAGGGCGCATGGTCGAGCGCCAGCGATGCAACAACTCCTGTGCCGGAAGGTGGCGCCCTGACCAACAATGTCTTCACCGATCAATACTTTGGCATCACCTACCCTCTGCCGCCGGGTTGGATACAAAAGTTCGGGCCGCCGCCTCCGTCCAATACCGGACGATATGTGCTGGCGCAACTAGGCCGGAGCGGCAGCTTCCAACTGGGCCAGAGCGACAGCTCCAAAGGAGAGGCCACGGGCAGCATCATGTTTACGGCGCAGGACATGTTTTTTACGCCGCTGCCCGCCGCCAATGCGCGGCAGTTTGTGAACTACTCCAAAAACCATCTGCCCGAATACTATCAAGTGGAACTCAAACCGACGCAGACCACACTTGGCGGCCAGCCCTTCATGTTCTTTGCCTACTGGTCTCCGGATGCGGAACTGCACTGGTACGTGCTGGCTACCCAGATTCGCTGTCACACGGTGGAAATCGTATTGATGAACCATGATCCCAAGGCGCTGGAGGAGTTGGTCCGGGACATGAGCAATAAAATGAAATTGCCGGCTGAAGCAAGCTTGACCGGAGGCACGGGCGGGGGCAATGTCCCCGTGTGCATCAAGGATTACGCAGCCGGTGACAACGTGCTTGAGCGGGTTGAGCCCGTGCTTACGCAGCAACGGTATAACGCAATCCCCGTGCGCATCATCATCGATAAGGAAGGCAAGGTCAGGCACATCCACTTTCTGAGCGCGTATCCTGAGCAGCAAAAGGTGATCAGCGATGCCTTGAAGCAGTGGCAGTTCAGGCCTTACGAACGGAATGGGCAGCGATTCGAGGTTGAAACCGGCATCATGTTCGGCGTAGCCCCACCGGCTGTTCTGGCAACTGACCGAGCGACGGACTGAGCTGGACCCAAAGACATACGAAGGCTTTCGAATCAAGGTCTTCAGGTCACGGCGCCTTGCCCTTTTCAAGATTTGGAAAGAAAGGGATTGTTGTGGAAGCAAATCCTTAGGACATTGTTGTTATGAATATCTGTTCTGGAATTAAGAGCACCCTTTTGCTTGTTTGCTGCGGTTACGCGCTTTCAGCTTGTGCCGCCGATGCCATCAACGGCATGGTACACAACCAGACCACCGGCAAAGCCGCTGCCGGTGATGACGTCATTCTGTTGCGCCTGGGGAATGGCATGGAAGAAGAAGCGCGCGCCAGGACGGACGCTCAGGGCGCCTTCAGCCTGCCGGTGGCTGCATCCGGCGCTAAGTACATGGTCCGTGTCCTCCACCAGGGAGTGAACTATGATCATACCGTCAGCGGGACAGCGCCGCTGGACATCCTGGTTTATGACTCTGTTCCCAGCATCCCGGGTCTGAGCGGGAATCTCGGCATCGTGCAGGTGGAATCCGAGGGCAAGGCACTCAAGATCACGGAAATGTATTCCATCGGGAACGCTTCCAGCCCTCCCGTCACGCAAATGGGGCCGCACAATTTTGCAATCTCCATGCCGCCCAACGCCACCCTGGATTCGGTGATGGCGAAACGGGCCACGGGCGTTTGGGTAAACGTTTCGCCTGTGCCTGTCCAGGGGCAGCAAGGACATTATTCCCTGGATTTTCCCCTGCGGCCCGGCGATACGCTGTTCAAGTTTATCTACCATCTGCCTTACCAGGGACGCGCCACCTTGCACTTGAAGCTGCCCTATCCGATCAAGAATTTCGGCGTCGTGCATCCTCCCTCCATGAAGTTCAAGGCCTCGAGTCCGCAGCTTTTTGCCAGCCCTGGCGTGGTGCAAGGCCTTCAACTGGAACAGGCAATGGGCCCTGTAACGGGCGAAGTGCCCGCATTTGAAATCTCCGGAAGCGGGGCAGCTCCGGTTCGCGACGCTGTGGCGCAAGCTCCGCCTTCCCCAGCGCTGCCTGGGGCCGTTCCTCCCTCGGCGCATCCCGCCCCGCAGGCGGCCGCGACGGAAACTGCGGCGCGCACGTCCAACAAAGAAACTTGGTTTGCCGTGTGCGCGATCGCCGTGCTTTTGGCGGTCGCAGTGGTTTTGCTATGGCGACGGAACAAGAGCGCCGGCGTTCCATCCGCGGCGACCGCCGGTGGTTCGGCGCCCGTGGTGGACGCGCTGAAAGAAGAATTGTTCCAACTGGAAACGGAAAGGCTGCACGGCGCGATCTCGGCAGAGCAGTATCACTCAACCAAGCAGGCGCTCACCGTGAGTATCCAGCGTGCCTTGGCACGAGGGAAAAGTTAGCTCGTTTGGATTCGAGCGGTGCAGGGCGAGTATGCATCACCAAAACGTCCTTATGCGAAATCAATTGTTCATCACCGCTTCGTTGTAACTCTG
>DASVFK010000403.1:0-4454 GCA_036380095.1 Candidatus Angelobacter sp. | reverse complement strand
GCTGCCCAGCGTGCCGATGCAGCAGGCGGTTGCGCTCAAATCCTGCACGTTTCCGCCGGAAGTGCCCAATTTGATGGCCCCGGTCTGGCCGCCGGCATTGTTATTGGGATACACCACGGTAGTGGCGGCGCTCGCCGTCTTGGTGGCGTCCGCTTGCGATACCGCAGTGATGTTGAACTGGTTGGGCGAGGGGAAGGTCGCGGGAGCATGGTAGAGCCCGGTGTTATCGATGGTGCCCACCGTTGCGTTGCCGCCGTTGACGCCGTTCACCTGCCAGTTCACCGGCGTGCCTGTGCCGGTGGCCGTGAACTGCTTGATGGTGCCGAGCGTAACCTGGGCTGATGACGGCGACACGGTCAGCGCGGCCGGAGTGGGCGTGGGCGTGGGTGTATTGAATGTCTGCGGTGTGCCGTTGTTTCCGCCGCAGGCCGCCATGCCCAGCAAAAGCCCACAAACCGCGACAAAAGAGATAATCCTGCTCATATGCTTCATGCCTTCCCTCTTCGCCTAGACAGACTCATCCATAAGTATAGGCTGAGTTTCTGGTGATGATTGGATTCTAGCCCTGATCCGTTTGGTTATCCAGAGTTGTAGCACACTGGTAACAAAAAATTCGCAGGCGGCGGTAATGAGAGATTTTAATGGTCAACCAAACGAATCTTAATGTCCAAGTCGGGCGGATTTGACTCGGTCTTTCAAGAGCAAAACGGCGGGTTCAACCCCACCGTTTGCATGCAAAACGCAGCTGCAGCTCGATTTAACCGATGTCCTCGTTGAAATTCTCGAGATAGCTCCGCACCGCCACCAGGAACTGGTCAGCATCGGCGCCATCCACGATGCGGTGGTCATAGCCCAGCACCAGGCGGATGATGTGGCGCACGGCGATCGAGTCGTTGCCGTCTTCATCGGTCACCACCACGGGTTCCTTGAAGATGCCGCCCATGCCCAGGATGGCCACCTGCGGCTGCAGGATGATGGGCGTCCCGAACTGCGGCCCGTAAATCCCCGGGTTGGTGATGGTGATGGTGCCGCCCTGGACGTCGTCCGGCACCAGCTTCTTGGTGCGCGCGCGCTCGCCCAGGTCGCTGATGGCGCGCTGCAGCCCCACAAAGCTCATGTTCTCCGCACCCTTCACCACCGGCACGATCAGGCCCCACTCGAGGGCCACGGCAATGCCGATGTTCACGTTCTTGTGGTACTGGATGCTGTCGCCGATCACCGACGAATTGATAATGGGCTTGGTCTTGATGCCGTGCATCAGCGCCTTGGCGATAAAGGGCATGTAGGTCAGCTTTACGCCGTTGCGTTCTTCCCAGCCTTTGCGGATCTTTTCCCGCAGGCGGACCACGCGCGTCATATCCACCTTGAAAATGCTGTGGACATGCGCGCTGGTGCGCTTGGATTCCACCATGCGCTCGGCGATCTTTTTGCGCATGGGAGTCATGGGAACCATTTCTCCCGGCAACACCTGGACTTGCGGTGGAGGCGCCTGTGCCGTAGCAGCAGCGCGCTGGGGTTGGGGTTGCTGGGCAGGCATGGGCATGGCTGCAGCGGGACGCGCCGGAGCTGCAGCGCCGGGGCCATGCTGCTGGATAAAGCTAAGGATGTCCTGCTTGCTGATGCGTCCGCCCAGCCCTGTGCCCGGCACCTGTTCCAGAGCAACGTTGTTTTCGCGCGCGATGCGCCGCACCAGCGGCGATGAGCGTATCGCTTCGCGCTCTGCCACAGCCGCGGGAGCGGGGAAACTTACCACTTCCCGCACTGGCTCCGGCTGCGCGGGCCGCGCTGCCGGCGGCGCTGGAGCTGCGGCTGGCGCTGGAGCAGCGGCAGGTTTGGGCGGTGCGCTCGGTTGTGCGGCCGCTCCTGCCCCGCCGATGGTCGCCACCACGGTATTCACCTGCACCGTGGTGCCTTCTTTTACCTTGATCTCGCGCAGCACGCCGCTCGAGGGCGCGGGAATCTCGGCATCAACTTTATCGGTGGAGATTTCAAACAGCGGCTCGTCGCGCTGCACCTTGTCGCCGACTTTCTTCAGCCACTTGGTGATGGTGCCCTCGAAGATCGACTCGCCCATCTGCGGCATGACCACATCGATGGCTGCGCCGCCTGCCTGCGCCGGGGGCGCGGGTTCCGCTGCGGGAGGCGGCGGGGCGGTGGATGCTCCATTGGCCTGGTTGGAGGTTACGGCGGGTACGGGCTGGGCCTGCGGCGGTGCGGGCGCGGCTTGCGGTGGAGCGGCTGGTTTTGCCGGTGGAGCTGCTGCGGCCCCGGCGCCATCAGAGTCAATCACGCCCACCACGGTGTTCACCTGGACGGTGGCGCCTTCCTTGATCTTGATCTCTTTCAGCACTCCGCTGGCGGGTGCGGGAATCTCGGCATCGACTTTGTCGGTGGAGATTTCAAACAGAGGTTCGTCCCGCTGCACCTTCTCCCCGGGCTTCTTCAGCCACTTGGTGATGGTGCCTTCAAAAATCGATTCGCCCATCTGGGGCATCACTACATCGGTTGGCATGAGTTACCTTCCACAGGTGTGCTTCGGCTGGCTAGCGCAACCCATCATTATAAATTACAGGATGCGGGCAGGTGGAGCATCGGAAGAGATAACCGCGCTTGTTCGCGGGCCATAAGGCTCACAGAGAACGGAAAGAAGAATTTCGGAAGCTGCCAGTGATCACGCCTTCTTGCCTGCCCTTGCCAGCCTTGGCGCCAGCACCCACGCCATGCCGTAAAAGAACAGTGAGAATGCCAGTGACACCGCGCTGCCGGCGCGCAAGTCTTCCAGGCCGAGCTTGAGCGTGCACAGGGCCATGATGGTGTACGCGAGCCAGACAAGTTCGGCGCGCTGGCTGCGGGCGCCGGCAAAGGCGGACGCGAGCGCGGCCATGCAGATCACCAGCGTACGCACCGCGGCCAGAACAGGCGGAGCCAAGACAAATGCGGCAGGGGCCAGCCGCGTGATCAGCGCCACCAGCAGGGCGGTCCCGACAAAGACAGTCAGGGCCGCAAAAGCCATCCGCGCTGCCTGCCTGGGCCAGGTGTCTCCTGCCAGCCGCCAGGCGAGCGCGTAGCACAGGAGCACGGCCGCCACTGCCACCCATACCATGGCGCGGGGCGCGGAGGGAATGCTGCCCGCCAGCAGGCTGCCAGCGTAATGCAGCGCTCCGGACGCCAGCACGGCGGAGAACAGAAAAATCAGCGCGTCATACGCCAGCGTGAGCCGCTCCGTGCGGACACTGCCCACCAGCGCCCCCAGCGCCGCCAGACCCAGCCATGTGGTCTGCGCTTCCGGCGAAAAGCTCAGGACGCTTCCCATCACCAGCAGCGCGGCGGCCCAGGCGCCGAACACGTGGTACTCACGCACGTTGGCCGGCCCGTCAAATCTTGCGAACGCCAGCATGTAACATCCGGCTGCCGCCGCCAGGCAAAAGATGCCCAGCCCGGTGGCGGCAGACTCATGTCCGGCGCGCAACACTCCCACGGAAGCGATCACGAACGAGAGGACAGTTTGCGTCACGTCGAAGTAGCGGATGGGACGGCGCAGGAACACCGTCTGACTCAGGGTGGCCAATGCGGCGATCACGAACAGCGCAGCGAACAGCGCCAGCAGCACTCCGGCGCTCGCGGGCCGGTATTCAGGCGGAGCGCCGCCTGCCCGCGTATAGACCAGAATCAGGACCAGAGCGGCGGCGTCCGCGGCGAGCGCGGGAATCATGCGCAGCAAGGGCCAGCGTCCCGCCTCTGCAGCTGTTTCGGCGAGCACCGCGATCGAAAACAAGGCGAGCACAAAAGGCGCGGGGTCGCGCGTGGCGATCATCAAGGCCAGTGAGGTGGCGGAAGCCGCCGCCATCGGCGCCCACACCACGGAGATGAGCCGGTCCTTCCAGGCCAGGATGGAAGCGCCCAACACAAACGCCACCAGCACCGCGGCCGCCACCACCGGAGGCAAGGCCAGGCCGATCGCCTGGAAGCCTGGGTCCGTGGTGAGCTCCCACAGCATGGGGGAAAGAATCAGCGAGGCCGTAACCGCATACGCGCCGCTCGAAAAGGTGGAGCGGGAATGGGCGCGGGCCGCCCATATCAGCCACATGCCGGCATGCGCCATGGCGATGGGCACAATGGCAAACTTGGGCAGCACGGCGGATTGGGCGCCGGCGCGAAGCAGGTACGCGCCCGCCATTCCCAGGAAGACCTTGCCTACGGTAGGCATGGCGCCGGCGGAGCGCGCCAGGGAGAGTTGTTCCACAGGATGAGGAGCGACGGAGTCCGGGACCAGGCGCTGGGCAGCGGGTGCAGTAGCTCCACGACGCTCCAGGGCGGAGAGGCGTTTTTCCAATTCGTCCATGCGCGCCAGCAGGCGGTCCAGCGCGGGCTCGATCTCTTCCGGAGAATACGGCATGCATTCCCCTTCTGCTTTCCCGGTCTACGTTCGAGCTTGAGGCTTCTCGATCTGCCGG
>DASVFK010000402.1:0-7521 GCA_036380095.1 Candidatus Angelobacter sp. | reverse complement strand
CGATCATCGCCCGGTTCCGGCTGGCCGCGACGCGCGAGCTTTCCTTTGCCGCCCTTGTCGTCACCAGGCTGGGGGTGAACGCCACGATCGTCGCCCGGCTCTGGCTGTCCGCGACGCGCAACGATGGGGTTGCCCTTGCCGCCACGATCATCTTTCGGTTCCGGCTGTCCACGGCGAGCCAGCTTGCCTTTGCCGCCCTTGTCATCACCGGGCTGGGGGTGAACGCCACGATCATCGCCCGGTTCCGGCTGGCCGCGACGCGCGAGCTTTCCTTTGCCGCCCTTGTCGTCACCAGGCTGGGGGTGAACGCCACGGTCATCGCCAGGCTCCGGCTGTCCGCGTCGGGCTACGATGGGATTGCCTTTTCCGCCACGATCATCTTTCGGTTCCGGCTGGCCGCGGCGCGCGATGGGATGTCCCTTGCCGCCCTTGTCATCTTTCGGTTCAAGCTGTCCTTTGGCAAAAACGCTGGTTGCGGGGAAGGCAGCTGTTGCCAGGCTCAAGCAGATCGCCAACATTCTCTTGTTCGTCATGATCAATTTCCTCTTTTCTTTGGTGGTTTGCGTTGGGTTTGGCCTCAGCCCTGGCCTGCCCGTTCGCCAAGGTAGGGACCTAAAGCGTTTCAGGGTCTTTTCTGCCCCCGTTCCGCTTGTGTCAATGATTAGGACAAGCGCGAGAGCCCGGCGGAACAGGTATTTGAAAGATTTCGCAACCCGGGAAAGGAAAGATGACCGGTCGCGAGGGCGCCAAGGGGCCTCCGATCAAGCAGAAAACCTGTTATAGTTATTGTTTTCAATGATTTACGCTGGATTGCAACGGGGACTCTGCCATCCCAATCAGGATTGCTACCAGCGCATAACTAAGGATGCAATGCGCCCTGAAAAACTTCTGTTCCGGCGAACTCAGGCAAGTGTCTTACTCAGTGTTCGGAGGAATTTACGACGTGGCTGCGCAGACTACCATAGCGACTATGTACACCGGTCGGGTGGAACCATGCCCGGACCGCCCGAAGAAGGCACATAGCGGCGCTGTGGAAAGTCTCCACAACGGTGAAGTGGTGCTGCCGCCGGCACGCGGCAGCGCCGTTTCGCCGGAAACGGTTGCTATAATCCCGGAAATGTCCTGGGACACGCTTTCGGATGAAGCTCTGATCAGCCGGTACCGCGAAGAAGCCGATAAAGCGGTTGCCGAGCAGTGCGCCAACGAGCTCTTCCGCCGGCATCATACCAAGATAGCGCGGTGGTGCCTGGGCTTCACGGGCGACCGCGAGTCAGCCGCGGACCTGGCGCAGGATATCTGCATCAAGGCGTACAAGAACCTCCCCAATTTCAAGGGCGATTCGAAATTTTCCACCTGGCTGTACTCCATCGCCCGGAACCACAGCTTGAACGCGGTGCGGTCACGCATGAGCACGCCGCAAATGGAATCGGAAGAGACGGTCATCGATACGCTGCCGGACCTGGCTTCAGACAGTCCGTTGAAGAAAGTGGAACGCAAGCAGCTCACGGAGATCGCACGCAACTTCGTCAATGCGGAGCTGGATGAGACCGAGAAGACGGTTTTTACCATGCACTACGCGGAAGAAATTCCGCTGGATTCAATCACCCGCATGCTCAACCTGGAAAACGCCAGCGGCGCCAAAGCGTACCTGGTGAGCGCCAGAAGAAAGCTGGACCGGGCAGTAAACCGCTGGAAAGCGAAAAGCCAAAGGTAAGGATCCTGGAGGACACGAACATGGCCGGCAACACGAACAACGCGAAAGTCTGGCGGGAAGCAGTATCAGCCAGCAACGACTGTCCCAGCATTGAAGTGCTGGAAAAAGTGATGGAAGGGTCCTCCCCCGATCCCCAGAGCGAGGCGCACGTGGCAGAGTGCCCGCACTGCCAGTCAGAAATCACCATGCTGCGGAAATTTGAATACTCCGTGCCATCAGCAGATGAAGGCGCGGCGGTGGCCTGGATCGCGGCGCAACTGGAGCGCAACCAGCAGAAAGCTCCGCAGCCGGCCAAGGCCGCGGTGGTCCCCTTCTGGCGCGCGATGTTCCGCGTTCCCTACATGGCAGCGGCGGCGGCGTTGATCGCGGCCATCGCGCTGGGAATCTCGATGTATGTTTCGGAAGACAACAAGCCCAGCCTGGGCGGAAACGTTGGAATCGGCGGCTATCGCTCCGGGGAAATCCGCATCACCACTCCCTCCGGCGACCTGAGCCAGGCCCCCGAACAGCTGACGTGGGAGCCAATTTCGGGCGCAACGAGCTATACGGTCGCCATCACTGGCGTGGACATTGACCACACGGTGGTATGGAGTGGAGAGACCACCCAGAGCTCCCTTACAGTGACTCCCGAGCTGAAAGCGAAGATGCGTCCGGGCAAGCCGCTGGAGTGGACCGTGATCGCGAAAGACGCTACCGGAAAGGAGCTTGCGACAGGCAAGGGCAGCTTTCGGGTTGCTTTGAACGCGAACAAATAAGACTACCAGGACGAACCTTCCGGCGCGGGAAACCGCGTACGTCCCCCAAAAGGAGATCGTCCCATGAAAGCGAACAACCGAGTTCACACCTGGGCCAGCACGCTTGTGCTGGCTTTTGGCATGTTCTGTTTTTCAACCGCAGGAACAGCGCAGACAACATGCTGCGTGGTCCCGGTCAACACGCCGGGATTCCCCGGCGTCTCGCTCACAGTGGCGAATTCAATGGTTCCGCCCGGTGGAATGTTCCAGTACCAGCTCATGCTCACTGAGCCCAAGCCAATCGGAAACAGCAGCTCACGTCCGACCCTTCCTGCCGGGTCGACCACAGGAATAGCGCTGAATGATCCCATCGGTCAGACCGCCGGCGTGGCTGTGTTGAGCGATGCCGGCATCCAGATCACCACGACTTCGCCGCGTGCCACTTTCGGCACAAGTCCTGACCTTGATTACCCGATTCTGGCAATCGCCATGCCGGTGAGGGCGGATGCCGTGGTGGGAAGCCAGTTTCCATTGAGCATTGACCTGGCAAATTCCTTCTGGCTTGACGCTTTCGGCCAGCCTTATCCCCAGGAGATCAAGGCCGGCAAGCTGACCATCGGAGGCACCATCAACATTTCCAACGTTGTTCCCGGAGGCGGCTTTCAGCCTGCAGGAGCCAAGGTTTCCATCTTTGGTATGGGCTTCACCCCGGATGCGCGCGTGGCCATGGAAGGAGTGAACCTCACCACGACAGACTACAAGGTGGTTTCAGCAAACCAGATTGACGTGATCCTGCCGGACGGTCTGCGCATGGATGGCGTACGCGTTCGCGTGAACAATAGAATTGGCGAAAGAGCTGAATATTTTTCCTACCTGCGCACCCAGCCGCTGGGACAAAGCGCCAATGCTCTCGTCAACCAGAGCTATCCGCTCTTTGCCCGCACCACCTACACTTCAGCCGTGCTGGCATGGATCCGCGATGCAACCACCTTCACCGCACTGGCCGCTCAAAATCCTGGCACAAGCAGCGCCGACATCACGGTTGAGATGCGCTCGGCGACGAACCAGGTGCTCGGGAGCTTCAGCTTTCCCCTGCCGCCAATGAGCAGGATCACACGCGACCTGGCAGACTTTTTCGCCCAGGCGCCGAGCGAAGCGTCAAGCATCTACGTGACTGCTTCGAGGCGCGTACAGTTGCTTGGCTTGCGGGGCGATACGGCCGCGGGAGCGGTTGTGCCGGTGTTCGTCTCCCTGCCATAGAGACAACTCAGGCTTCCAGGCTCACGGGCTTGCGTGCTCGGGTTGCGGCTTGTTTCCTGGACCAAAGCTGAATAAGAACCAAAGCGGCGGCGGCAAGCGCCAGCAGTGGCGTAGCCAGCAACTGCCAGGAAAGGAACCTGGGCGCGGGCGCCGCGCCATCGCCATTGAGAACGAACGCGGCCCAGTAGCGGGGATGGCTGAGTTCCGTACCCGAACGCAGAAATTCCAGCTTGGTCAGGCCCAGAGCTTCAGCCTTGCTTTTGCGCTTCTTCACCAGGTAATAGTAAAACTGCTGCATGAACTGCGAAGTGGGCTGGTCAGGGACCCGCCATAAGGTGGTGAGCGTGGAGCGCGAGCCGGCGGCAAGCAAAGCGCGGCTGAAGGCCTGAATGCCTTCGCCGGGGACTACCCGTCCTCGTTCCGTATCGCATGCTGAAAGCGTAGCCAGGCTCACCCCGCGCAGGTCCAGATCATAAAGTTCTTTCAGGAAGACGAAGTTGTTTGCCTGCCCCGGTTCATCCGGCGAAAACAGCAGGCGCGAACGCTCAGGATTGTCCACGTCAGCAATGGCGTGCGTGCTCACATGCAACAAGGAAGCGCCTGCCAGCGCCGCGGCAAAAAAATCCGGCTTGCGGTCCGCAGGACCCAGGAACAGTTGCACGCGCCCCGAGCTCATGCCGGCGATGGCGCGTATCTCTTCCCCGGAACTGGGCAGAGCGGCAAGATTGCCGGCCGCGCCGTTGGCATCGCGCTCCGCCAGCAGGGTGCTTTCGCCGGTGCCGACCACCGAGGGATCGCCAAACGCCACCAGCTGCCGCTGCCACGGAAGGCCGACCGTCCGGCCCCGCTCCTGCACGCCGCGCAAGAGCAAGACAGCGCTGGGAAGATACGTCACGTCGTGCTTCTCCAGAAGAAGCTCGCCTTTTTCAACTTCCATCAACTCAAACGGCGCCAGGCTCAAGAACCCGTCCGGGACAATCAGCAGATGGGCGTACTCATTTTGCGTGAGAGGCGCAATGCCGGCAGGCACCAGGGCGCTGATTCTTGCAAAACTCGAACGCCAGTCCTGTCCCAGGTTTTCCGGTAGCCCGGAAACGATCTGCTGAAACTGTGTCATCTCCTCGACGGAAAAATCTTTGCGGGCGATACCGCTGCCCTGCCTGGTCACCCACACCGCAGCCACAGAATCAGGTCCGGTCCAGAGCTCGATGAGAGCCGAATCCGGCTGCAGGCGTTCCTGAATGTGGGCAAGCGTAATCAAGCCGGGCGCAACTTTTTCAAAGCGATCTTGAAACACACGCGACCGGCTGCGCTCAATGAATTCAAAAGCGCCGGCGACATCATTCTTGAGCAGCAGCAGCTTGATGAGAGCGTCGTAGACGTCACGTTTGTCGGCCAGGAAGTCCGAGCGCAAGCGCGAGAGCTGCAGCTTGGAGCGGAGGCTTTCGATCCGGGTTATGGCTTCGCGAAACTTCGCTTCCGCCTGGTCCGCGTTGCGGTTGCGTAGCGCGATCCTTCCCAGCGCATACAGCGCCTTCCACTGCTCTTCCACGGTGCCGAGCTGTGTGGCGGAAGCCAGGGCCGCTTCAAACTCACGTTCCGCCTGGGCCAATTGCGCCATGCGGTACAGGGTTTCTCCGCGGTAGAGGCGCACCTGCATGGATTCACGCTGGCTCTTGCTTTTCTCCGCCAGGGCCAGGGCCCGGTCAAAAGTCTTGAGCGCATCCTTCAGCCGGCCCAACTCAAGGGCCTGCACAATGCCGATGTTCTTGAGAACACCAAGTTCGCCGTCAACATCCTGCTGCTTGGAGTAATACTTTTCCGCATCGTGATAGTTCTTGATGGCTTCTTCGCCGTCGCCCAGATGGCGGTAGACAACACCCAGGTTCGCCAGGATGTGCGCGATCTCTCGCTGCGACAGCCCTGCCGGATCATCCGAAACCTCGTGATAGATGGCGATGGCGCGGCGGTCGTTTCCCAGTCGTGAATACAGCGTGGCCAGATTCAGGCGCGTGATCCGCCGCCAAGCCAGCGCCCATGGCTCGCCAGATGATTTCTCCACATAGGGCAGCGCCGCTTCATAAGTGCGCAAGGCCTCAGAATATTTTGCCTGGTAGTAATAGACATTGCCCAGATTATTCAGAATCAGGACTGCGGTCTTGCCGTCACTGGCGCTGCTGAGCTTCAATGCCGCTTCCAGTTCGGCTCCTGCGCGCCCGTAATCGCCGGCGTTCGAGTATGCCAGACCTGCATCATTGCGGGCGTTGGCTTCACAGCTGGAGTCGTGCAAGCTGCGGCAGATCGACGCAGCCTCATTGGCCAGGGCCAGCGCGCGGTCATAGTTTCCGGCTGAGCCCACAATGTCATACAGGTTGCGCAGCGCCTCTGCCAGCTCGCGGCTGGGTCCCTGCGCCCGCAGCTGCGGCAACAACGACTCATAGATTGCCTTGGCTTCCTGGTCCGATCCGGCACGGTAAAGAGCGTTAGCTCGTTCCAGCCGCGATTTCACCTCACCGGCCGGCTGCGCCTGCGCCCGCACCAGGACAGGCCCCAGGAACACTACGGCAAGGAACAGGGCGGCAAGGATTGATCTTCGGGGCACGGTCGTCTTTAGAAAGTATAGTGCAGCAGCTCGGGTTTGCGCGCTAGCGGACCAGGAACTCGAGCGCTTTATGCACCGCGGGAAGCAAGCTGCCAACACCAACAACATAGGCCGCGGAAAAAGCCAGTGCGGTGACGATTTTACCAAGTCTCACGGGGCCGTCCGCCGCACGCTGAGCCAGCCAGGATGCATCGTCAATTTCCAGCAACCTGCGCAAGTGTGCGATGCGCTCTCCGGTGGAACCGCCACAGCCGCACGGCACTAAGTGCGAAGCTGCCAGCCGCGCGGGAGCAATCTGTCCTCCAGAAAGCCTTCCTACCTTGATCAGAGCCGATGACAACTCCAAGGCTGAGGCTCCCCCGTGCACGGCGCCTTCATCGGCGGCGATCTCTGATGCGCTGCTCCACTCCGCGTCTGCAGCACGGAACGCTCCCAGGGGCAACTGCGTGCTCTTGAG
Organism: Candidatus Angelobacter sp.; assembly: GCA_036380095.1. Classification (GTDB taxonomy): domain Bacteria; phylum Acidobacteriota; class Terriglobia; order Terriglobales; family Acidobacteriaceae; genus Angelobacter. Next base: position 754 of record DASVFK010000402.1, on the reverse strand, counting down.
CAGAAGCTGCTGCAGGTTATCGAAGCGGCGGACATGGGCCAGCTCGTGCGCCAGCGCCGCGGAAAGCTCTTCTTGGCTCAGGGCCTCCGCCACCTCGCGCGACACAAACACCTGCGGGCGGAAAATGCCCGTGACCGCCAACAACGACTCAACATCGGTCACGGCGTACACCGGGCACCACACGCCAGCTACGTGGAAGCGTTGCGCCCGAGCAATCCAGCGCCGTTCGAGCGCCCGCGTGGCGAACATCATGCGCGCCAAGCGGACTGCCACCACCAGCAGCAGCGCCGCTCCCGCCGCGGCCAGCGCCAGCAGCGGCCATTCCACCATTTCTCCCGTGGAGGGCGGCTCAAATTCAAGGAAGGCAGGAAGCGCCAGGCCCAGGCTCACCATCGCGGCTAACGCGAAAGGCGCCAGGCGCAAGAACAACCACGCCCTGGCCTGGGTCCGCGGAGGCGCCGTGCGCAACGCCGCCCGGGCGAGCTTGATAGCAGGAATCGAGAGGGTGACGGCGGCCGCGAACACTAACGACATCACAGCCAGGCAAAGCGCAATGCAGAGCGAATAGAACATCTATGTTTTATGACCCCTGCCGGCGCAGCGCCCGGCGTTTGGCTTTTACCAGTTCATCAAGCTGCTCGAACATCTCACGATCCGTCTGGCTGACTACGTCCACAAAGCGGGAGAGGACGGCCTGGCTGTCTTTGGGACCGTTGAGAGCCATGCCGAAGAGATGCTGCGCCAACTGCTCCTG
>DASVFK010000401.1:0-4407 GCA_036380095.1 Candidatus Angelobacter sp. | reverse complement strand
GCCTGCGCGCCATCCACCAGCACCGGTACGTTCCGCGCATGGGCCATGCGCACGATCTGCTGGATGGGGTTGATTGTGCCTAGCGCGTTCGAAAGGTGGCCCAGGGCCACCAGCCTGGTCTTCGGCCCCAGCAGCTTTTCGAACTCGTCCAGCAGAAGCTCACCGCGCTCATTGATGGGGCCAACCCGAAGCTTTGCGCCTTTTTCTTCGCACAGCATCTGCCAGGGCACGATGTTCGAATGGTGCTCCATGTTGGTCACCAGCACTTCGTCGCCCGCGCCTACGTGTTTGCGGCCGTAAGTCTGCGCCACCAGATTGATGGCTTCCGTGGTGCCGCGGAGGAAGATGATCTCTTTGCTATCGGCCGCGTTGATGAACTTCTGCGCCGCCAGGCGGGTCTTTTCGTAGGCTTCCGTCGCGCGCTCGGAGAGAGTGTGCACGCCGCGGTGGATGTTGGAGTTGTCAGTGCGGTAGTAGTGCGATATCGCGTCAATCACCGCCAGCGGCTTCTGCGTCGTGGCCGCATTGTCCAGGTACACCAGCGGCTTGCCGTGTACTGTCTGATGCAGAATCGGGAAATCTTCGCGCACCTTCTGTACGTCAAACGCCGGCGCGGACTGGATCTCATCAGGCGTCGTCTTGGCTAGGGTGCTCATCCCACTTCCTCCCAGGTCCTCTCCACCGGCGCAGGCTTCTCGCCTGCATATTTTGCCGTCTCCGGCAGCCACTCCGTCACCAGCCGCTCCAGGTGCTGCCGCACCTGATCGGAATTCATGCGGTCCAGGCACTCGTTGGCAAAGGCCAGCAAGAGCAGGTGCTTGGCGGAGGCTTCATCCAGGCCGCGCGACCGCAAATAGAAAAGCGCATTCTCTTCCACCTGCCCGATGGTCGCTCCATGCGTGCACTTCACGTCGTCCGCATAAATCTCCAGCTGCGGCTTGGTATCGATCTGCGCCTCGTCGGAGAGCAGCAGGTTGCGGTTGGTCTGCTTGGCGTCGGTCTTCTGCGCGTCCTTGTGTACGATGATGCGCCCGTGGAACACTCCGTGCCCCTGGCCGTTCAGCACGCCGTTATAAAACTGGCGGCTGTTGCAGTGCGGGCTGGCGTGCTCCACCAGCATGTAGTTGTCCATGTGCTGGCGGCCGTTGGCCATGAACAGGCCGTTGATCAGGCATTCCGCGCCCTCTCCCGCCAGCACCGGGTGGACGTTGTTGCGCACCAGCGCGCCGCTGAGCAGAAGAGAATGCGTGGCCACGTTGCTGCTGCGCGCCTGCTGGATGCGCAGCGTGGAAACGTTAAAACAATCGTCCGCCTGGCGCACGATCATGTAATGCGAAACCACGGCATTCTCGCCCGCCACCAGTTCCGTGGCCGTGTTGGAGAAAGTAGCGCTCGCGCCGCCGTTCTCGAGAGAGACGTAGTCTTCCACGATCGTGGCCTGGCTGTTCTCCTCCACCACGATCAGGTTGCGCGGATGCTCCATCGTGGGCGCTTCACCCGGGACCGAGACAAACAGCAAATAGATCGGCTGCTCGGCCACGGTGCCGCGCGGAACATGCACATACGCGCCGTCGTCAACAAATGCGCTGTTGAGTGCCGCAAAAGCGTCGCGCTGGAAATTCAGATACTGTCCCAGATGCGCCTGGATTGCGCCCGCGTTGTTTCTCAACTCCTCCGCCAGGCTTCCCACGGTGATGCCTTGGTTGGCAGGCACGCTGGAAAGCTCGCGTGCGAAACGCCCGTTGACGAAGACCAACCGGCACTCGAAGCCTGACGTACGAAATACCTCAAGATCGCCTGCGCTTACCTCGACGGCAAGTGGCGCCTGGAAAGCAGTCTGCGCGATCGCCGCGACGTTGGTGAAACGCCAGTCCTCATCATGCGTGGTGGGAAAACCCGTCTCCGCGAAACGCGCAAAGCCCTCCTGCCGCAGCGCCTTCAGCCAGCCAAGCTGCGTAGCGGAGCGCTCGTTGAATTCGTCGAACGCCTCCAGATAACGTTCCGGGGCCTGGGTTGCGGCAATCACTGTCTTGCTCCCGCCGTCTCCGGCTCTGTCCAGCTATAGCCTTTCTCTTCCAGCTCCAGGGCCAGTTCCGGACCGCCGGACTTGACGATGCGCCCGCTCACCAGCACGTGCACGTAATCCGGCACAATGTAATCCAGCAAGCGCTGATAATGCGTCACCACGACGAAAGAGCGGTCCTTGCTGCGCATGCTGTTCACGCCTCCGGCGACCACTTTCAGCGCGTCGATGTCCAGGCCGGAGTCGGTTTCATCCAGCACGCATAGCTTCGGCTCCAGCACCGCCATCTGCACGATCTCATTGCGCTTCTTTTCGCCGCCGGAAAAACCTTCGTTCACCGGACGGTTCAGGAACTTATCGTCCATCTCCAGCAGTCGCATCTTCTCCCGCAACAGCGGCAGAAAGTCCATCGCGTCCAGCTCTTCCTGGCCGCGAAACTTGCGGATCGCATTGAGCGCCGTGCGCAGGAAATATGCGTTGCTGATGCCGGGAATCTCCACCGGGTATTGGAAGGCCAGAAACAGCCCCTCACAAGCGGCCTCTTCCGGTTTCATCTCCAGCAGGTCTTTGCCGTTGAAGATGATTTGCCCTTGCGTGATCTCATAGCTCTCCTTGCGCGCCAGGACCCCGGCCAGCGTGCTCTTGCCTGAGCCGTTCGGCCCCATGATCGAGTGGACCTCGCCGGCATTCACCGTCAGGTCAATTCCCTTCAGGATTTCCACGCCATTCACGCTGGCGTGCAGGTTTTTGATTTCCAATAAGCTCATCGCTGTTATCCGACGCTCCCCTCAAGGCTGATGCTGAGTAATTTCTGCGCTTCCACGGCGAACTCCATGGGCAGCTCGCGGAACACCGTCTTGCAGAAGCCGTTGATGATCATCGCGACCGCCTCTTCCTTGGTGATGCCACGCTGCTGCAGGTAGAAAATCTGGTCTTCGCCGATCTTCGAAGTTGACGCCTCATGCTCCATGCGCGCGCTCGCGTTCCTGACTTCGATGTACGGGAAGGTGTGCGCGCCGCACTTGTCGCCGATCAGCAGCGAATCGCACTGCGTGTAATTGCGCGCGCCCTGCGCCCCTTTCAGGATCTTCACGCCGCCGCGATATGTGTTCTGCCCGTGGCCGGCGGAGATGCCCTTGGAGACGATGGTGCTCTTCGTGTTCTTGCCGATGTGGATCATCTTCGTCCCCGTATCGGCCTGCTGATAATTGTTGGTCAGCGCCACCGAGTAGAACTCGCCTACCGAGTTATCGCCCTGCAGGATGCAGCTCGGATACTTCCACGTGATCGCCGAACCGGTCTCCACCTGCGTCCAGGAAATCTTTGAGTTCTTGCCCAGGCACTTGCCGCGCTTGGTCACGAAGTTGTAGATCCCGCCCTTGCCTTCCTTGTCGCCGGGATACCAGTTCTGCACCGTCGAGTACTTGATGGTCGCGTTGTCGTGCGCGATCAGCTCAACCACGGCTGCGTGTAGCTGGTTCTCATCGCGCACCGGCGCCGTGCAGCCTTCCAGGTAGCTCACGGATGCGCCCTCGTCGGCGATGATCAGCGTGCGCTCGAACTGTCCGGTGTTCTGCGCATTGATGCGGAAATAGGTCGAGAGCTCCATGGGACAGCGCACGCCCTTGGGCACGTAACAGAACGATCCATCGCTGAAGACCGCGGAGTTCAGCGCGGCAAAAAAGTTGTCCGTGTACGGGACCACCGAGCCCAGGTATTTCTTCACCAGCTCAGGATGGTTCTTCACCGCCTCAGAGAACGAACAGAAGATCACTCCGGCCTCGGCCAGCTTGGCCTTGAAGGTGGTTGCTACGGAGACCGAGTCAAACACCGCGTCCACGGCCACGCCCGCCAGCAGTTTCTGCTCGTGCAGCGGGATTCCCAGCTTTGCGTAGGTCTCAAGAATTTGCGGATCCACCTCGTCCAGGCTCTTCAATTCTTTCTTCTGCTTGGGCGCCGAGTAATACGACAGCGCTTGATAATCGATAGGCGGGTACTTCACGTTGGCCCACTTGGGCTCCGCCTGGGCCTTCTCCTGGCTCGCCCAGTAGCGATACGCCTTCAGCCGCCACTCCAGCATGAACTCCGGCTCGCCTTTTTTCTGCGCGATGGCCCGAACGATGTCTTCATTCAGTCCGTTGGGCAGGCGGTCTTCTTCCACCGCGGTGACGAATCCCCACTTGTATTCCTGTTTTGTCAGGTCCTGTAGCTGGTCAACTGTGCTCATGCAACACCTGCTGGTTCGATTGAGGTAACGATCTTTTCTTTTCCGTGGCGCGGGCTGGAGGGCATCTGGTGGATCAGGTCAGAGAGCGTCACGTGTTCCAGGGCGTCCCGCAGCGCGTCGCCGATGATTTGCGAGTTGATCTTGATGGAGCAGGAAC
>DASVFK010000400.1:0-6336 GCA_036380095.1 Candidatus Angelobacter sp. | reverse complement strand
GATACCCAGTGATTGCGCGCCATGTAAGGTGCAGGAATAATGCCTTCGATCTCCACCAGTTCGGCAAACAGTTCCGGAGTGCACTTGAACGCTATCTTGTTCGGGCCATTCCCAGGCTCAAGATTGGCCACGCAGTAAATCTTGCCCGCCACGCGAAACAGCAGGTTATGCTCCCACTGCACGTCTTCCGTGGTGTGCGGCAGCGAGCGGCAAAATTCGCGAACCCAGTCGATGTAGGTGGGCATGCCGGAAAGCATAGCCGCTCTAGACGGCACAGTAAACAGCCTGGCGAAATCCATGGATGGTCAACTCACAGGAGATGCTGGCTTCCACCCACCTGCACGCTCAGCATGGAAATCGATCCGCCATCCACGCCTTCCACCGGGAACAGTATCTTCTCGCCCTGCTGGCGCGTGGCGATCACATACAGCAGCGGCAAATAATGATCGGGTGTGGGAATCGAGAGTAAGGCGTCAGGCCCCAGCTTCTCGTACGAGATCAGCGGCTTGTGTTCGCCGGCCAGCAACATCTCGCGGGCCTGCTGCTCAAAGCGCACGGCCCAGTCGCAGGGATCAACGATGCTATTGCCCCAGGCATAGGTGCGCAGGTTATGCACCAGGTTGCCACTGCCGACAATCAGAACTCCTTCATCGCGCAGTGGGGCCAGCCGTTTGCCGATCTCATAGTGGAATGCCGGCGGCTGCCGCTCATCGATGCTGAGCTGGACGATGGGAACATCTGCCTTTGGGTAGACGTGGCAGAGCACCGACCATGTGCCGTGGTCGAGCCCCCAGGATTCGTCGAGCTTCACCGGCAGCGGCGCCAGCAATTTTTGCACGCGCCGCGCCAGCTCCGGGTCTCCCGGCGCAGGATACTGCACTTTGTACAGTTCGCGGGGAAAGCCGCCAAAGTCATGGAGGGTACGGGGCGCAGTGCTGACGGTAATTCCGGTTTCAGGAACGAACCAATGCGCGGAGATCGAGAGCACCGCCCTCGGCCGGTTCAGCGCGCGGCCCATTTCGGCCCAAGCCTCGGTGTAGGGATTGCGCACCAGGGCATTCATGGGATTCCCGTGGCCGAAGAAGATGGCAGGCAGCATGGCTGAATGTGCTCCTCACATGGTCCCCGAAGCACGAGATGTTCGCGTGCCGGGTTGAGTTCTTGGATGCTCGGCCCCAGCGCAACGACGCAACGAACTTAGGAAGCCAAGTTTCAACTGGCCAGAACGGCCGGGCCATCGACTTTGGCAGACTGAATGGGGACGCACTGCGGGCACTGCTTGTCGCGGCACAAGAACGCTGCCGAGATGGAGTGTTTGAAGACAAGCTGTTCGGCGTCGTCGCTGCTCAGAATCACGGAGTACTTGTCAAAGCTGCGCACCCTGCCCGTGACCTTGGCGCCATTGAGGAGATAGACGGTGACGTGCTTGCACCCCTGCAAGGCAGCGCTAAAAAAGGCTTCCTGGATGCTGATGCCAGACATCTGCGACCCCGCAATCACCCCTCTGACTCGGGCCGAAGGGAACAATGAATTTCTTTTCTGCGGGCAAAAATAGTCGTGCGCCTGTCATATGTCCAATATATAATTGTGCTTCAGACGATAGGTTTTGACTATGGAAGTTCACCAGCTTCGTTATTTTTGCGCAGTGGCTGAAACGGGGAGTTTCACCCGCGCCGCCGAGCGGGAACAGGTGGCGCAGCCCTCGCTTTCCCAGCAGATCATGAAACTGGAGGAAGAACTGGGCGTGCGCCTGTTTGACCGCCTGGGCCGCTCCGTCCGCGTTACGGACCTGGGACAGATTTTTCTCCCCCGCGCGCGCGCCATCCTGATGGAGTTGAAGGCGGCCAAGGAAGAAGTCGCGGAGCGCCAGTCCACGGTCTCCGGGCCGGTCTCCGTGGGCGTGATTCCCACCATCGCGCCGTATTTCATGCCTTCCCGCATCGCGCAGTTTTCCCGGAAATACCCCCAGGCTTCGCTGACCGTGGTGGAAGATGTGACCGTGCGCTTGCTGGACCGCCTGCGCGCCGGCCTGATCGACCTTGCCATCATGGCGCTGCCGGCCCGCGGCCACGACCTTGAATCCTATCCTCTACGCACGGAGCGCCTTTACGCCATCCTCCCCAAGGGGCATCGCCTGGCCAAGAAACGGAGTCTGCTGCTGAAGGAGCTTCGCGGCGAACCTTTCCTCCTGCTGCGCGACGATCACTGCTTCCGCGAGACCGCGATTGAAGTGTGCAAGCGCGCCCGCGTGCTTCCCCAGGTGATTTTCGAAAGCGGACAGTTCTCGAGCATCGTAGGCATGGTGGGCGCCGGGCTGGGGGTCTCCATGGTGCCGGAGATGGCGCTCGAGCAGCGCGCCGATTGCAACTTTGTGCTCATCGCCGACGAACGCGCCAACCGCACCGTGGGCGTGGCCACGCTCAAAGGACGCTTCCTCAGCCGCGTGCAACGTGCCTTCCTCACGCACCTCCGCGCCAACGCGCAGAGTCGCCCCGCCCACTAGACCCTATCCCTCTTTTCGCTCACGGCCCGCCGGCAGGGGTTACTTTTGTACTAAACCCTCAGGTGTGAAACTGCTTGTTCTGACGCGTCCAAGAGCTTATGCTTCCAGTGTTTCCCCTCAAGTTAGAAGGACTTTCTATGTATCGCATTCTCTTGATTCTGAGTGCGTTGCCCGGTTTAGTGTGGACGATGCAGGCGCAAACCCCCGCTCCGGACCAGCCTGACCAACAAGAAACGATAAGACAGCTCGTCCAGGAAGTGCGCGAACTGAAAGCCCGAATTGCCGTACTGGAGGCGCGCCAGGCAAAGGCTGATGAGACCGTGGCTGAGGCGGCCCAGGCCAAACCGGTCGAAGCACCGCCCACCGGGCCGGCCCCGGCTGCTGCGCCCACGGGCACGCAGGAATCCTTTTCCTTTGTTCGCGGAGTGAAATTGCAGGGCTTTGGCTCCCTTTCTTACAAGGCCAATGACGCCCATCCCCCGGAGCTGGGGGCCTCGCTGGGTCCCATCTCCGGCACCACGGGCACCTTCAGTGTGGGCGATGTTGACCTGTTCCTGACTTCGCAGCTCACGTCCCGCGCGAGCATCCTCGCCGAGGTGGTTTTCTCCGAGCAGACCAATGCGGAGTTTGAAGTCGACGTGGAGCGCTTGTTGCTCAAGTTTAATGTGAGCGACTACCTGAAGATGTCCTTCGGGCGCTTTCACACCGGCACCAGCTACTACAATTCAGTGTTCCATCACGGATTCTGGCTGCAGACGGCGGCCGATCGCCCCCTGGTGGTGGAGTTTTCAGATCACGGCGGGCTGCTGCCTTCGCAGGCCGTTGGCGCGTCGCTTACGGGAAAAGTGCCCTCCGGAACGCTGGGGCTGAACTATATCTTTGAATACGGCAGCGCGGGGACCATCCGCCCGCAGATCACCTCCATCGATGCGCCAGAGATCCAGGAGAACAACGGCAATGAGTTCACGGCAGGATTCTTCTTCCAGCCGGACTGGCTGCCCGGCCTTAACGCCGGCGGATCGTTTTATCACGACCATATCAATCCTGAGGGCACAGGCCTTCATATGGAGCAATCCATCGGGTCGGCGCATGTGGTGTACAACTCGCCCCGATTTGAATTCCTGAATGAGGCCTTCCTGGTGCAGCATAAGGTGGCGGAGACAGGCCAGGAGTTTAATACCACTTCGTTTTACAGCCTGATTTCTCAGAAGATCCTTGGCCGCTGGCGGCCTTATTTCCGCTACCAGTACAGCAATGCTCCACGAGGCGAACCGGTCTTTCCGGACATAGGCATGCACAGCGGTCCCAGTTCGGGAATGCGCTTTGAGGCCAACGATTACATCGCGCTCAAGATCCAATACGATCGCATTTACCGTCGCGACCTGCCTGCATTCAACAATGTGCTGGGGCAAGTGGCCTTCCGTTTCTGAGGGGACTGAAAAGTGAGCTTGCGGACATGGCATAAGAAATACGGCGCGCCGGCTGCGGTCCTGGTGATGGTGCTTTCGTGCGGCCTACCCGCCCAGCAAAAACCCGCAGAAGCAAAGGGGGTTGACGTGGCGGTGATCGTGAACCCCATGAACCCAGTCGATTCCGTCACTTCAGGCGACTTGCGCAAGATCTTCAGCGGTGAAAAGCTGAGCTGGAAGAACGGGTTGCCTGTTGCTGTGTTTGTTCGCGCGCCGCAGGCCCATGAACGCGAGGTCCTGCTCAACCGCGTGTTGCGCATGACGGAATCGGAATATCGGACCTATTGGGTGAAGAAAGTCTATAGCGGCGAAGCCCAGCGCGAACCTCTCTCCCTGCTCTCCAATGGAATGCAACTGGAGGCGGTACGCTCGGAGCGGGGCGGGATCGCCCTGGTCGTGATGCCTGACCTGCACCAGGGCGTCAAGGTGCTCCGTGTGGACGGAAAGCTGCCCGGCACGCCCGGTTACCCTTTGAAATAATCTGCAACGCATGCGCGAATTCCGCATCCAAGAATTTTGAATGTGAGTAGCTGCTGGATGAGGTGGCGCATGGAAAAGTCCCGTATCAGTTCCTTGATCTTCGCCATCATCTTCATCGCGGCCGTGCTCGCGCTGCTGGCCGGCAACGAATCCGTGCGCTGAGTGCTACTTTCTTCCCGCCGCCTCCACGCTCCGTGTGGGATCGGCGCCCTGCCAGGTCACATCCGCCGTTGGACCATAATTGGAAGGCACATTCTTGCCCAGCGACCGCAGATAAACGCTAAGCTGCGTGCGATGGTGCGCTGTGTGCAGCACCCGCCGCCAGAACACCCAAATGCGCTGGCGGCGAACGTCGAAGAACGGCACAACTTCCAGCCACCACGGCTCATTCTGCGCGGCCATACGCTGCAGGCGCGGCTTGCACAGTTCTTCAGTCCTGCGAGCAAAGGCCGCAGGCGTTAGCTCCGCGGGCAGCAGCGCTGCGGCTTCCGGCTCGCCCGGCAGGCCGATGAACTCGGCAAAGAACCGCCGCTCGGAGAGAAGCTGGTGCTTCATGATGTCCAGCACGCTTGACGATCGCTCCGCCGGCTTGAAGTTCATGTCCTCTGCGCTGAAGCACCGCCACACGCTCACGACTTTGCTGGTCTCGCTGGCGTAAGTGTCCAACAGATGCTGGAACACTGGGTTCGCGGCGCGCGGCACCTCAGATTCGGGAATGGCTGTGTACTGATACTGCATGGGCATGGTTTTTACCTCACTTCCCTCAGGCTGCCATCGACTTAGTGGACGCCGGCTTCACCATGGCCGCCGCAACCAGCCGGGCGAAAACGAACCCCATGGCAATGCCTGCGAGAACCTTCTTTCCCATCGCTTCCTCCTTACACTCTGTGCGCCCCAATGCTGCTCCTACGGCTGTACCCTAGTCAACCTCAGCAACCCCCAAAGCTCATCACAACAAAATTTTCCTGAAGCGTGCCCGCTGACCCTGTAATCTAGTAAAGCGTTACCTCCGGAGTTCCGTTTGCCCACACAGCCTGAAACCAAGAAAAAATCGTCTGTACAGCAGATCAAGGGCGCATGGCCCATGGTTTGGGAACTGGTGCGTCCCCGTCGCTGGAAGCTCGCGGCTGGGCTGGCCATGCTCGCCGTAAAACAATTCTGCGGCCTCGCTCTGCCCTACTATTCCAAGTTCCTGGTCGATAACGTGATGAACCGCCACCAGATGGAGATGCTATTTCCCATCGTGGGCAAAGTTTTGCTGGCTACGACGATTCAAGCCGTCACGTCCTTCTCGCTCACCCAGTTGCTCTCCAAAGAAGGCCAGCGAGTAATCGCCGAGATGCGCCGCCGCGTGCAAGCTCACATCGGCCGGCTCTCCGTCTCTTACTATGACGCCAACAAAACCGGCGCTCTGGTTTCGCGCATCATGAATGACGTGGAGGGCGTGCGCAACCTCATCGGCACCGGACTGGTGGAGTTGGTGGGAGGCTTTCTTACCGCCGGCATCGTGCTCGTGGTGCTCATGCACAAGAGCCGGCTCATGACGTCCATTACCCTGGGCTTTCTTCTCGTCTTCAGCTTTGCTCTGAAGAAAGCTTTCCAGACGATCCGTCCCATCTTCCGCGAGCGCGGCAAAATCACTGCGGAGGTCACCGGACGCCTCACCGAATCGCTGGGCGGCGTGCGCGTGGTGAAGGGCTACCATGCGGAAGACCGCGAGCAGGGCACCTTTGGCGCCGGTGTGCAGAGATTGCTGGACAACGTCCTCAAGACCCTGACTGCAACTTCGCTCATGGGACTTTCCTCGTCGCTGCTGGTCGGGATCGTCGGCGCCATCGTGATGTTCATGAGCGCCCACCAGAACGCCGCCGGCCGTTTCAGCGT
>DASVFK010000399.1:0-5903 GCA_036380095.1 Candidatus Angelobacter sp. | reverse complement strand
CGGGCCCGCAGGATCGTCATGCGCCTGGGCGCTCGCCCGCAGCGGACTGAACGTCGTGGTCCTGGATAAAGCCAGGTTCCCTCGCAACAAGGTGTGCGGCGGCTGGATCACGCCGCAAGTCCTTGAGACGCTGGCCATCGACCCCGGCGACTACGCCCGCGGACGCACCTTGCAGCCCATCAGCGGCTTTCGCGTGAGCAGCCTGGGGCAACGCGAGGTTGAAGTTCCATTCAAGCAAATTGTCAGCTACGGCATCCGGCGCTCGGAGTTCGATGAATATCTGCTGCGACGCTGCGGCGCGCAGCTGCGCGAGGGCATGGCCATAACCAGCATCGAGCGAGCGGACGACGGCTGGCTGGTAAACGGCGAGATCAAGGCCCGATTGCTGGTGGGAGCAGGCGGTCACTTTTGTCCGGTGGCGCGCATGCTGGTCAACGGACACAAGGAAGAGCCCGTGGTGGCGCAGGAAATTGAATTTGCCATGACGCCTGAGCAAGCGGCCCAGTGCCGCGTCCGGGGAGAAGTGCCGGAACTTTTTTTCTGCAGCGATCTCAAGGGCTACGGCTGGTGTTTCCGCAAGAACGATCTGCTCAACATCGGGTTGGGACGGTTGGACCAGCGTTCCCTGCCGGAACATGTGGGCCGGTTCTTGGAGTTTCTGCGCGCAAGCGGGAAGACGCCGTTTGCTTTGCCGGGACGTCCCTGCGGGCACGCTTATCTTTTGCTGGGCCGCTCACCCCGGCCGCCGGTGACGGACCGTGCTCTGCTCATCGGGGACGCTGCGGGCCTGGCCTACGCGGAAAGTGGCGAAGGCATACGTCCCGCGGTGGAGTCAGGAATTCTTGCCGCCAAGGCGATCCTCGAGGCCAAAGGCATGTATCACCGAGAGCAACTGGAGATTTACGCCACTCTCTTGAACAATCGCATGCAAGGAAAGCTCACAGCCGGGCAGCCGGCCGCTTCGAGGATTCCGCAGACCTTACGCAACCTCGCCGGGCGCATGCTGCTGAAGAGTGCGTCCTTCTGCCGCCGTACAGTACTGGAGCGATGGTTTTTGCATCGCCACGAAGAAGCGCTCGCGGCAGGACCAGTGCATCGCGCGGAAAGATCGAATCTCGGCGCAGCCAGAAGCGCCTAAAGTTTACCGGCCCGCCCTGCGCGATATAATCGGGTTAGATGTACAGGCTCCATAAGTTCCAGGGCCGTCGCGTGGGACTGGCGTTGAGCGGCGGTTCGGTACGCGGCATTGCCCACATCGGCGTGCTGAAGGCGCTCAGCGAATACGGCATTCGTCCCACGGCGATTGCCGGAACCAGCGTGGGCAGCCTGGTGGGCGCAGGTGTGGCCGCCGGAATGAGCTGGCAAGACCTGGCCGCAATGGCCCAAACCATCTTCTGGCCCAGCCTGCTCCACGGCCGCACTTTGGAGCGCTTCTGCTCCAAGTATCTGCCCGCGAACTTCGGCGATCTGCAGCTGCCTTTTGCCGCAGTGGCCACCACCCTGCCGCACAAAAAGCCGGTCACGCTCACCAACGGGCGTCTGGCCTCAGCCATCAACGCAAGTTGTGCCGTGCGTGCGCGCTTTCCCGTGTACCGTGAAGGCGCAAAGCTGAAAGACGGCGGCATCTCCTGCGTGCTGCCCTCGCTGGCGTGCCGCGAGCTGGGGGCTGACTTCATCATAGCCTCAGACGTGTGGGAGGTGAGCGCATTGCTGCGCGGCGTGGGCTTGCGGCACACCCATCCTCGCGCCTTCCGTGCCTATCCTCGGCACTTTATTCACGCCGTGGACCAGTCTGACGTGCTGATTCAGACGGACATCCCGGTGGCAGGCTACTGGCCGGGCCGCACGTCCGTGGATCGCCTGATCGCCGCAGGCGAAAGCGCCGCACACAAGGCGCTGGCCCAGGTGCAGTGAGAGAGAGTGGGACTTGAGAGCAGCTTCCAGCATCAAAGTGGAAGTTGGTGATAGCGAAATAGGGCCCAGGGCTCCCGGTCAAAACAAAAAGAAATCCACAAAATAAGGAGGGTAGCATGCGTATCCTGTCAGCAGTTTGCGGCGCGATCCTGAGTCTCGGTCTGTCCACCATCGTCCAGGCCCAAGATGCAGCGAAGGCGGATCCCAAGCATTACACCGTAGTGAGCGAGAACGCACAGGTGCGGATCCTGAAAGTGCATTACGGCCCGCACGAAAAGTCGGTGATGCACAGCCATCCCGCTACGGTGGCGGTGTTCCTTACAGATGCCAAGGGACAGTTCACCTTTCCTGACGGCAAGAAACAGGAATTCAACGTGAAGGCAGGCGAGTCGCAGTATGGCGCCGCCGGCACGCACCTCCCGGAAAACACGAGCGATACGGCGTTCGAAGTGATCGTGGTGGAGCTAAAAGGCAAACCACCGGCAGCCAAACCGGCAACGAAGGCGACACCGGCGAAGAAGTGATTACCCGAGTGCGTTGGGTGAAAGTGTGATCAGCCGCGGCAGCGTCGCATGAAGTCATCCGCCGTTGACGCGGCTTATTCGTTTGACGGATTGAATTGAGAACGAGAGCTTTTTTCAACGCGGAGGCGCGGAGACGCGGAGGAATCAAAAGGCAAGACACTACCTACGCCGGCACCTGCTTGGCTTTTTCCCTCGTTTTCAGCCGTTCCAGAATCTGCGAGCCCAACTGCGAAACGTTGCCGGCGCCCAGGGTGAGGATCATGTCGCCTTCGTGGGCCTGATCGCAGGCCTGGCGCGCGGCATCTTCAAAGGACGCAGCGTAGTGCGCGGGGTTGCCGCCCAGACGCGTAATGGTCTGGGCCACCAGCTCACCGGTGATGCCGGGAATAGGCTTTTCGCTCGCCGGGTAGATATCAAGCACCTGGATCGAGTCAGCGTCAGTGAACGCCGTGCCGAATTCTTCCAGCAGGTCCTGCGTGCGCGAATAACGGTGCGGCTGGAAGACCACGTGCACGCGCTGAAAACCGCACTGGCGGGCGGCGGCCAGGGTAGCGCGGATCTCCGTGGGATGGTGTCCGTAATCGTCAATCACGCTGATGCCGGCAATCGAGCCGCGCAACTGGAAGCGCCGGTCAACACCACGGAAGTTTTCCAGAGCCTCGCGAATGCGGTCCGGGTCGATGTCCAGGCCGATGCCCACGGCGATCGCTGCAGCGGCGTTGAGCACGTTGTGGCGTCCGGGGACTTGAAGGTTGAACTCGCCGAGCACCTTGCCGCGATAGTCAACAGAGAACTGCGAAAGATGCCGTAAGGCATGGTTGCGAGTCGAGGCCGACGGAGCGGTAGTGGCCGCAGAGGCAACCGCTGGATCAACGTGGGCCAGCCGGATGCGGAAGTCGGAACCTTCATGCACGCCATAAGTAATAGCGCGGCGGGCGAGGCGGGGCAAAAGGCCGCGCAGGCGCTCGTCATCGTTGCACAGCAGCACCATGCCGTAGAAGGGCACGCGGTCCACAAAGTCGATAAAGGCCTGCTCCACGTCCTGCATGTCACGATAGCAATCCATGTGCTCGCGGTCGAGGTTGGTGACCACGGCGAGAATGGGCGAGAGCTTGAGGAAGGAGCGGTCGCTTTCGTCGGCCTCAGCTACCAGATAGTGTGACTTGCCCAGACGCGCGTTGGAGCCCATGGCGTCCACGCGCCCGCCCACCACCACGGTGGGATCGAGCCCGCCGGCGGCCAGCACCGCCGCCACCATGCTGGTGGTGGTGGTCTTGCCATGCATGCCGGCGACGGCGATTCCGTACTTCAGCCGCATGAGCTCAGCCAGCATCTCCGCGCGCGGGATCACAGGAATGTGCTGCAAGTGGGCGGCGGCGACTTCAGGGTTCTCCGTACGGATGGCCGAACTGGTGACCACCACTTCAGCGCCGGTGATATTCTCCGTCCGGTGGCCGATAAAGATGATGGCGCCGAGCTCAGAGAGACGTTCGGTGACGGAGGAGTGCTTGAGATCGGAGCCTGAAACCTTGTAGCCCAGGGTGAGCAAGACCTCAGCGATGCCGCTCATGCCGATGCCGCCGATGCCTACGAAATGAATTCTTTGAATCTTTGCAAACATTATTTGTGTCGCTTCGCTCCAAACCGCTTAGGCGCTTCGCACGCGTCACCATTTTTCAGCACTCGTAACCGCGGGCTCGCCGCGCAAGTCGGGCTCGCCCTCGATATTCTTGTCACGATTCAACGCGAAGGAACACGAATTGATTCTTGGTCATTCTTTTCTTGATTCGTGTTTATTCGCGTTCATTCGCGGCTAACTCTTCCCCGCCAGTTCCGCCAACATGCGAGCCACGCGGCCGGCGGCGTCGTGATGCGAGAGAGCGCGGGCGCGTTCGCCCATCTGCTGCAATCGCAACGGTTCGTTCAAATACTCCACCAGCGTGAGGGCCAGGCGATCGGGCGTAAGTTCGGACTGCGCGATCAAAACTGCGCCTCCGCCCTGGACAATCGCTTCCGCGTTGCGCCGCTGATGGTCGTCCGCCGCCTGGGGGAAGGGGACAAAGATCGCCGGCTTCCCTGCGGCAGTAATTTCCGCCACCGTGCTGGCCCCGGAACGGCAAAGCAGAAGATCGGCGCGGGCAAACGCCTGCGGCATGTTGTCAATGAACGGAGAAACTTCCGCCGCGATTCCGGCGCGCTCGTAAGCTGCTCGAACTTCATTATAGTCACGCTCGCCGGTCTGATGGATGATGCGCAAGGCGGGAATTTGCCTTAGAACTTCCGATATTGCGCCGGTGACCGCCTGGTTGATGGCATGCGCACCCTGGCTGCCGCCGAAGACCAGCAAGGTGGGCAGGCGGCCTTCCGCCGCGGGCGGGACATTGAAGAACTCCTGGCGCACCGGCACACCGACGACCTGGGCATGGCGAAAAAATCTCGCGGTCTCTTCAAAATGGACAGCTGCAGCCGAGACCCATCGCCCGAC
The DNA here is from genome assembly GCA_036380095.1 of Candidatus Angelobacter sp. GTDB lineage: Bacteria > Acidobacteriota > Terriglobia > Terriglobales > Acidobacteriaceae > Angelobacter. Next base: position 980 of record DASVFK010000399.1, on the reverse strand, counting down.
AACCCGGTTGGCGAAGCCTGGGACGAAATTTGGCTCAAAAGCCAGCGTCGGAAGCTTGCTCAGGATGGCCGCTGCCATGGCCGGTCCGGAAGCGTATCCGCCCACGCCGGCAACCACGTCCGGCGAAAAGATCTTGATGATCTTGCGCGCGTCCCAGATAGCCAGTGGCAGATCAATGAGTGTGCGCAGGCGGGTGAGCAGAGCGACATTCTTGAGCGCGCCCACTTTCACGCGCATCAGCCCGAAGCCGGCTTGCGGGACCAGCCGGTTCTCAATACCGCGCGCGGTGCCGACGAAGAGGACTTCCGCGCCATAACGCGATCTGAGTTCGCGGGCGATGGCCAGCGCGGGGATGACGTGTCCGCCGGTGCCGCCACCGGCAATGAGGATGCGCATGGGAACAAGGCAAGTCTAAACCATGCTGCTGACGAGCCGCAGCGTGTCCGCTGGAAGCGGCATGTCACACGTGAAGCGTGTTGTTGACCGCCAAGCCGGGCAAAAGTATGGCTGCCCTGCGCGCCAACGGCAGCTATGGAAGCGGCTCTGCGCTGGTGGCCGAACCACGGATTCTGTGCTACCTTTTTCGCCGTTGTTATGCGCTCCCTGCTGAAGTTCGCAAAGGCTCGATCACGTCCTTTGGGCCAGGCAGAAGCTTCGGCTATTGAACTGCAACAAGCGCGCTTCTCCGTGGGCAGCTATGGCCGGCGGACCGGCGGTGACTGCCACGATTTTTTTCGCATTGGCCCAACCAAGGTCGGCTTTGCCCTGATGGACGTAGCCGGGCGTCGCCAACAGAATGCCGGGATCATCTCTGCTGCTCAAACCGCCTTCCGCTCTCTTGCCGCGGACTTGCTGGACCGCGATGACGTGAATGAAGCGGACGCAATGATCGAAATCTGCCTCCGGTTGAATGCCGCCATCCTGAAGACCGCGGGACGCCCCTGTTCCTGTCCGGCGTTTGCCGGATGTTTCAATGAGAG
>DASVFK010000398.1:0-14882 GCA_036380095.1 Candidatus Angelobacter sp. | reverse complement strand
CAGTGCAATCGGGATGTTCGTAGTACCTGTCTGGAACCGGCCGATCAAGCCGGTGGCTCCCGGCACGAAACGACCAAGCCCGACTCCCAGGGCCATCGCCAGGAAAATCCAAAGCGTGAGATACCTGTCGAGGAATCCCAGCCTTCGGCGCTCTCCCGCGACACAGGGAGCGGCATTGAGCGAGACTTGTCGTGTAGTCATATCCTGAGCCTATTTCCGAGCCGCCTGGACTGTGACAAACTGTTTCTTGATGCGCTCTGCCAGTTCATCGCGCACCCGCTGGAATACGGCAAGCTTTTCTTCTCTGGCGCCTGTTGCTGACGCCGGGTCATCCAATGACCAGCTCAAGAATTGGAACGTTCCCGGAAAGATGGGGCAGGATTCCTTGGCCCGGTCACACACCGTAACCACGTACGGAATATTGAGGCCGAGAAACTCGGAAACGTTTTTGGAGGTTTGACGAGAGATGTCAATACCGATTTCTCGCATTGCTTCGATTGCCAGCGGGTTCACTCCAGCCGGGTTGGTGCCGGCGCTGAGCACTTCGTAATCGTTGCCGGCGTAGTGCCGAAGCAAGCCTTCGGCCATCTGGCTGCGGGCAGAATTTCCGGTGCACAAAAAAAGAACTTTGGGCTTCATGTTGGATCTCTCCTAGGAGCAGCATGAAGGTGCACAGCACTTCGCAGGTTTCTTCGCACGGACGAATGCACTGACGAATTTACCTTCCACTTGCGGCGCAATTGAGTCCACATCAATGCCCTGGCCGCTTAGGACCGTGCGGGCATCCTCGATGGTGTAAACCCGCGTGGGTTCAAGTTCGATGTTTTCAAAACCAGCATGGGCGAGTTTTGAGCTGTACTCGGAATCACTTAAGGCGCCAGCGATGCAGCCCACCCAGAGCAGCATGCTTTTGCGGATCGCCTCGGGGACTTCTCCGCGCACCACAACGTCGGAAACGGCCAAACGGCCGCCGGGCTTAAGCACACGAAAGGCCTCGCGCAGCACGCGGTCCTTGTCGGCAGAAAGATTGATCACGCAATTGGAGATGATCACGTCCACGGAGTTGTCGGGCAGGGGAATGTTCTCGATTTCGCCTTTGAGGAATTCCACGTTTTCCACGCCCGCTCTTTTCTGGTTTTCGCGGGCGAGGGCGAGCATGTCGTCGGTCATGTCAAGGCCGTACGCTTTGCCGCTGGGGCCAACACGCTTCGCCGATAACAGCACATCAATACCGCCTCCCGAGCCGAGATCGAGCACGGTTTCGCCGGGGTTGAGCTGCGCCAGCGCGGTGGGGTTTCCGCAACCGAGCGAGGCCCTGACTGCCTGTTCAGGCAAGATGCTGGTTTGTGACTGTTCGTACAAGTCGCGAGTGATTGGGTCTACATCTGTGCCGCATGCGGCGGCGCCACAACAAGAGTTGGAAGCGCCGGACGCAACGCGCCGGGCAGCTTCGCCATATTTCGCTTGAACTACTTCTTTGATTCCTTCGCTCACAGTCCCTCCTCCGCCAACCTATCGGCAGCACGTGATTTTTTCGGGTTTGATGGCGTTATTTCTGGTACAGCATTCCGCAAACAGGAAGCCCAACAGTTCCTGCAAAGCGTCACAATTGGCGCGATAGCGCAGGAACGTTCCCTTGCGTTCCACGGTTACCAGGTTTTCGTTCTTGAGCTTTTCCAGATGGTGGGAGAGCGTTGAGTAAGCGATATCGAGCTCCTCGCTGATTTCCCCGACGACCATTCCTTCCGGGTGAGCAGAAAGCAGGAGCCGCACAATGCGAAGCCTTGGCTCGGTGCCCATGGCGGAAAGCATGTCGGCGAATCTGGTTACGTTTTCGGTCAGTGTCTGCTTGGCGGACATTGCTTGTTCCAGTATTTCGACAATAATGGAAATAACCAAGAATGTCAAGCGGGAGATGCACAGAAAATTCTGCAAGGGATCGCCATCCGCCCGTTCTACCGGGGAAATAGTGCGCCTGCCGCGGGGCGCGGTAGAGATCGACGTAATCGCGCTACCGTAACGTTGTACAACCAACTTCGTGACATAGAGACATTCATGCATGTGCATTGAAAGGAGATGGTGATGCAGCGAATTCGTTGGGCTCTTTTCCTGGTGTCACTGCTAGTACCGATCGTTTCCCACGCGCAAAAAACTGAGGTTGCGGCAACCATAGGAGCAGCGCTATCGCCCGACGGCAAGGGGCCAGTACTTTGCATTAACCCTGCCATGTGTCCGATTGGGCCAGTGACCACCGGCTCGGTGCCACTGGGAGCGGGAGTTTCCTGGCAGACATCTTTTGCTTATCGCCTGGCAAACCTTAAGGCCACGGCACTTTATTTCGAACTGCCCCTTGCCGGTTCACCTTCGCGAAGCGGGCCCGGCACGTTTAGTGGGTTCTCCTCGGTTTTCTTCACGCCTTCAGCTCATGTGAAGTTCCTTCCGGGAGGGAGCGTGTCGCCGTTTGCCAGCGTCGGAGGCGGGGTGGCGCATTTCAGCAGCATCGATTCCCGCGGCAATGCCGGAGCGTTGCAGCTTGGTGGAGGAGTTGACTTCAGAACGCCCCTGAAGGCGCTGGGAATTCGAGCCGAGGTGCGCGACTTCATCACCGGCCATTCGTCCGTGGCGCCTCTGGGATTTTTCACTACGCACGTGCAGAGCATCTTCGCCGGCGGCGGAGTTGTGCTGAAGTTCTAGCGGCCTGCGGCTGGAGTGGAGTCTGGTTGAAGTAAAGGCTCCACGTCGGCCGGGGAACATCCTGAGTGACGCTGACCAATTTTTCTCGCCAGCAGGATAAGGGCGAGCCCGACTTGCGCCGCCGAGCCCACGGCGCGCGAGTTTTGCGCGCGATGGGTGAGAGCCCGCGGCGTCAGGAGCAGTGGTCACTTTTCCGACGGAGCGTAGCGAAGGAGGAGGAGTCGAAGCATCCCGAGCGAGCATGCACAACTATGCGGACTCAGGGGGTCTCGACGGGGAACCTCCCCGGCACAGCATTTTCCGGGCTCCAATGTTCGGCGAGGTCCTGGCAGCGAGTTAGGAGCGGCTGTCGCGATGGTGAAAGGTGGTAGCACAGCAGTGTCGATGAAATTCCCTGAATCCGAATGGCCAGGGACAATCGCTCGGGATGCTTCGACTTCGTGCTCATCCCGCGCGGTGGGACTCGCACTCCGCTCAGCATGACAGAGGCTCAGGCATGGCTCGAACCCCCACGGTTTTACCCGCCAGATCCTTCGACTCCCCTTCGGCAAGGCTCAGGGTCGCTCAGGATTTCGCCTGCGGGCTCCCGCTTCGCTCACGCCCGCAAGACGGCTCAACTTAGGATCTCAAGAGGATGGTGCGAAAGGGGGGACTCGAACCCCCACGGTTTTACCCGCCAGATCCTAAGTCTGGTGCGTCTGCCAATTCCGCCACTTTCGCATATTTATCAATTGATCACTCGCTGCCGCCAGCAGTCCACGATTATTTTTATTGTAAACGCATCCAGTTCGGCAGCGCCAAGATCAGTCAGCGCGAGTACGGGCAGGGACCGGAACCATTTTGCGGCAGCGGTGTCAAATGTTACAGTCAAAGGCGCCCCGATGTGTCTAGCGAAGTTCCAGCGTTGGTGTAGCTCGAAACCTCAGCGGCTGAAGCCGCCTTCATCAGGGGCCTTCCGCAGGCCTGAAGGCCTGCTCCACCCCGCGGGATACAGGCATTCTGGAACGGCCTTGGAATACCAGGTTGCAGGAACGGCTCTAGAGGACCAGATTACAGGAACGGCTCAAGAGGACCAGATTACAGGAACGGCTCAAGAGGATCAGATTAGCGGAGGCTTCCCGTGCTGAGTTGCTGGCTGATTTGTTTCGCTCTGTTGCTGCCGCAGCAAAACCCTTTGGCGACTGTTTCCGGGCAGGTCCTGGACCGCGAAGGCAATCCACTCGCCGGCGCGCTGATTATTTACAAGCAAATCGGCAAATTCGAGAGAGACCTCCAAACGGCCGCCGGCGTGAGGTCGGAATCGCCCAGAATGGTGGAGGGAACCGGTCGCATCTACCAGATCAAGACCGACAAAAAAGGGGCTTTTCTCCTGGTTGGCGTGGCATATGGGGTCTACCAGATTGAGATTACCGGCCCGGACGGAAGCCATGTTTATTCCGGCAAGAAAACCATTATCGGCAACGATGAGGCCAGTTCCCAGAATGTTCTGAATGTAGATTTGTCATTGGCAACCAGAGGCCCGGTGGTGCCCGGAGCTGAGACCAATCTGGCGTCGGGCAAAAAAAGCAAAGAACAGCTTGCACTGATCCGGCATGAGAATGCTCGCGCAGCCAAGATCAACCGCGCGGTCGCGCAATATCACGCAGCCTTGGCGCTCCAGGACTGGCCGAATGCAATACCCCTGGTGCAGCAACTGATTGCCCTGGACCCCAATCGTTGGGAGTTCTACCAGAACCTGGGCACACTCCAGGTGAACCTGGGGAAATACGAGGAAGCGGCGCAGAGTTACGCCAAGGGACTGGAAGTAGCGCAAAAGATCTTGGCGAACCCTTCAGACACCGATCGCGCACATACCAACATTGGCGACCTGCTGATGGCGGAGGCGGACTGTTATACGCGCCTCGAGAAGGCCGATGAGGCGGCGGCACTTTATGAGAAAGCGGCCGCGATCTACCCGCATCCTTTCATGGCGCTCTATCGCGCGTGCAGTGTGCTCAATAACCTTGGCAAGGCAGATCTCGCGATCGCAAAATGCAACCAGGCGATCGCTGAAGATCCGGCGCAGTGGGGGCCTTATCAGGTCCTGGGCGCGGTACTTACGGGCGCAAACAAGCCGAAAGACGCTCTGGAGGTTTACGCAAGGGGCATCGCCGCGGCGGAGAAAATGCTGGAGGAAAAGCCAGATTCCGGATCCACCAAGACTGGTCTGGGGCAGATGCTTGGCGCCGAGGGAAACCTTCTGGTGCAAATGAAACAATATGATGGCGCGATTGCCGTGTTTACAAAAGCCGCAGGCGTGGCTGCGTATCCGGCCCAACCGTACTTCAACCTGTGCGCCATCTACTACAACTTGAACCGTGGACAAGAAGCCGTGGCCGCGTGCGAACACGCGATTTCTTCTGATCCCGCCATGGCGGACGCCTACTACCTGAAAGGCACCATTCTGTTCGGCCAGGGCCGGACGGAACACGGAAAGTATGAAGTTCCGCCGGGCACGATGGAGTCCCTGGACCAGTACCTGGAGTACGCTCCGTTGGGGCAGCACGCTGGAACCGTGAAAGCGATGATCGCCAGGCTCAAAGAGCAAAGCGAGCCTGCTTCCACACCGCCAAAGAAGTGAACAGGGCGCGCGCAGGGCGAACCAACAGCGCCCGAGTTGCAACTTGCGCGCGTTCCGTTGCTAGCGGGTCAGGTTGTTATAGAACCATGTCCCAGCGATGACAAGGATGAGCACGACGGAGCCGGCGCCACAGATGCGCACCCAGGGGGTGAGGCGGTCCATCTTCTGGATGAGCTCTTGCTGCTCTTTTTGCATGTGGTCTTCCGCGCTATCCAGGAACAACTGATCGTCCTCATGCATGGTGAGCGTGCCACGGTAAATCAGGAGAAGGATCAGCACCAGTGTGAAACCGCCCCAAAGAATCAGCAGTGCTAGCATCATAGAACACCACCTTGACACGTCTTGGTAGCGGTCCCGCCTACGCGACAGAACCCGGTATGTGGGACCTCAAGCTCATTATAGTCCCGGGGTCACGGGCAAAATCCAGCATTTTGTGGCGGGCTCGTGATCATGGCTGCCTGGCCGGCAAGCGCCCACTCGACGGCCGGCCCGCTGGAGACACCGGAAATTTCCGGGGTATTGGGAATGGCGTGAAACTGTACTATAATGGTCTTGTTTTAAGGACGGACTGATTTTAAGGAGAAAACTGATGGCGACCACAACTACTCCCAACGTTGAGACCACGCCCAAGGGGCCGGTCACGCTGACCCCGAATGCGGTTTCGAAGGTGAAGGAGATCATGGCCCAGCAGGACCCGCGCCCGGCCGGACTGCGCATCGGTGTAGTGGGTGGCGGCTGCTCCGGCTTCTCATACTCCATGTCATTCGAGAACGCTCCCGGCGTGATGGACAAGGTCTACACCTTTGACGATCTCAAGGTGTTCGTTGACGCTACGTCGGTGATGTACCTGAACGGCTGCAGCGTTGATTACGTGGAAACGCTGGAAGCGGCAGGCTTCAAGTTCGAGAATCCCAACGTGAAGAGCACGTGCGGCTGCGGGTCGTCTTTCAACGTGTAAAGGTTCAACGTGTAGAGTCCGCAAGATATTTCTAAATGCTCAAGGGCCTCGCTGCGGCGAGGCCTTTGCTATTACTGGGGATTTTGTGGAGTAGGCGAAGGAGTCCCGGTGGGCGAAGGCGGATTGTCTGTGGCACCGGCGGGCGGAGGCGGATTACCAGCTGGTGGTGTCGGGGTAACTTGGGGGCTGGGTGATTCCGATGCGCCGCCCGGAGGTGGCGGGTTCTGTATGCCACCGGGAGGTGGCGGAGCCTGTATGCCGCCCGACACGCCGCCTGTGCCTGCGCCGCCAGCTGCGCCGCTGCCGGAAGAGCCTGAGCCACCCGCTCGTGGCGCAGCCACGATGATGCCGGCGTTTCCACCGCCGCCGGTGGCGCCACCCGCGGCGCCGGTGGCCTGTTCCAGGCGGGGATCATAGACGAACAGCCATTCGTCATAGTGATTGCTATCGTGAAATTCCTTGATCCCGGTTAGCTTGCTGGTGCTGGCCACGCCGATGATCCCGGCGCCGCCGATGGTCTGCCCGCCTGCTGGTGGTGGGTTTAACAAGGGCGTCCGGCCGCTCGGCGTAGGACTTGGGCTAGCACCCGGCGTGTTGGTAAATGTGCCCCCTTGTAAACCGGGAGTACCGCCGCCGGGCAGACCGGGGTTTGGTCCCTGGGGCAGAGGGATTTCCGCTTCGCCAACGTGGATGAGCTTCCAGTCGTCTTCACCGGTCATGGGGTCTTTGTAACGTTTGCGCAGGAAGCGCATATGGTTGGTGTCCATGAGCTGATCAACGGAATTGGGCAGCGCGCCCATCTTGCGGCGATATTTCTTGACCGCCTTGGCGTATTCCATTCCCCGGTTCACCAGTTCCTCTTCCCGGGCGCGCTTGATCTGCTGGGCCAGGCGCGGCGCTTCCACGGCCATAAAGATCAGCATGAGCGTGATCAGGAGCATCACGGAAAGCAGGACGTATCCCGCCTGACGCCTGGCCCGCGAATGCTGTGATGTCATCAAAAACAACTCCTGAAAACGAAAAGCTATCTGGCGCTCAACTGGATGGTCTGGCGATTGTTGGTGAGCACGTCTTCAATCACCACGGCTGTGTTCTGGATCTGGACCACCTTGTAACGCCGGTCCACGATATCGCCCTGCTTGGCGATGAACGTGTTGGTGCCCTCTTCCAGAAATACCTTCTTCGGCTCGTTGGCCTTGCTGGCAAAGCCGTAAAACTTGAGCGGAATCGGCGGTGGCGGAGGCGGCGGCGGAGGCGTAGGTATGGGTGTTGCCGTGACGACGGGAGCCACCGGCGTTGGGATGGGAATCGCTTCCATGCGGAAGATGTTCCTGCCCCCAGCCTCGTATTTCACCCTGCGGCTGGCCTCCAAGTCTGGCAAGTGCAAGGTGGGATCGAGGGTGTTGGCGGCAATCTGCGTGCCCCCGGGCTTCTTAGGTTGGGCGGCGCCGGGCGCGGGAGGCGCTGCAGCGCTGGTACCGAAGAGCCCGCTGAAGTTGTAAATGAGCAGCGCAATGGCGATGGCCAGCAGGGCAATCATCCAGTACAGCTGCTTCTTGTTTTCTGCTCCGATTTTCACAGTCTTTGTTGTCTCTCGATCAGACGCCGGCCGCTTGTCCGTTTTGTTTTACGAAAGTTTCAAACTTGATCTGCAGCGTAACCAGGCTGCCTTCCTGCTGGCCGCTCAGTGAAATCTGGTTGACCACGAAAAACATCTTGTTCTGCTCCAGCGCGTTGACAAAGCGCGCGACCTTGGCGTAGTCGCCGGTGATGGTGGTATCGATTTCCACGCGCTGTACGTCAGGCAATTCAGATTTCTTGTCTCTTTCTTTTTGCGGCGTGTAGTGGATGCTCTGCGAACTTACGCCGGTTTCGCGCACCAGACGCTCCACTTCCTGGGAAATCTGGGACCAGTGCGTAGGCACCCTTTCCTGATAGAGGTCCTTGATGTCTTTTCGTGTCTGTACCAGCTTTTCTCTGATCTCTTTTACCGGCGCGACTTCCCGCTGCAGCAACCGGTATCTCTGCTGCAACTCCTGCTCCTGGGCGAGCCGGGCCGAGACACTCGAACCTGGCCAAAGAAGATAGACCAGCAGAACCAGGTCAACGGCGCCCAGGACCGCCAGCACCAACGTAAAGCGCTTTCGAGTATTCTGCAGGTTGCCCATTACAAGCCCTCCTTGGAGGAAGCATGGGGCATGAGACCCGCGGGCGTGTAATAGGTCTCGATATCAAGTCGAAACGTGTTGACGCCGGTCCTCTGGTCCTTCTGCACGACTTCAGAAGTGATTTGGGGCTGGCGGAAACGGGGCGAGGTCTCCATTCTCTTTACCAGGTCGATGGCGTTCGCGTACTGCTCGGCCCCGATCATTAATTTCAGTTTCAAGCGGTTGTCCTGCGTGAGTTCCGGCGCCACGGAGATCACATAGGCGCGTCCCGGCATGATCTTTTGCAGGTCGTTGAACAGTTGCGTCCAGGAAAGCGAGCGCTTGGCGATCTGCGCGTTCCAGAAGTTCTTTTGTTCGGTAACGTCGCGGTTTTCCGGGCTGTTTTCAAAAGCTTCTGCCTCGGCGCGCTTCTTTTCCAATTCGGAAATTTTCTGCTGCAGTTCCCTGATCTCGCGGTTGGTTTGCGAGGAGCGGGACTGGTTGTATGCCGCCAGCACGGCCAGGACGATGGTGAGCAAGGAGGCCACAACCAGCGCCGTCCCCCAGCGCAGGTAAAAGCGGCGCACGTCTTCATACTTGACGGAGGCGAGATTGATGTTCAGGCGCATTTATCCCAGTAAGGCCCCCACGATCCCCGCCATGGCCGCCGGGGCAAGATGCTCGCCGCTGATGTCCTGTTCCGAGGAGATTTGCGGCGCGAGTTCCTGCACCTGCGCCCCTGTGTGTTGGTGAAGAAGGGGACCGACCTCGGCAATGGGCGCGATTCCGCCCACGAAAATCTGCTCGATGCGGGCGGCAAAGGTATCCTCAAAGAAAACGATGGAAGGGAGCACGCCTTCGGCGAGTTCAGCCGCGGTCACCGCTGCTCCGTGAGGGTTTTCCAGAGTACGCACCAGGCGGAGTTCCTGGCGTTCCGCCGCCGCGATGATGATGTTGCTGGGGTCCACTTTCAGCACCAGCGTGGGCCGCTGCGCTTCAATCATGCCCAGGGTCGCGAGGGAAGAAGGAAGGACCACGCCCGGAGTGTAACCGGCGTCGCGGAAGGCAGCTTCGTATTCCTCGATGATGGCGCGCGGGGAAACGGCCGCTACCACGCGCACGGCCCCGTTGCTGCGAGTGATGTCATAGGAAACCGCGGCTTCATCCACATCAAAGGGCAGAGACTTCTTGAGCCGGAAGCGGATGACAGGTTCGGTTTCCTGGGGCCTGGAGGGGAGGGTTTCAAAGTCAAGCAGGAGCACGCGAATCGCGGCATCAGGGACGATGGCGATGACGTCGCGCGACTTGCCGCTCACCGCGCCGAGAGCGCTGCTGATGGCCGTCCGCAACGCTTCAGCATCCAGAACGTTAGGCGCATTGAGTCCAGGCGAGAGAACGCCTTCATTGAGGCGGCGCGAGGTGAACACTTCCAGGCGCTGGGTCTTCTCCGCGGCGCGGGCGGCGATCACGCGTTCCGCGGAAACCTCGCAAGCCAGGCGCGGGCGGCGGACGTGTTGTGCCAATCCAGTCATTCTTATCGCGTGGTCTCGATGAACGTGACCTTATTGATCTCCTTCATGGTGGTGATGCCGGCCTTGACCCTGGCCAGGGCGGAATCGCGCAGGAAGCTCATGCCTTCTTCATGCGCGGCCTTACGGATCTCTGACGACGGCCGCTTTTCCAGGATCAGCTCGCGTACGCGATCGGAAAGATCGAGCAGTTCGTGAATGGCCGTGCGCCCGTGATACCCGGTCCCAGCGCATTCGATGCAGCCCGGCCCTTCGTAAAACTCGGCCTTGCGCCATTCTTCAGGATTCAGGCCGAAATTGTCTAGTTCCTCATCTGAGTACCGCACCTGGTGTTTGCAATGCTGGCAGATGGTGCGGACCAGCCGCTGCGCCAGGACGCAGTTCAACGCGGAAACAAAGTTGTACGGCTCCACGCCCATGTTCAGGAAACGCCCCAGCACGTCCACCACGTTATTGGCGTGCACGGTGGTGAAAACCAGGTGTCCGGTAAGCGCCGAATTGATGGCGATTTGCGCGGTTTCCTGGTCGCGGATCTCGCCCACCATGATCTTGTCCGGGTCATGGCGGAGGATGGAGCGCAGGCCGCGAGCAAAGGTGAGCCCTTTCTTTTCGTTCACCGGGATCTGGGTGATGCCGTGGATCTGGTATTCGACCGGATCTTCAATGGTGATGATCTTGTCTTCGTCGGTCTTGATCTCGTTGAGCGCGGCATACAGCGTGGTGGTCTTGCCGCTGCCCGTGGGCCCCGTAACCAGCACCATGCCGTAAGGTTCGGCGATGTAGCGGCGGAACTTGCGCAGATCTTCTTCGTCAAAGCCCACCACGTCCAGGACCAGGTTGCGGAACTTCTCGCTCATGGATTCCTTGTCCAGCACGCGGAGCACGGCATTTTCGCCGTGAATGGTGGGCATGATGGAAACACGGAAGTCGATGAGGCGGCCGTTGTACTTGACGCGGAAACGGCCGTCCTGGGGGACGCGGCGCTCGGCGATATCGAGTTCGCTCATGACCTTGACGCGCGTAATGATGGTGGAGTGGTGCTCCTTGGCCATGGGCTGCATGGCCTGTTGCAGCACGCCGTCAATGCGGTACTTCACCACCACGGAATCGCTCTCGGTCTCGATGTGGATGTCGCTGGCGCGTTTTTGCAGGGCGGTAAAAATCGTGGTGTCCACGAGGCGAATAATGGGACTGACATCGGCTTCCGTGGTGCCGGTGATGCGGTCAATGGTGATGTTTTCGTCGCCGGCGCCGTCCTCGTCGCCACGGACCACGTCCAGCACAAAGCCTTCGCTGGCTTCTTCGAGCACGCGCTGCGATTGTTCCGTTTTTTTCAGGATGTCACTGATCTGGTTGAGCGTGGCCACCTTGGTCTTGATGCGGCGGTTCAGGAGCAGGCCGATCTCATCGATCATCATCAGCTTGCTGGGATCGGCGATGGCGATCCACAGAGTGCCTTCGTTCTCTTCCAGAGGCACGAAGTTGTAGCGGAACATCAGGTCCACCGGGACAGTCTTGAACAGCTCCGGGTCGAGATGATAATCGCGCAAGTCGATGAACTCACAGCGGTACCGCGCCGCCATTTCGCGGGCGCGTTGCTCCGCGGCGGCCTGGTTGCCTGCAAGCGCGCCGTTTTCCAATATGGTTGTAAGATTCCTTTGTTCCATAACTTCCTTACCTCTGGATCTGTGACCCTAGCGAGAAAATGGGCAGATAGAGCGAGATCAAGACGAAAGCAACAGTTACACCCATGAAGATCAGGATGATCGGTTCGATCAGCTGCAGCGCCGTGGTCAGAGAGTTCTGCACGTCCTCTTCAAAAAATTCAGCCACCGAATTCAGCATGGCCGGGAGCGCTCCCGTGGATTCACCGACCTCCACCATCTCAATCGCTAAATCGGGGAAAAACCGGGTCTCTTCCAGGCTGAAGGAGAGAGAGCGGCCTTCACGGACGCGCCGGGAAGCGTGTTCCACGTTGGCCGAAATCTTGAAGCTGCTGATGGAGTGGCTGGCCGTCTCCAGCGAAGGCACCAGAGGCAGGCCGCCGGAGAGCAGAGTGGAAAGCGTGCGGCTGAACATGGCCACTTGATACTTCATCCAAATGGCGCCGAGAAGGGGTATGCGGTAGCGCGCTGCATCCAGAGTCCTGGCCCCCTGCTCGGAGCGGACCCAGAGGGCCACTCCCACCACCAGGGCCAGGATTCCAATCAGGATGACCAGGTAATGGCGCTGAATGGCGATGCCAAGCCCCATCATGAAGATGGTGATGCGGGGCAAGTCCGCGTGCAAAGATGAATACAATTCGGAGAACTGTGGGACCACATACGTCATGAGAAACGTGAGCATTACGCCCAGCGCGAGAATCAGGAGCGCCGGGTACCACAGCGACGAGAGCAGTTTCTTGCGGAAGGTCAGGGTGACGCGCTGGAAAGCAATGTAGCGGGAGAGCACCTCTTCCAGATTGCCGCTTCGTTCACCCGCTTCCAGAGTGGTGGTATAGATCTTGGAGATTCCCGCCCCCTGGGCGGCAAAGGCGCCGGAGAGCAATTCACCGCTCTTGACCCGGTCCTGAACGTTCTCCAGCATGGACTTGAAATACGAGTTGCGCTGCCGTTTAGCCAGCAATTCAAGCGACTTAAGGATGGGCAGGCCGGCCTTGATCAGGGTAAGAAACTGCTGGTTGAAAATGACGAACTCTTCGGTCTTGATGCGCCGCCGACCGCGCAAGGCGATCAACGATGCCAGCCCGGCCCTGCCCCGCACGGAGTAGACATAGTAGCCCTGCTGGACGAACCGCTCCCGTATCTCCTGCTCGGAGATGCCGCTTTCCAGCTGTTCCAGCACGTGGCCGCGCTCGTCAGCTACTTTGACCAGGTATTCGCCCATGAGATTGCTTTTGCGGGGGAGGTATTTCAAACTCCTTGCATCAAGTCTAGCATTTCAAATGTCCGGAAACCGGCACACCAATAGAATGAGGGGCCCGCCTATTATTGCGCATTTTACCTATTAATTTCCCTAATTCTTCAGCTACGAAGGTAACAAGACAATCACGGAACCACGCGGTCATCCTGAATCGTCTCGACCCCAGGCGGAGGACTGAAACGGAACAAACTATCCGCCACCGGTATGTTCTCTGCAAACTGGGAGAAATGAAAATCCGTTGTCGTTCCATCCAGCTCACGCACCAGGATCCTGACCAGTTGGTGTGAGGAATTCACTTCCAGCAACACTTCCGAAATCCTGTCCTGCATGTTCCTGGGGATTCCCCGCAAGACCTGGTCCCCTGCCTGGAGAGGCTTGATGTCCGGCGCCAGGGAAAGGGCATCCAGCTCCTTTTCCAGTTTGGTTTTACCCAACAGGTAGCGCAAGGGAGAGCGCAGGTCATCCAGGTTCTTGATCGCCGTTTTCCGCGCCTGCCGCTCGCCGGGCACGTAAAAGTAGGCCGTTTGCGAATCCGTGAGGAACAGCTTTTCCACGGGCTGGCGATACTCCCATCTCATCTTGCCCGGCTTTTTCAACCACAAGACACCGCTTTCCGAGCGGGAAACGCCCGGGCCCTGATAGATCTCGATGAAGTCAGCTTTGAAGCTCTTCAGCCCGTTGTAGTGCGCGTCAATGGCCCGCGCAAGCACGCCGGCGGTGGGCGCTTGACCCTGGAGGGAAAGAAACAGGAGCGCGCAACACAAAGTCAGGCAGGGTAAGCGTCTTGGTCTCATCAGCAATCAGTCCTCACTAGATTCAGCCGGTGCAGATTCAGATTCTGTTATCTCACCTGCCACGGCCATCGCCGAGAAAAGGAAATTTCTTTGGGTCCGCTACCTGCACGGCGCCGTAGTTCAGCTTATACGGAGTTCCTGTGGGATCGAGAGGGGCACCTCGGAGCATGCCCGCCTGCACCAACTCCGTCCAATTCGAAGGTACCCGGCCGGTCTGCCGCTGGTAGGCTTCGATGATCCGCTCGAGCTCCATCATCTGAGCATCGGCCGTGAGTGAGGCAATGTGGCTCAAAGCGGTCTGGCGAACGTTCTCATCCTTGGTCATATCATAGACGCCTCGCCACAAAACGATCGCCGTATTGATGTCGGCTGCGTGTTCCGCCATGCGCGCGGCCATGGTCTTCATCCAGGGCAAAGCGCCCGGGACCTCGGAGCCCTTCTCGAATGCCTGCTGGGCCGCTTTGTAGTCCTTGCGGTCCAAATAATGGACAAACCCCAGGGTGAAATACATGCGCCAGTATTCCGGGTTGTTGCGGATGCCCTTTTCGAGCAAAGCCGCTGCCTTGTCTGGCTGCCCGGCGCCCCAGGGAGCGGCCTGGGAGAGAAAGAGGGAGCCATCCTGGTAGGCCGGAATCAGGTGTGGATCGAGGTCGGTTGCAATTTCGAGCAGCGGGGCCAGGAGGTCATACTGCGTGGAGCGCTGGATGTGCTTGCTTCCGAAATACTGCACCGCGCGCGTCCAATAGATGTCCGCCAGAAGGGCAGAGTAGCCCAGGCTCATGCGCTTGAGCATCCTGGAGGAAGGAAGATACAAGACTTCTTCCAGCGTGGCTTCTTTTCCGCGAATGGATTCAACCTTGTGTTGCAGGAAGACGGAAGCGGCGAACAGCGCTGCCAGCAGCAGCGCAACAGACACCGTGGCTTTGCGGCTGGCCTTCATTTCAGGTTGCGCCGCTCGAAAATGAGAACGGCCCCGGCGGTAACCGCGGCGGCGTAGACCAGGGCGTAGAGAGTGTTGAAAAGCACGAGACTGCCGGCCACCGGCTGATCATGGGCCACCTGGGAGATCACATTCAAGGAGGCAAGATTCGGGACCAGGTAGGCCGCCGCTGTGGCGAACAGCCTGGTGGCGCCGGCTGACATCGCGGCAAAGTTGCGCAGGTCGTCGGCAAACGTGCCAATCACAAACATGGCGAAAGCAAAGATGGCGGAAAACAG
>DASVFK010000397.1:0-2570 GCA_036380095.1 Candidatus Angelobacter sp. | reverse complement strand
CAACTTGCTGACTTCGGAAGCCAATCCCAGGGTACAGCCATCGTGAACGCCCCAGACCAGCAAGACCGGATAGAGCCGAATGGCGTTAAGACAGCGATAACCCCAAGCGGCTTCATCCCTTGAGAAAAGCGGGACCCCCGTGCACAATGGTATTTTTCTGACCCACCATGGTCCAGGAGGCCCCGCGATGCATCGACGGATTTCTACCACCCTCAACACCCTCAGGCAAGACCTCGCCGCCAAGCTCGGTTGCGACTTCATCCACCACGCCTGCCGCCAGGCAGGCCACTCGTGGTGCGACAGTTGCCTCTTGACCCCAGCGGCCATTATCCACTGGTTCCTCATCCAGGTTCTCCACGGCAACACGGCCTTGACCCACGTCTCCTTGCTGGCCGGCCGCGCCTTCACCGCCAGCGCCTTCTGCCAGGCCCGCGCCCGGCTCCCGTTGGCCGTCTTCCAGACCGTCCTCCGCGCGGTGGTCAAGATCCTGGTCCCTGCCACCGAGGTCGCGGGACTCTGGTTCGGCCATCGCGTCTTGCTGATCGACGGCTCGTCGTTCTCCATGCCCGATGTCGCCGCGCTGCAAGCCTACTTCGGCCAGCCGGGCAACCAGGCCAAGGGCTGCGGCTTCCCGGTGGCCCACATCCTGGCGTTGTTCCACGCCGGCACCGGGCTGCTGCTGGAGGTTTTCGCGGCGCCGTTGCGGTCGCATGACATGGCTGGCGTGGGCGGGATTCTTCCCCTGTTGAAGCGCGGCGATGTGCTGGTGGCCGACCGCGGATTCTGCTCGTTCGCTCATCTGGCGCTGCTGATCTGCAAGGGCGTCCATGCGGTATTTCGCCTGCACCAGAAGCAGATCGTCGACTTCACGCCGGGCCGTGCCCATGCCCGGCCCGGTCAGAAGCGGGCACCCAAGGGGATGCCGCGCAGCCGCTGGGTGTCGGCCTGCGGCCTGATGGATCAAGTGGTCGAATATTTCAAGCCGGTGCGGTGCCCCGTGTGGATGAGCGCGGACGAGTACCGGAAGTTGCCCGAGTCGATCATGGTGCGTGAACTGCGGTATCGGATCACGGCGCCGGGGTTCCGGACGCGCGAAGTGACGCTGGTGACCACGCTCTTGGACGCCGCGGCGTACCCGGCTGATGCGCTGGCGGAACTTTATGGGACGAGGTGGCGGATAGAGGAAAACTTGAAGTCGCTGAAGCAGACGATGAAGATGGATGTGTTGAAGTGCATGACAGTGGATGGAGTGCTCAAGGAATTGACGATGTATGCCCTGGCATACAACCTGGTGCGGGTGACGATGTGCCAGGCGGCGGGCCGTCAGGGTGTCGAAGCGGATCGGGTCAGCTTCATCGACGCGCTGAGGTGGTTGCGCGGTGCCGAGGAGGGGGAGGAGATGCCGGAGCTGGTGGTCAATCCACGGCGTCCGGGGCGGTACGAGCCGCGGGTGAGGAAGCGGCGTCCCAAGCAGTACCCAGTGATGAAGAAGCCGCGGGCTGAATTGCGCAAGCTGTTGAGGGATAAGGACTTGGCGGCTTGACCAATTCGGAACTTGACATGTGGATCCGTTCCTATTTTGATGGGACGGGGAGGGGGATGGTGTGTGGCTATTGATAATGATATAATTATCATACGATGTTAGGCCGTTGCCGGCGCGGCGTGTGATGTATATGTATTAATGATTTGCTAGTATGTGCCGTCCATATTGTTTGTAACCACTTTCGGCCGAGTCCCTTACGAAAACTTAATGCCATTCGGGGCATGGTTCAAAAACCCCCGTTTTCGGGTAACACACGGGATCTCAGCGCGGACCCTGATCGGTCCCGCGTTGGAGCGGGTTTCCGCGAGTCCCTGGCTGCCGTGCTGGGAGTTCAGTTCCGCGAGAACCGTGTGTACCCCAGAAGTTCCAGCCAGTGAGCGTGCGGCTGACCGGTCAGCAACTCCGCAGGACTCTTGCCGACTCGACTGGGCTCTTCACTGCGCAGGTACCGGCGGTGGTTGAGGAAGAACTGCAGCAACGTCAAGTAGTCCTTGCCCAACTGCCGTCGCAGGAAGAAGTAGCTGCGCAGCCGGCTATTGAGGTTCTCGACCAGACTGCTGGCCCGCACAACCCGATCGGAGAGCTCCTGCACATCGGCACACACGCCGTAATAACGCCCACGCAGCGTTTCTCGCAGGGCCGCCTCGCGACGCCACCGCTCCGGGTCCCACGTCGGCAGGAATTGGACTTGCAAGACCTCCCGCGCGGTTGCCACACTGATCTGCCACTCTTGGGCCAAGGTCGCCAGCTCACGGTCCAGTTCCACAGCGAAGGCCAAAAGATTGTCCCGCTGGTTTTCCAGCAAGGTCCTTACCGGCCTGATCTGATGCGGACAGGCCGACTCGCGGGCGCGCAGTTCCGCCACCACGAAGTCAAACAGATCACGGCGAATGGCGTACTCCGGACCGGCCACCGAGAGGATGTCGTCGCGGAGCCAACGGGCTAATAACGCCACCTCATCAGCCAACACGATCGCCTTGGCCTCAGCCGGCCGTGCGTACGATAGCTTCGTGGCCAGACTCTGGTC
>DASVFK010000396.1:0-3062 GCA_036380095.1 Candidatus Angelobacter sp. | reverse complement strand
GTAGTAGCCCATGGCGCGTTTGCCGGTGACATCCTGGAACTGGCCGAAGCCGAAAAGAGTTGAGTCGTTGGCAAAATGTCCTTCGACGAAAGCAAAGCCATCCATTACATCCGGACCGCCATGGGGAAGAGAACGGTCATGCAGATTGAATTCGCGGTGACTCTCATTCCAGGCCGAGCTCAAGTTTTCCGAGCAGGCGCTCTGCATGTGAAACGCGTGAATCGGCGGACCTGGCTGCCCGGTGGCGGGATCGTAGCCCGCGGTAGCCACGCCGGCCGGCGTCTTGCTCGGTCCCCAGGTGTCCACGTCCTGGGGAAGACCCTTGCCTGCGCGGTACTCGTTCAACTGTCCGAAGTAATGGTCAAAAGAGCGGTTCTCCTGCATGAAGAGAATAATGTGATTGATGGAATTCAGGCTCCCCTGGGGTGCGCTGGTGTTGGGAGCGGGAGTGTTAGGCGCGGCGCTCTTAGTCTGCAGTCCCTGGCAACCAAACAAGAAGAACATTGCGATCAGCGTCAACCCCGCGATCACGCCCGGCACTGTGCGTTTCAGATTCTTCGCCATCGGGTCCCCGGGAAAAAGGCGGGGTTATGGGGTGAGATGGAACAAAAAGCCAAGCTGTTGGCGCGGTACTCAGAATTTTTTCCGCGGTTGAGCTGACTACGAGACAGCATGCGCCGTGGCAGAAAGGAGCTGGCCGCTTTGAGGGGCCTTAGTTCGGCGCGATCAGCCTGCGGGCACGCCAAAAGTACAGGGCAGGTTCTTGGGTTGAGTTGGCGGTGTTGGCGGCGTTGCCCATGGGCCGCTTGCCGTGGAGAAATCAAAGAACTCGGTCATGTCGGGCATGGAGGCGTCACGCGCGGTCAGGTTGGGCAAGCTAAAGCGGGTTTCAATCAGCTTGAGCACGGCGGTGAAGTCCATGGGCGTGTGCGAGACAAAATTTTTCTTCGCAAACGGCGACACCACGAACATGGGCACGCGGAAGCCGCTCTTGCTAAAGTCGTGCACGAATTCGTTGGGCCGCAGGATGGGCTGGATGCCATCCGGGTTGACGACGGCGATCGGCGGCACATGGTCATACAGGCCGCCGCCTTCGTCATAGGTCTCGATGAAGACCGAGTCCTTCCATGACGGGCTGTTCATGAGCGCGGTAATCAAGTTTGCCGCAAACTGAGCTCCCACCTGGACGTCATCCTGCGGATGCTCGTCGACGGGGTTGCCGGCGCCCAGGTCGGTCTGCTCCACTCCAGTTTCGATGTAGGCCACCTGGGGCAGCGTGCCGTTCTGCACGTCAGTAAAATACTGCGACAGGGGAACTACATTGGTTTTATGCGTGTTGGAATAGACGAAATAGGAATAATAAGTATTCTTGCCGGCCAGGTAGATCTTCCAGGTGACTTGCGCGTTGTCCATGGCCTCAAAGATCGTCTTGGCAGAAATCTGGTGGTCCGGCGGGACGATGAAGCCCTGCGAAGTGGCCGCCATCCAGTAAAAGCGGTTGGGATGCGTGCGCGTGGGCACGGGCGAGAACCAGCGGTCGGAAGTGGCGAAGTTCGCCGCCATGAAGTAGTAGAACGGCAGGTCGGTCTGGTCGTAATAGCCCATGGCACGCTTGCCGGTCACATCCTGAAACGGGCCTCCAAAGCCCAGGATGTTGGAGTCATTGGCGAACTTCCCTTGCACGAAGGCAAAGCCGTTCATCAGGTCGGGAAGGTTGGCGTTGGAGTGGTCGTCAATGTTGAACATGCGGTGGCTTTCATTCCACGCCGGACTCATGTTTTCCGAGCACGCGCTCTGCATGTGGAACGCCGCGATGGGCGCGCCCTGCTGGCCCGTGGAAGGAACATAGGCATTCGTGGCCACACCGGCAGGCGTCTTGTTCGGCCCCCAGGTGTCCACGTCCTGCGGCAGTCCGAGCGAGGCGCGATACACGTTCAGTTGGCCGAAATAATGGTCAAACGACCGGTTCTCCTGCATCAGCAGAACTATGTGATTGATTGATTTCAAGCTCGCCTGCGGATTGGTGGGATTGGGCTTGCTCTCGGTCGTCAGGCCCTGGCATCCTGCCAGCAACAAAAGTGCGAGCAAAGCGGAGCAGATCCGTCCGCGATTGTCCGGCATATGTCTCCCTAAGAAAAGAAACGGTATGTCCGGTGAGATGAAGAAAAGGCCTGCGCTGTTGGCAGGCCAGCTGGATTTCACCTTAAGCCGGGGCTAGGTTGCCGGGGGAAACACCACGGGTCTTGCCATCTGCAAGCATGAACGTTGCTGACTGGCCACGTTTATTTCTTGAACACCACTCCGCCTTTCATCACCAGCACAGGATGCTGGAGCAGAGTCACATCTTTGGTGGGATCGCCGTCCACGGCGACGATGTCCGCGAACTTTCCCGCCTCGAGGGTCCCGATGCGGTCCGACCAACCCAGCAGGTCGGCGCCGTTCACCGTGGCCGTCTGGATGGCCTCGAGCGGCGTCATGCCTTCTTTCACGTAGACCTCAAATTCGTGGGCGTTCAGCCCGTGCGGATAAACCGCCGCGTCCGTGCCAAAGGCGATCTTCACTCCCGCACGGATCGCCTTGCTCACGTTCTGCCGGCTCACTGCGGTTGTGGTCTTCATCTTTTCCGCGTACATCGCCGGCAGCCCGATCCTGGCCGCGTTCTCCTTCATCCAGTCTGAGAGGTACTGCGTGGGCACCAGATACGTGCCGTGCTCCTTCATGATCTTGATGGCGTTGTCGTCAATGTACGATCCATGCTCAATGGAGTCCACACCCGCCTCCGCGGCCCAGGCGATGCCCTGCGCGCCGTGCGCGTGCGCGGCGACTTTGCGTCCCAGGCGATGCGCGTCGGCCACAATGGCCTTCATTTCTTCGAGCGTGTACTGGCTGGCGCGGGGATCGTCGCCTTTTGAGAGCACGCCGCCGGTGGCGCACACTTTGATCACGTCCGCGCCGTACTTGATGATCTCGCGGGTTTTGTGCTGCACGCCCTCTACACCGTCGGCCGCGCCATCGGACCTGGCATGCCATTCGTAAGGCAGCAGATTCTCATCACAGTGGCC
>DASVFK010000395.1:0-2686 GCA_036380095.1 Candidatus Angelobacter sp. | reverse complement strand
CTGGTGATTGAAGACAAGTCGCCGGAGATTGGCAGTCCTGTAATTCCCATCAGCGCGGTTGTTGGCTCAGCGACGCAGCCGGGCGGCTACGCCGTGTACTACGCCGCGCAGGAAAACGGAAGCTACGTCGCGCGGCTCAGGGACATCCAGTTGGGCCGCACGCTCGGCAACCAGGTGGTTGTGAAGAGCGGCTTGACGCCGGGAGATCGGGTCATCACCACGGGCGCGGGCCTGCTGCGCAACGGCGACCGCGTTGAACTTCTTTTGAGCAAAGCAACCCCAACGGAGCAGAGGTAAGAGCCATGGCACACAAGAGCGATCAGGAACTCATCAACGGGCCCCACAACACGGCGCGGTTTTTCGTCGAGAACAAGCACATTGCCTGGGTCGCGCTGATTGCCACGGCAATCTGGGGCGCCTTCGCGTACTTCTCCATGCCGCAGCGCAAGGACCCGGAAATCCCCGTGCGCATTGCCGTGGCCATGGTGTTGTGGCCGGGCGAGAGCGCCGAGCGCGTGGAGCAGCTCATCACCATGCGCATGGAAGAAAAGATCGCGGGCAACAGAAATGTGACCAAGATCGAATCCATCAGCCGGACGGGCCTGGCCGTGACTTACGTGGAGCTGGGTGAAGACACCAGGGACACGCAGAAGGAATTTGACGACATCAACTTCCGGCTGAATTCGATCCATGACCTGCCTCAGGGGGCGAGCCCAATCCAGTTCATCAAGGACTTCGGCGACACCTCTGCCCTGATGTTAACGGTGGCCAGCCCCAAGGTGAGCGGTCCGGAGTTGCAACTGCGCATCCGCGACACGCGCGAAGCCGTTGAGCGTGTCCGTGCGGAGAGAAAAGAGAATCAGGGTTTGCACGTGATTTCTGTGATCCAGCATTTCCCGCGCAGCATGGACCCCGAGTTGGTGCGCCCTCACTTTCGCCTCTTCCTGCAGCAAACTGCCGGGCTGGGCGCATTCAGGGACTTCCGCTTCTACAACGGCTCGGGCTTCGCCGGCGCTGATTTCCTCACCACGCTGACGGCAGACCAGGTTTCGGCGGCCATTGACAAATTCAAGGCAGAGAACCTGCATCAGGCGGAGTTTCATCCGGACGCGTGGCCAACCGTGGTCGTCGGCGATATCTCCGAGCTCGAAGGCAAGCTGACCGCCGCTGCGGGCGACAAATACACCTATCGCGAACTCGAAGATTTGACCGAGCAGATGCAGAAGACGCTGGAGGCCGTGCCGATTGTCTCCAAGGTGGAGCGCAGCGGCATTCTGCCGGAGCGCGTGCTGCTGACTTTTTCGCAAGAGAAGCTGGCCGCGTACAACCTGCCGGCGAACCTTGACCAGTTGCTCAGCGCCCGAAACACCAACGCGCCGGGCGGCGAGATGATTGCCGGGGGCAGGCGCATCAACATTGAGCCTTCAGGCGAATTTCACAGCGAAAAAGAGCTGAGCGACCTGATGGTCACCATGTCGCAGAACGGAACGCCGGTCTACTTGCGCGATCTGGTGGATATCGTTCGCGAATATGAAACGCCATCGCGGTTCCTGAATTATTACACCTCTCGTGACGCGAAGGGGCAGTGGCACCGCAATCGCGCCATCACGCTGGCCTTGCAGATGAGGTCGGGCGAGCAGATCGGCAACTTCGGCAAGGCCGTGGACGCGGCCCTGGCAGACCTGCGCACCCGGATGCCGGCGGACCTGATCGTTTCCAGGACCTCCGATCAGCCGTTGCAGGTGCGCGAGCAAATCGGCCTGTTCATGAACAGCCTGATGGAAGCCGTGGTCCTGGTAGTGATCATCTCGTGGATTGGCTTCTGGGAGTGGCGCTCCGCGCTGGTGATGGCGCTTTCCATTCCGCTCACCCTGGCAATGACTTTCGGCATGATGCACCTGATGGGTATCGATATCCAGCAGGTCTCGATTGCGTCGCTGATCATCGCGCTTGGATTGCTGGTGGATGATCCCGTGGTCGCGGGCGACTCTATCAAGCGCAGCCTGGCGGCGGGGCATCCGCCGGTTACGGCCGCGTGGCTTGGGCCCACCAAGCTGGCCACGGCCATTGTGTTTGCCACGTTGACCAACATCGTTGCTTATCTGCCGTTCATGTGGCTTACAGGCGATCCGGGAAAATTCCTGTATTCGCTGGCCATCGTGCTCACGTGCTCGCTGGTGGCCTCGCGTATTGTCTCCATGACGTTCATTCCGCTGCTGGGCTATTACCTGCTGAAGCCGAAAGCCGAGCCGGAAATGGCGGAGCGGCGGAAGAAAGGCTTTGCGGCGATCTATTACAAGGTCGGGGATTGGGCCATCGCGCACCGCTGGAAGGTAATGATGGCGTCACTGCTGTTCCTGCTGCTGGGCGGCGTGTTTGCCTCGCGGCTCAAGACACAGTTCTTCCCCAAGGATTACTCCTACCTCTCTTATGTCGATGTCTGGCTGCCGAACGACGCGCCGCTGGTTGAAAGCAATCAGGCTGCGGCCAAGGCCGAAGCAGTGATGCGCCGCGTGGCCGAGGAATATGGAAGAGAAGGGGGAGCTGAGCACGGGAAACCCCATGAGATCTTGAAGTCGCTCACCACGTTTGTCGGTGGCGGCGGACCGCGCTTCTGGTTCACCGTGTCTCCGGAATTGCAGCAGCTGAACTATGCGCAAATCATCATCCAGGTAAATGACAAGCA
>DASVFK010000394.1:0-3619 GCA_036380095.1 Candidatus Angelobacter sp. | reverse complement strand
GGCTTCCTGGTATCGCGAGCGGCTGCGCGTGGTCGGCGTGGAGCCGGAGCGCGCGCCAACGCTGCACAGCGCCCTTACCGCAGGCAACCCAGTGGATGTTGAAGTCTCCGGCGTGGCCGCGGATTCGTTGGGCGCCCGCCGCGTGGGCGATCTCATGTTTCCCGTGGCGCAAAAGTTCGTGGACCGCGTGCTGCTGGTGAGCGACGAACAGATCGTGGCAGCGCAACGGCTGCTTTGGCAAAAACTGCGCGTGGTGGCCGAACCAGGCGGCGCAGCCGCTCTTGCAGCGCTTCTCTCCCGCAGCTACCGGCCACATTCCGGAGAACGAGTTGGTGTTGTAATCTGTGGCGCTAACACGGACCTGGCATCCTTCCCTGCGTAGAGGCATCTACGCTCCAATCGAAGGGGGGCGGCCGGCGCGGTGGAAGATCCCGCAACCGGCCCACGCATTCTCGGCGTGCCGGAGATCCGAAACGCTGACCCTACTGTCCGGCGGCCTGCACCTGCTCCCCCAAAAGGAACTGGCGCACGAACATGATGGTGGAATAGAACTGAAAATCCTGGTTCTTCTTCTTGGCGTAGCCGTGGCCTTCGTCGTTGGCCATCAGGAACCAGGTAGCGATGCCGCTGCTCTTCAGCTTGTCCAGCATCTGCCGCGACTCCGCCCAGGGCACGCGCGGATCGTTCTTGCCCACTACGGCGAAGAGCGGCTTGCGGATCTTCTCTGAATTGTTCAGCGGTGCTGTTCTCTCCAGATACTCCCGCATCTTGGGATCGCGTTCGTCACCGTACTCCACGCGGCGAAGGTCCCTGCGGTATGCCTCGGTATGCTCAAGCAGCGTCACCAGGTTCGTAATGCCGACAATCGCCAGCGAGCAGCAGATTTTGTCGCTGTATTCGTAAGAAACGGCGTACGTCATGTATCCCCCGTAGCTGCCGCCGGTGATCATGATTTTGCTGCCGTCCAGGCTGGGATTCTGCTTGATCCAGTCCAGCAGCTCACCGATGTCCTTGTGCGTGTGGTCGCGGTTCATTCCGTTATCAAGTTTGAGGAACGTCTTGCCGTAGCCGGTTGAGCCGCGCACGTTGGGGAAGATCAAGGCCACGCCGAGTTCGTTGATGAAGTAATTATTGCGGCCCAGGAAGCCGGGACGGAACTGCCCTTCCGGCCCGCCGTGAATGTTCACGATCACCGGCCGCTTGCCGGGAAATTTCTTTGCGTCTGGGCTGTAGAGAAAACCTGAGATCGTCTTGCCGTCAAACGTCTTCCACTTGATGAGCTGCGGCTCGGCGAAGCTCGCGGTGTTGAGGCCGCCGGTCTCGCTGAACGTCCAGCGCTCGATCTTGCCTGTGTTCACATTCAGCGAGTAGACGTCTGAAGTGGAGCGCGCCGCGGTGAGTACGAAGCCCAGGTCACGATTGTTCTTGTGAAAGCGCACGCCGCCGATCAGTCCTGCCGGAATCCCCGCCACCGGCCGATGTTTGCGCGTGGCCGTGTCCATCAGGTACAGCTTGCTGATGCCGTCTTCATTGGTGACAAAGGCCAGTGTCTTGCCGTCCTCGCTGAGCTCGAAGTCATCCACGTCCCACTTGATGTCTGACGTGAGGTACTCCGGTTTCATGGTGGCCAGGTCAAAGTAAGCCAGGCGCTGAAATTCTGAATCGCGATCTGTAGCCGTAAAGAAGCCCTTGCCGTCTTTGCTGAACGTTGCGCCGTTGTAGGCCACTTCTACATCGCCTGCTTTCGGCGTCAATAGTTTCTTCTCGCCCGTGGCCGTGTCTGCCAGCCAGATGTAACTCTGATTCGCGGAGATTTCCTGCAGCACCAGCAGCTTCTTGTTGTCTCCCGACCAGTCGCTCGCGCCCCAGCCGCCGCCTTCCAGTTGCAGCAGCATGTGGTCCGTCTTTGGATCGCGCGGATCCATGGTCCATAGGTCCGTGTCCTTGCTGGTGCGGCGAGTGGAGCTGTAGGCCACCCGGTCTGCGCTGTGCGAATAGACTGCGCCGGTGTTGCGCGACTTGCCGTCGGTCAAGAGCGTGATGTTGCCGCTGGCCAGATCATAGCGATAAAGCTGGAACCACTCGCCTCCGCCCACATCTTTGCTGAAGACAAAATAGTCGCCTTTCGGCCCGTAGTGCGCGCCGCCGGTGCGGTCCGGAAAGAAGGTCAGCTGCGTGCGGGCGCCGCCGGGCATCTTCACCCTGTGGATCTGCGGCACGTCGGCAAAACGCGTGCTGATCAACATCTCCACCTTCAACGGGTCCCAGGCCAGAAATCCCGCGGCACGAAATTCACCGTACTGGTTGGCTTTTTCCGCAATCGATGCCGGGACCGGCGGAATGTTCTCCAGCTCCAGGTTGTCTCCGGGGCGGATGGCCGTCTGCTGCGGCGCGGCTGCAGTCCCTTGTGCCAGCGCAGGCAGAGTTGCAACCAGAACCACTGCGATCGCGAACCAGCGTTTCATAATCTCTCCTCCTCCGTGTCTCTGTGTCTCCGTGGTGGATTCTAACCTTGCTCAGACTGCCGCAAGCCGAACAATGTCATCATATTCATAAACAAACGTTCCTGATTTCTCTTGCTTCGCCGCTCCCACCATGGCCCGGCCCACCTTCTCCGCGGCAATCGAACGATATCTTTTCAGCGGTCCATACAATGTCAGGTTCAGCAAGGGAGCAATGCGCGTGGCCATCCGTTCGCCCGGGCGAAACTCCTCGCGGTGCCCCAGCAGCAGGCCGGGCCGCAGGATGTGGATGGCGCGAAATTTGAGTCGGATCAGGTCGCGTTCCAATTCGCCCTTGGTACGAAGATAAAAGTTTTTCGAGCCCGGATCGGCGCCAACAGAAGACACCAGAATGAACTGTTGTGTCCCCGCCTCCAACGCCGCTCGCGCCGCCGACAGAGGCATTTCATAGTCGATGCGCAGGAACTCCTCCTGCGAGCCGGCTTTGCGGATGGTGGTGCCGGTGGCGCAGAAGACATCGTTCGCGCCGGCAAAGTCAGCCGCCGCCAGCTTGCTCATGTCCGTGACGACGCTCTGCTCCAGCCTGGGGTGGGCCGCCAATCCAAGATCGCGTCGCGCCAACGCCACCACTTTGTTCCAATTATCATTTTCCAGCAGCGCGCGCAGACAATACCGGCCCACCAGCCCGGATGCGCCCAGCAAAACCGCGGTTCGAGGATCCATCGCACAGCATTGTACTCACTTGCAGGCCGATGGTGCTCTTAGAACTCACTAGAACTCAAAGGTCAGACCTGCCGTGGACACAATCGGCAGTCCGCGCTCTGTAACCGCCGTAGCTCGCCAGCATCATCCGTGGACCCGATATCCAGATCTACCGACGATTGTTTTGACAGCCTCTTCGCACGACTGTTACCATCAAGATAACCCGCTGCTGCTTGTCTCGCACGCGTCCCCGTCGTCTAGCCCGGCCTAGGACATCGCCCTTTCACGGCGGTAACACGGGTTCAAATCCCGTCGGGGACGCCAACAAAATAAAAGAGTTCCGCGAAATCGCCGTTTTTCTTCATGATCCACTTTGATCCATTTAGGCGGATTTGCCTTCCGACACCCCGCCCTTTCTGACCAATTTGACCAGGTTGCTCTGGGCTTCCCGTTTC
>DASVFK010000393.1:0-22856 GCA_036380095.1 Candidatus Angelobacter sp. | reverse complement strand
TTGCCGTCGCCCGAGATGGATGGGAAGAAGAGGCGTCCGCTGGTGTGGTGTGTGACCTGAACAGCTTTTCCGCCGCTCACCGGAATCTTCCAGATGTTGTTGGTGCTCTTGAGCACCTCGCGGCTGCCCGGTTTGATGTGGCTTTCTCCCTCCATGCGGTCGGAGACGAAATAGATGAAACCGTCAGAGGCGTACATCGGCCAGAAGTAGTTGCCCTTGTAGTCGCCATCGGCCAGATGGTTGAAGCTTTTGGCTTTCACGTCCATCACCCAGAGATCGGCGGCGTAGCTTCCGCGATAGTGCTGGCGCCACCACACCATGGGATGGCGATTGAACGCCAGCTTGGCGCCATCCTGCGAGTAACTGCCCGAATAGCCCCAGTCCGTGGAGACCGCACGCTCCAGGCCGCCCTCGATCCCGACCTCATACAGGTTGGGAATGCCGGGATACATCAGCCCGCGCGACGATTGAAACAGCACGCGCTTGCTGTCCGCCGACCAGCCGACCACGGTGTCCGATGCCGAGTGAAACGTGAGCTGCGTGGGCAAGCCGCCTTCCGAGGGCATCACGAACACGTCGTAATTGCCGTAGCGGTTTGAGGAAAATGCGATCCACTTCCCGTCGGGTGAAAAGCGCGGATAGATGTCCCGCGCCTTATGCACGGTGAGCCGCTGCGGGTTGCTGCCATCTTCGTTGGCTACCCAGATATCGCCCAGGTAGCTGA
This sequence comes from Candidatus Angelobacter sp., assembly GCA_036380095.1. GTDB lineage: Bacteria > Acidobacteriota > Terriglobia > Terriglobales > Acidobacteriaceae > Angelobacter. The sequence continues at coordinate 22,132 of DASVFK010000393.1, read as the reverse complement.
ACGCGACTTTTCCGTTGTGGTAAGAAGGATGGCGCAGCAACTTCACGTCCGCAAAGCACCAGCCGCTCAAAAACAGCACAAGGGTGAGAAGGAAGAGAACGCACTTTTTCATCGCAGCCTCCAGCGCGGGGAGCCGATAGCCCTTAAAGGAAAGTTGGGAAACGAAGCGAATGCAGCAGTGCCCCCGAGCGCGGAGAAGTATATGCAGCGGAACCCGTATGAGCTAGAGACTTTACGATTCTTTACGGGATGTCGGACAGCGGTGCTATTCCTGTCTTAGGGCCTCCGTCGGAACCACCCTTGTTGCGCGACGCGCTGGAATGTAGCACGCCAGGGTCGCCGTCAAGCTCAACAGCAACCCAGCCAGCGCGAAGGTCAATGGATCGCTGGCTCTAACCCCATAAAGCAGGCGGGAAAAGCTGGAGAGAAGACGGGCAAAAATAATGCTCGAGGCGACTCCTATAGCAATTCCAGCCAGGGTCATTTTGAGTCCGTGGCCAACGATCATGCGAAAAACATCGCGCTGTTGTGCGCCCAGAGCCATGCGTATGCCGACCTCGCGCGTGCGCTGCTGCACCAGGTATGCCAGCAAGCCGTAAATACCCACGGAGGCCAGGACCAAGGCCAGTGCAGCAAAAATCGCCAGCAGCACCATGGGAAATCTTTGCGGTCCCATGGATGTGGCTGCACGTTGCTGCATCGTCTGAACATCGTAGATGGGCTGTTCGTCTCCCGATCCGTAAACCGCGGCCTTGATCGCCGGCATCAGGGAAGCCGGGGCGAGTTGCGTGCGCAGGACTACTGTGGTCAAGGGATGCATCACCGCCAGCCACTGGTCGGCAAGCTGATAGAAAGGAGTGTAGATCTGCACGCGCTCGTATGGCCATTGATTGCCAAGACTCCAGTGCTTCACATGGCCGACCACGCCGACAATGCGGAAAGAACCCACTCGCGCCAAAGTGAAGTTCTTCCCCAACGGGTCCTGACCAGGAAAATATTTGTCCGCCATCGTGGTGTCTATAATGCCCACCTGCGCGGATTGGAGATTATCAGCCGGCGTGAAGGAGCGGCCGCGGAGCAGAGGAATTCCCATCGCTTGAAAATAATCCGGACCTACCCAGTACAAGAGCCCGCGCGGTGCTTCGGCAATCGAACTGGGCTCGTTTGGCCCGACCCAGAAAGGGTTTCCGTTATCCACGCCGCTGAGAGGCAGCAAGGTGGTGAGGTCGGCCGATCGGACGCCGGGAATGGCCTGGATGCGGCCGATCATCTCCTGGTAAGCGCGGCGCATCGCCTGCGGCGTGCTGCTCCGCTGGGGCGCGAGCGCCATCTTGAAGCTGAGAACATCGCGGGTCTCAAAACCGGGATTTGCACGCGAAAGCTGCATCATGGTGCGCAACAACAGGCCCCCACATACCAGCAAGACCATGGTCAGGGCTGTCTGGACAACGACAAAACTCCTTTGGGTGCGATGATGTTCGCGCGTGAATCCGCGACCGGCGTGCTGCAAGGAGGGCTGCTGATTCCCTCTCCAAAGTTTGAGCGCCGGTAAAAGTCCGAAAATAATTCCGACGACCACTGAGATTGCGAAAGTGAAGAGCAGCACAGCGGCATGGACGCCGACTGTTTCCACCCGGGGAATTTCAGCCGGAACAGCCGCAAGGACCGGCTTCACACCAAGCCACGCCAGTGCTAGCCCTAGACCGCCGCCGGCAAGAGACAAGACAACGCTTTCCGTTACCATCTGCCCGACGATCCTCGCTCGCGGAGCCCCGAGAGCAGCACGGAGAGCGAACTCCTTCTCCCTGCCCGCGGCCCGCGCCAGCAGCAGGCTGGCCACGTTGGCGCAGGCGATCAGCAGCACCAGTCCCACCGCGCCCAGCAGCATCAATAAAGTACCGCTTACATCATCAACCAGAGCTTTCTTCAACGAGACAACGCCGGCCCCGAGACCCTGGTCGAATTTGGGATAGAGCTCGCCTAGGTGTTTCTGTACCGCGCTCATATCGGATTCCGCCAGCGCGATGGTTGTGCCTGGCTTCAGGCGGGCGATAGCGACGAAAGCGTGTGTCCGCCGGTCATTGATGACGAGTGGATCGGCTTGGCCGAGCGGCGTGCAGACGTCCACGGTACCCCCCAGATTGATTCCGGGTGGTAAAACGCCGACGATCGTGTAGCTGGCGCCATCCAGCGTGAGTGTCTTCCCAATCGCGTCGCGAGCGCCGGAGAAGCGGTCTCGCCATAGCCGCAGGCTGATCATAGCCACGTGCGCCGCGCCGGGTTGATCCTCTTCAGTGGAGAATTCGCGCCCCAGGATCGGCGCGACGCCCAGAGTCCTGAAAAACGCAGCAGAGATCAGCCACCCATCGAGATGCGCGGCTGTGCTCGCACCACTGAGGTCAAACGAGCGCGTGGTAAACGCCGTGATTGCCTGAAATGAATGAGAGCTCCGCTGCCAATCCTGAACATCGGGGTAGGAAGGCGAGATAAAGCGGCCGGGCGGGATTTTTTCCCAGATGATGACCAACTGATCAGGGTCGAGGTAAGGCAAGGGCGCGAGCAAGACGCTATGGACGACGCTGAAGATGGCCGTGTTTGCCCCGATTCCCAGAGCTAGGGTTAGTACGGCGATGGCGGTGAAGCCGGGTGTTCTTGCCAGGGTGCGAATCCCATATTTAAGGTCACGCCAAAATGTCTCCACGTTTGCCCTCCGAGGGAGCTAGCCAGCCATCGCTTGTAGGATGGTGGAAGAATGCCCGCGCGGAGCGGGCTTTGCAGGTTAAGTTTTGGCAAGATCGGCGTTCGGCTTTCCGTTTCAAAATTCCCGCGCAGCAGGATAATTCTTATTCGCCGATATCTGATCCGCAACGGGTCGCAAACTTCCGATTTCTCTTCGCCTTACACCCCAAAGTCCAACTCCCGGGATTCGACAGTACCAATCCCAAAACCCTCCCCGGAATGACCCTCGGTAACGCGCCTTTTCACATCCAGTAAGGCTATGCTTCCAGTCAGCCCTCGAAGTTTGATCTGAGCAGTAAGGAGTCTTGCTATGAAGATTCTTCAGGCTGCCCTCCTGATCTTTTCGTTGGGCTTGGCTGGCGCGGCACAATCCAGAAACCAAGCGCCCGTACGCACGGACCTGATGTCCACGCTGCTGGAGTTGGACCGCACTGCTGCGTCCCTCAACGCCGACATCACCCATCTGCAAATTGAAAAGTGGAAGGGCGGCTGGAAGACCGGCTTTACCACCAGCAACTCGCACAAGAGCAAGGCCGGACAATCCGCCCAGGCGCTGCAGCGCAACCTGCGCGGTGCCCTGCCGGAGCTGATTCGCGACGCCATGAACAGCCGCGGCGGCCTGCTTGCCACTTTCAAAGTGTATGAAGACATGAACCTGGTCTGCCAGACGCTGGATTCGCTGGTGGACACCGCTGAGCAATACGCAACCAAGGAAGAGTATGCGCCGCTGATGAATGACTACAACAATCTGGTCCGCCTGCGCCGCGTTCTTTCCACTTACATCCAGCAACGGGCCGCGGCCGCCGACGGCGGCGCCAGTCCGGCGGCCTTCACAACTTTCTCCTCCCCCATAGCGACCGATGGCTCCCCCATGCCAAGAAAAATCGTTGTTGATGACGGCGCGCCCGATAAGAAGTCCGCGACCGCAGCCAAAAAGAAGAAGGGCACGATCCAATACAGCAACGTTAACTGAACGCTGTCCGCGCCCGGCCTGAGCCCGGGTGCGTGGAAGTGAATCGAAGCGCCATGCAGTCTGAACTTGAAATCGCACCTTACCACCACTTGAGGAGCTCGCCCATGAAAACCGTTCTGGCAATGTTCGCCTTCGCACTCAGCCTGAACCTGGCGGCGCAGACACCGCAGACCGCGGCGATCGCGCTGGCAGCCGCGCCTGCAACTGCAACCACCCACGTGAACCTGGTTTCCACGCTGACGGACATGGAAAACACGGTCTCTGCCACCAACACCGATCTCGGCAATCTCAAGATCGACAAGTGGGCGTCCGGCTGGAAGACCGGCTTCACCAAGAAGAGTTCGCACAAGAAGGACGCGGAGCAGATGGCGGATTCACTCAAGCGTTCCGCCGGCAGCCTTCCCGCCATGATCGCCGACGTGCGCTCCTCCCACGGCAGCATGGGCGCTACCTTCAAGCTCTATAACCACCTCACGCAGGTCTGTGAAACCCTTGATCCCCTGGTGGACGCCACGCAGACCTACGGCAAGAAGGAAGAGTACAGCCGCCTGAACACCGACCACAGCAACCTGGTCAACGTGCGCAACACGCTGGCCTCATACCTGGTGCAGCGCGCCGCGGTGGTTGATCCCAAGGGCGACTCCGGCTTGTTCGGCCCCCCGGTGAGCGCATCCGCCAAGAAACCCGACGCGGCTCCTCACGTCAAGAAGACCGTGAACAAGAAGAAGGTCGTGCTGCGGTCAAGCAATTAGCTCGCACATTGACTGAAGACTTGCCGCAAGGGGGAGATGGGCGGTCCCAAGTGGACCGCCTTTTTGCTGGAAGGACCTAGATTCCTCCCAACCCTTGCGGAGGAGTCGGCCTTTGCTTTTTTGGCTTTGGAGCAAGGTTGGGCTTCGATGAGCTCTCCTGTTGATGTTGACTCACATCTACCTGCGAGCTTCAAAGACATCGGGTTACAATCACGCGGAGCTGAGTGGCCTCACTGGAATATAACGATGACTGAAATTGATTATTCTGCATTGTGTCCTGTGTGCGGCTACGATCTAGGCTTCAAACCCTGGGATGGAGAGATACCATCGGATGAGATTTGTCCTAGCTGTGGTATTCAATTTGGATATGCGGATGTTGCAGGTCGCAATCTGACGCAAAGACAAGCAATCTATGAAGAATGGCGCCGCCGCTGGATTGAAGTGAGCATGACATTTTCTGAAGAGAAGTTACTGACCGAGCTTGATCGAGATCCAGATCAGAGCTCACGTTTTTGGGCCACCGAATTAAAAAATGGCAAAGAAGCATATGCTTTTCTAATGAAGGCCGTGAGAGCTGGTGAGCTGAATGTGAACCAGATGCGAAACGCTCTCCATGCTCTTTTTCGCATTCGTGATCATGGAAGCCGTTTCGACGTTCTGGAAACATTTATTGGGCTTGCTGGCTACCCAAACAAGGCCATCCGATCGGAAGCCGTTCAGTTGGCCGTTGGTCTCGTCCGATTTAGTACCGAAACAGAATCAGTTCCAATAGTCCTATCAGAAGAACAGCGGCGAACTCTTCGCGAGGCGATGGCCTTAGGGTTGACTCCCAGGGTTGCTGAGCTCGCCAGAGAGTTTCTTGGACTTTAGTTATTCCGTTTACGATGATTATGGAACACATTAGCGATTCACGATTGGAACAACTGTCAGAATTGGCAGAGAAAGCAACGCCTACGTCCATGGTACGTTCGCTATCTGAATGATGATGTCCCGATGAACTTGATTGGAATACCTACAATAGCCGAAGGTGGACGAGTGGCGCATGTTCAGGCCGGCACAACGAGAACGCGCGTGCCCTACTGATGTTGAAATTGGAGACGTTTTATGAGTAGTAACCCGGTCCCGCCAGGCGAGAAACGATTCCGATTGCAGCGCTGGGCACTCCCAGTCGCAGTATTGGCTAGCCTTCTTGTGGGTCGTCAAGTTTTCCCGGATTCACTGTGGAAGCGGATTGGCCTTGGCGTGTTGGTTTGCTTTTTCGTCTTTCTGTTATTCGGCGCCATACGATTTAAGAAGCCTCGGGAGCAAAGCAACGTCGACTAGCGGAGAACCATGTGCAATTGCATGAACGGATCGAAAAAATAAATTCGAAGGAAGACTTGGCTGACTTCATTGAATCGCTGCGGTCAGATTTTGAAGCTCATCCTGATAAATGGAACAACCCGAGTCTCAGCCAGTATCTTGCCGCAATGGAATCGTGGGTCAGAAGCATGGACCACTATTACGTCAACACCAAGCAGGAAGTGCCAAAGACCCCTTCTTGGCGCACGCTTGCGGATATCTTAATACGCAGCAAAGATATATGAGTGAGAGCGCGTCCGACTGATGAGCCAGAATGTACGCGTCCTAGCGGCGAAATAGGATTTAAGAATCCGTTGGCGACAAGAGGTGAGCGTGGCTGAAAGCAAAACCGAACAGTAGAACGCGTTGTGAGCGTGCCCGACTATTACAATACTTCCATCCCATGCAAACTCTCGGCATCGTCGGCGGGATCGGCCCGGAATCAACCATCGAGTACTATCGCCGCCTGCTTGAGCGCTGGCGCCGGCAGGGCGAGAGCGGCCAGCCGCCTCTCCTGATCAACAGCATCGAGATGCAGAAGATGCTGGACCTGATCACCGCCGGCCAGTGGCCCGCGCTCGCCGATATGCTGCTGGCGGAAGTGGAAAAGCTGGCCCGCGCCGGCGCCGCCTTTGCCCTGATCGCCGCCAACACGCCCCACGTGGTCTTTCCCCAGGTGGCATCGCGCTCGCCCATCCCGCTGATCAGCATTGTGGAAGCCACGGCCGCCGCCGCGCAGGCCCTTGGCCTCAAGAAACTGGGACTGTTCGGCACGCGCTTTACCATGCAGGGCAGCTTTTATCAGGATGTATTTTCCCGCTGGCAGCTCGCGATCGCTCTGCCGGATAGCGGCGAGCAGGAGTATATCCACGAGAAGTATTTCGGCGAGCTGGTGCGCGGCCAGGTGCTCCCGGCCACGCGCGAGCATCTGCTCAAGATCGTGGACGCGCTCAAGGCCCGCGAGCAGGTCCAGGGCCTCATCCTGGGCGGCACCGAGCTTTCCCTCATCTTCCGCGAAGACTCGGTCTGCGGCATCCCCGTGCTGGACACCACGCAGATCCACGTCAACGCCGCCGTGGCCCGCATGCTGGCCTAATTTCCCTGCAAGAAATCCCGCTGCTCCGTTCTTAGATCAGCTACCACCCTCCGCCGGGCCTGTGCCCGCGCGGCTTGAACAAAGGCAAGGGAATGGGTCCCTGACTGTCGCAGCCTTGAGCTTCCATCGCCCCGGATGGAGTGCTGCGCCGGGCCGCGTTGTTTTCGAATCCCCAACATGAAAGGCGTTCTTATGAGAAGGCAAAAATCTTCTGTTTTTGCGCTGTTCCGGGAGCATCTGGCGATCGCGCTCCTGATGGCGCTGGTGAATTTCTGTTTCGCTGTCCTCGCGGCCCATGCCCAGGAATCTGCCTCTGCTCCCGCCGCGGCCGGCGGATGGGTCGTGCTTCCCGTGGATGAGTACCGTGCTCTGCGGGCGCGGGCCTTTCCCGGCGAGCGTCCGCCGGAGCCGCCGCCGGTGGATGCCACCCTCACCCGCGTGGACTACGATCTCCGCATCAACTCTCCCGGCGACCTGGCTAGCGGCAGCGCCAGCCTCACCGTGGACGTGATCAAGGATGGCTGGGTGCGCGTTGCCGTTCCCGGCGGCCTGCTGGTGCGCGAAGCCCGGCTCGATGGCAAGCTGGTTTCGCTGGTCCCTGCCGGCGCGGGCAAGTCAGGCCAACTCTCCGCCGTGCTCTCCCATCCCGGACGCTCGGTGCTGCAGCTCGAGATCGCTTTGCCGGTGAACGCCTCCGCCGGTGAAGAAAGCCTGGCCCTGCCTTCCACCGCTTCCGGCGTCACGCGCGCCTCTGTGGTGCTGCCGCGCCAGGGTGTGGAGGTCCGCCTGGGCGGCGGGCTGCTGGCCGATAAGTCCGACTCCGGCGCGGAGAGCAAGTGGCTCGCCTATGGCCGCGGCAATGAGCCGCTGACTTTTACCTGGCGGCGCAAGCTGGAAGAGCATCGCGTGACCCTGCCTCTGCGCATGCGCGGCTCCTTGCGCCAACTCGTGGGCCTGGGTGAGGACGCAACTTCCGTCTATGCGGAAGTAGATTTGCAGATTGTGCAAGGCGCCGCCACAGATGCCGCCATTCAGCTCCCGGAAAAAGTTGCCGTCAATCAGGTTTCCGGCGCAACCGTCTCCAACTGGAAAGTGGATGACAACCATCGCCTCGTGGTCAGCTTCCTGGAGCCGGTGGAACAGGGCGCGCGTTTCGTGATCAACGCGGAGACGCGTACGCCGCGCGACGGCCAGATCGAAGTTCCGCTTTTGCGCCTGCTGAATATCGAACGCGAATCCGGCGGCGTGGCCGTCGAAGTCCTGGGCGCGGGCGAAATCAAGGACCAGAAACCGCAGGGCCTGGAGAACACCGATCCTTCAGAACTGGGCGAGTTCATCGCCGCGCGGCAGTCGCCCTCGATGGCGGCGTTTCGTTTTCGTTCCGGCGTGGCCGCCGGGCCTCGCGCGCTCACCCTGGATGTCGCCCGCTATGCCCAGCAGGCGGTCCTGATGGCCAACATTGAAGAAGCGCGCTACAACGTGCTCGCCAGCAATGAAGGCAAAACCCTGGTGCAGGCGCGCTATGCTGTGCGCAACAACTCGCGCAACTTCCTGAAAGTCACGCTGCCTGCGGGCGCCATGGTGTGGAGCGCCACCATCGCCGGACGGCCGGTGCGTCCCGGCCAGGCCCCGGATGGCAGCCTGCTCCTGCCGCTGGAAAAATCGCGCGCCGGTGACGATGCTGCCGCCTTCGCCGTGGAGGTGCTCTATCTGGCGCGGCAAACGGCGTGGACAGATCACGGGCGCCTGCAACTTGCCCTGCCCGCGGTGGATGTTCCCATTTCGCGCAGCGGCGTGCTGCTCTTTTACTCGCCCCAGTTCCGCATGACGCCGGAGCCGGGCACCTTCCGCGTCCAGCCTTACGAGCGCCCGTTCTCGGCGGCCTTCAGCACTGGTGGCAGTGCGACAGGAATGTTCGGCACTCCACCCGCTCAACCCGCTGACAAAGCCAAAGCAGCGGAACAGCGCCTGCTGGATGATTTCCGCACCAAAACATCCGGCGGAAAGACCGCGCGTGTCTTGCCTGTCGCGGTCTCATTCCCGGCGTTTGGAAGTTCGGTGTTCCTGGTCTCTGAACTCACGGCGGAGGGCCGCGCGCCCGCAATCGAACTGGCCTACCAGCACGAAAAGAAGGAAGGTGGAAAATGAAGAAGCTTTGCGTTTACCTGCTGTTGTTTTCTCTCCCCGGCTGGGCCGGCGCCAGCGAGAAAGCCGCTCTGCCCACGCCCGCCACCGGTGAAGTCACGTTGCCGCTGGCCGAGTACAACCGTCTGGTGGACCTGGCGGCCAAGTCAGTCAAAGTGCGCGAGCTTCCTCCGGTGCCTTACACCATCAAGCGCGCCGAGCTCAAGCTGAAGGCAGGCAGCGCCTCCGTGCTGGGGACCATCGCGCTCGATGGAGAAGTCTTCAGCCGCGGCGCAAGCAAAGTGCCGCTCACTTCCGGCATGACCATCCTGGATGCGCACCAACAGGGCAAAGCGCTGCCGCTGGAGCAGGAAGGCGGCATGTCCACGGCGATCCTGCCGGGAGCGCAGGAGTTCGCGGTGCAGCTTGAGGCCGGCGTGCCGCTGAATATTGAAGCCGGGCGCGCATGGTTCAGCCTTCCTGCGCCGGCCGCGGGAAGCGTGCGCCTGACTCTGACCATTCCCGGTGACCGTACCCTGGTGCGCATCAGTCCCGGTCTCATCACCAACCGCAAATCAGAGAACGGCCAGACCGTGGTGGAGGCCACGCTTGCGCCGGGTCAAACGGCCAACGTCTATTGGGCCACACGCGAAGTCGCGCCGCCGGTTGTCCCCAAGGAAGCGCGCTTTCTCTGCGACGTGAAGACGCTGGTCTCCATCGGCGAATCCGATCTGCGAGTGGCGGCGCTGGCTGACGTGAACATCGTCCAGGGTGAAGCCCAGGAGTTCACCGTGAGCGTGCCCGAAGGCTACGAGATCACCGGCGCTTCCGGGGCGACAGTGGAGTCGAGCGAACTGCAGGGCCAGACGCTGCACCTGCGCCTCAGTGGCACGCAGCGGCAGCAGCAGTTCCTGATCACCATGGAGCGCCAGCTCACCGCCGGCAAGGCGGATGCGCCGCTGATCAGCTTTAACCACGCGCAACGCGAAACCGGCGAGCTGCTGGTGGAAAGCGCCGGCGCCGCTGAACTCACCGCCAAAGAGAGCGGCGGGCTCAAGCGCATGGACATCAAGGAAGCCAACGCGCAGTTGCGTTCGCTGGCGCGTTATCCCGTGCAGGCGGCGTTCCGCTATCATCGCCAGCCGGGTGAAACACCGGCGTTGGCGCTGGAGTGGACGCGCTTCCAGGACACCGCCGTGCTCGCCGCCGTGGCCGAGCGCGCCGTGGTCACGACCCTGGTGACCGTGGAAGGCCGTACCCTCACCGAGATCAAACTTACCGTCAAGAACCAGGCCCAGCCTTATCTGAAAGTTGCTCTGCCGCAAGGCGCAAGCATCGTCACGGCCGAGGTGGCGGGAGAAAAGGTAAAGCCGGTGGAAGGTCCGGACGGCAATCGCGTGCCTCTGCTTCGTCCCGGCCTGCGCACCACGGAGGCGTATGAAGTTTCTTTTGTCTTCATGCACTCCGGCTCGCCCTTCGCGCGCAAAGGCGGTTCTGAACTCGATCTGCCTAGCATGGACATTCCCATCAGCTTGCTGCAATGGGAGGTGTTTCTGCCCGAGCAGTATCGCGTAAAGGACTTTGGCGGTGACGCGATTGCGATGAATTTGCTGCCGACGTTGAGAAACGTTAGCGTGAGTGAGAACGAAGGGCTGGATCAACTGGCACTGTTTGTACCCGGCGTGGCGGGGCAGAATGCTAACGACCGTACCATCGGAGGGCCCGAGTCCAAGCCCACGGTGTGGCTGCTGCCCGGTCAGATCGGCGGCGTCGTAGTCGACCCGCAGGGCGCCGTGATCAGCGGCGCAAAGGTCACTGTTACCAGCATCGAACGCGGAACCAGGAAAACCGCAGTCACGGACTCAAACGGCTGGTGGCGGGTCTCCGGCATGCCTTCCGGTACCGTAAAGATTGTTGCTGAAGCCCGCGGTTTCAAATCGGCTGTTTATTCCGGTACTCCGTATGACGCTGCTCATCCCTCGCCCTATCGCATCCCGTTGTACGTAGGCGACGTGAGCACGACGGTTGAGGTTACCTCCGCGGCGCCGCTCATTGACGCCAACGGCCCATTCAGCAACACCAATGGCGGCGGCTTCAGCGTCAACGGCATTCGCGGAAGAAGTGACGACAAAGAGAAAGACCGCGACGCCAAGAAACAGGCGCAACAGCAACAAGCGGCTTCAGACAACGTCTTCAACCTGCAGAAGAAGGTTGCCGGCGTGCTGCCCGTGCGCGTGGACGTGCCGCGCGCAGGAACGTCGTACCGCTTTGCGCGGACGCTGGTGTTGGAGGAGCAAACCAAGCTGACGTTTAACTACAGAACGAAATAGGAGCAAAGCAGGACGCGACATCATGAGCGACGATGTCGCGTCTCTACCCTCAGGTTTAGAGCGATCTCCTCGTAGAGACGTGACACGGTCGCGTCTCTGATTTTGCAATAAACGCGAATTGAGTTTGATTCGTGTTCATTCGCGTGCATTCGCGGCCCAGGTCTTGCTTACTTCACGTACTTCGGCGCCTCGCCCTTGCTCCACGGATCGTATTCGTGCGCAAAGCGCACGCGGTCGGGGATGGCCGGGTGATCGTAATACCAGAACACCACCGCCTGGCTGGGATATGGGTACGACAAGCTCAGCTCGCCCAGCACCTGGAAGGTGTGCGCCGCGACCTCCTGCGAGTTGGCGTTGATGCCGTGTGTGATTTCCAGGCCATAAACGTCGGCGTTGTGCTCGAGCTGGCGGCTGAACGTGCTGCCCAGCGGCGTGGCAATAAAGCCCAGGACGCTGAAAATCAGGAAGAGCATGGGTACAACGGCCCAGTCGCCCAGCTCGCGTATGTGCCAGCGCTGCTGGACGCGCGGGAGCATCCAGTTGGCAATGCGGTAGAGAACATACAAGCCGATGAATAATCCCACAGCCAGCGCCGCCAAACCGATCAGAACATGGTTCAGAACGTAGTGCCCCATCTCATGGCCGTAGACAAACAATGTCTCCGGCGTTGAAGCCTTCTGGATGGTGGTGTCCCAGACCACCACGCGCTTGGAAGGGCCAAGCCCGGTGACATAGGCGTTGAGTGTTGTGACCTTTTCGCTGGCCTTCATCAGAAACATCCGGTCTGGCGGGATGCTGAGACCTCCACGCTCGGTGACTTTTTCAATCGCTTGCACCAGCTGTGGATTCGTTTTGCCCAGGGGTTCGAACTTGTCGAACAGCGGGTCAAGCACCATGGGTTCTATGACAGCAAGAAAAAGAATGAATGGAAGCGCGGCCAGCCACGACTGGAACCACCACCACCGCGGACTTCTGCGAATGCGCCAAATCACGAACCATACCACCACCGTGAGAACAATACTGATGATCGCCAGGACCTTCAACTGATCGCCAAACCAGGATCCCCAGTGCTGCACAGCCAAGCCGTATTGCAGCCGGATGCTTTGCCGATACGCGTCCAGCGGCCAGCGCAGCACATTCAGAACAATCACAAACAGGGGAACCACGATCATCGCCTGGAGGAAGCTGTACTTTGCCGCCTTCTCCGCCCAGTCGCGAAAGCGTGCCACCACACCCAGGTAAAGGATCCCCAGAATCACCACGAACCCCCAGATCGTGCCCACGATTCGCAGGGTGCCTCCCAGGTCATAGAGCGTTTTGGCCTTGGCCAGCTTGTCCGATGGCAGCGTGTATTCCACCGTGGGCGCGCTTGTCGCTGCCAGGGCCGTTGAAGGTGCGCTCTGCCCGGCAGGGGAAGGGACTGCGCTTTGGGCAGTCGCGGTGGCGTATGGCAGCAGCGCCAGGACCAGCAACATCAGGGCAGTGCGAGTCAGCGATTTCATCTCAAGGGGCTCCTGGGGGACAAGTGTACTGGATGCGGAGCAAGATAGCAGAAATCGGGGCAACCCTGCGCCTTTTTCGGTATACCGGGTTATAGAATATGAGCATCTAATCACATCAGGAACACTCCATGGCCCGCTTCGTCAAAACTCTCTGCCTGGTTGGCGCGCTGCTGTTGCTGTTTGCGGGCATAACGCTCCACGCGCAGCAGAACCCGCAGCGGCTCATCCTGAGAGACGGCTCCTACCAGACCGTGACCAAGTGGCAGGTGGTGGGCAATCGCGTGCGCTATTACAGCGCCGAGCGCTACTCCTGGGAAGAGCTTCCCAATGACATGGTGGACTGGCCCGCAACGGAAAAATACAACAAAGATCGCGATACCGAACGGGCGAAGAACGTAGAAGCCATCGCCAAGGCGGACGAAGCCGATCAGATTGACCGTCCCCTGGTGGCCCCCGGGCTGCGCCTGCCCGATGCCGGCGGCATCTTCCTGCTGGACACGTTCAAAGACCAGCCGCAGCTGATCGAGCTGAGCCAGCAGGGTGGCGAACTCAACAGGCACACGGGGAAAAACGTTCTGCGCGCCGCCGTGAATCCGCTTTCGCTCTCCGCCAAGCAGACCATCGAACTCAAGGGCGCGCGCGCCCACACCCAGGCCCACATCGCTCAGCCGGTGATTTTCGCCAGCGTTGACACCATTGGCACGCAAAGCCAGGACGCGGCTTCCGCGCTGGCCTCCGCCGGCAAAGGCAGATCAGCCAGCGTGCCTGCAGCGGCTCCCGCCAGAGACACAGCCACGCCGGACCGGTACGCCCTGGTACGTATGGACAAGATCAAAGACACGCGCGTGATCGGAAGCATGAATGTCTCCATGCGCGGCAAAGTGAGCCAGAAGCAAAACCTGGTCACGGTGACGACGACTCCGCTGGGCAAGAGCTGGATCAAGATCACTCCGGCGGAGCCGCTCACGCCCGGAGAATACGCTGTGGTGGAGCTGCTCGATCAGGGCCAGATCAATCTTTATGTGTGGGACTTTGGCGTTGATCCTGCGGCCCCGGCCAACGCCAACGCCTGGACCGCCCAGCAGCCCGAGCCAGGCCAGAACAGCACGAACCCGGGATTGACCAAGCGGCCGCCGAACTAATGCGAAACGATCTGCAAGTCAGCCGCAAAGTTGGCCTCTCCTCAAGCCTCTCACAACCTGCAGCTCTTGCTGCTCACCACGCCGCCTTGCACCAGTCTACTTAAGACGCAGTATCCACCGGTTGAAACCAAAGACTAGAACACGGAGGAGGAGATGCGCTTGCTATCTCGATTTACGGCTTTTGCCCTCGTCGTCTGTTGTGGAGCGCTCGGTGCCGGCGCGCAGATGCCGGACAAGTTCACCAACCTGCAGTATTTCCCCAAGGACATTTCCCGTGACGATTTGATGGCAACGATGCGGGGGTTCTCTTTCAGCCTGAACGTGCGTTGCCAATACTGCCACGCCGGCAAAGAGGGCGACAGCCTGAAGGAGACGAACTTTGCCTCCGACGAAAAAGAGACCAAGAAGACCGCGCGTGCGATGCTGCGCATGGTGGACGCCATCAACCAGCAGTACATCACCAAACTGGAGAGCAAAACGTCACGCCGCGTAGAGTGCGCAACCTGCCATCACGGCCTCAGCAAACCTGTTGCGATGAACGCCCTGCTGGCGGAGACGATAAGGGAAAAAGATGTTGACGCAGCCATCACGCTCTATCGCGATCTGCGCAAACAGGCCTACGGAAGCGGGAAATACGACTTCGGCGAAACGCCCCTGAACCAGTTGACGGAAAGTCTGCTCAAGCAGCACAAGACGAAAGAAGCCGCAACCATCATGGAGCTCAATGTGGAGGTGAACACGCCGCCTTCCATGTGGGCCCGCAACCTGCTGGCCATGGCGCACGCCGCCAACAAGGAGACCGAGAAGGCCAAAGCGGACTTTCAGAAGATCCTGGAGCTCGATCCGAAAAACGCGTGGGCCAAGCAACAGCTTGAGGTGCTGAATGAAACCAAACCATGACCGGGCTTTGAGCTGACATCCCTCGGCTTCGGCGCCAAAATTTCTGTGGATGGCTCGCCCGTGTTCAAACAATCAGACTCTTATCCGCGTTGATCCGCGGTAAGGTCCTTTTGGAAGTGCCTCAGCACAGCCTCAGTCTGCGCCTTGTTCAAAATTGAGCTGAGCGCGGCCGCATCGGCCTGCTGGACCGCGCGCAGGCTGCCGAAGTGCTGCAGCAGCCGCTGGCGGGTGCGTTCGCCGATGCCGGGGATCTCCAGCAGTTCAGAAGCGCGGTCGCGCATCTGCCGGCGCTTGCGATGGAAGGTGACGGCGAAGCGGTGGGATTCGTCGCGGACCATCTGCACCAGGTGGAGCACGGGCGAATGCCGGTCCAGGACCACCGGCTCATCTTCCTGGCCCAGGACGTAAATGATCTCCTCTTTCTTGGCGATGGAGGCAAGCGGCTGGTTGGTGATCTCGAGCTCTTCCAGCGCGGCGGCAGCGGCATGGAGCTGGCCGAGGCCGCCATCCACCAGGACCAGGCTGGGCATGGGCTTGTTTTCGTCGCGCAGGCGGCGATAGCGGCGCGTGACCACCTCGCGCATGGCAGCGAAGTCGTCCACGCCCGAAACGCTGCGCACGATGAACTTGCGGTACTCCTGCTTGTTCATGTGCCCCTCTTCCCACACCACCATGGAAGCCACGGTCTCCGCGCCTTGGATGTGCGAGATGTCAAAGCACTCGATGCGCTTGGGCAGCTCGGGCAGGGTGAGCGCATCTTGCAGCGCTTCCTGCACGGCGCGGGCCGCAGGCTTCATCACGCGGAAGCGCTGGTCGAAGGACTGCTTGGCGTTCTGCGCGGCCAGGTCGATGAGCGAGCGCTTTTCGCCGCGCTGCGGGACCACGATCTCAACGCGGCTCCCGCGCTTTTCTTCGAGCAGTTCTTCGAGTTCCGCACGATCTTCAAAATCCACGGGGACCAGGATGTGTCGCGGGACGTATTGCTGGTCGATATAGACCTGCTTGAGCAGCGCGGAAAAGAAGGCGTCGGGGGAAAAAGAACGCGATAACCTGGAGCGCGATGGAACGAGCTCTGCGGAGCGCACTGCTGGAGCGCAGCCGCCCTCGCCTGCGGACGACGCGTCGCGCACAGGCGAGGGCGCCTGTGCAACTTCGCTTTCCCCGGAATCAGCTTCAGCTTCCGCAATCCCCGTCTCCGGCAGCTCTTCCCAGAAAAACTCGCGCCGGTCGAGGATCTTCCCCCCGCGCATGTGGAACACGTAAACGGCGATCATCTGGTTTTCAAAGTGGTAGCCGAAAACGTCCTGGTCGTCGCCTTCCGCGGCGGCGATGCGCTGTTTTTCGTGGAGCTGCTCCACCGTGGAAATCAGGTCGCGCAGCTTGGCCGCGCGTTCATACTCCTGGGCTTCGGCGGCGTGCTCCATGCGCGCGCGCAGCGATCGCGAAAGATCGGTCTGGCGGCCCTGAAGCAGAAGTTGTACGTCATGCACGGCTTCACGGTAGATCTCGGGTGTGGTCAGCCCCTGCACGCACGGGCCGAGACAACGCTTGATGTAATACTGCAGGCACGGCCGCGGATGGTAGCGCGTGAGATCGACCTTGCAGGATGGCACCAGGAAATCACGATGGACGAGATCGACGATGCGGTAAGCCAGGTTGCCGGGGAAGTATGGCCCGTAGTACTCGCTGCCGTCTTTCTTAAGCCGCCGTGTGACGTAAACTCGCGGATAACGCTCGGCCAAGGTGAGCTTGATGTAAGGATAAGTTTTGTCGTCGCGCAGAAGAATGTTAAAGCGCGGCTTCTTTTGCTTGATCAGGTTGTTTTCGAGCGCGAGCGCTTCCTTATTGTTGGCGACGACGATGTATTCCACGTCCACCGCTTCGCGCAGCAGCGAGCCGGTCTTGGCGTTGGCCTCGCCCACCCCTTCCTGAAAATATGAACGCACGCGGGCGCGCAGGTTCTTGGCCTTGCCCACGTAAATCACGTCGCCTTCAGCGTTCTTATAGAGGTACACGCCAGGCTGGAGAGGCAAAGTGCGAATTTTTGTCAGCAGGTCCATGGGCGGCGTAACTAATGTTAGCAGGTGCGGGACTGGGTAAAATTTCTATGGCTGAGGGTCCCAGATGTGCGCCCCAGACTGGTTGCAATCATTACTAACTTGCTTATTATCAGCTATTTAGAATCGGCTAACCGGCCGGAAATCGATGGCATCTCAGTTGCATTACCTAGTGTGTGAGTTACTCTAAGGCGGCTATCCCTGCGCCGCATGGGTGTTTAAGGAGCGTCCCCAGATGAACGTGAAATCAAGTCTAGTGGTCCTGTTGGCCGGCGCCGGCATGTTACTCAGCGCCGGTTGCACATCGAAGAATTATGTACGCCAGCAGACCCAGCCGATAATCGATAAAACCAACCAACTGGACGACCTGACGGCGAAGAACAATCGCGATATCCGCGATGTTGACGGCCGCGCCCAGCAAGGGATCCAAGGTGTGAACCAGAAGGCCGCGGAAGCCGACCAGAAAGCCATTGCCGCCGGACAGCGCGCGGACCAGGCCGGCACCCTGGCCAACCAGGCCAACCAGCGCATCACCACGCTGGCCAACGCCGTGGCCAACCTGGACAATTATCATCCCGTGCTCGAAACCAGCGTGCACTTTGCCTTCAACAAGGCTGACCTGACCGACAAAGCCAAGGCCGCGCTGGACCAGTTGATCGCCGAGATTCCCAATACCAAAGGCTACCTTGTAGTCGTGGAAGGCGACACGGACGCCGTGGGCTCCGCCACCTACAACTACAAGCTGAGCGAACGCCGGGCCGATTCCGTGGTGCAGTATCTTTCCACCAAGAACGTCCCCGCGCACAAGATGTACATTATCGGCCTGGGCAAAGACAAATTCGTGGCCGACAACACGACCGCGGAAGGCCGCGCCCAGAACCGCCGCGTGGATGTTCGTCTGATGACGAACAGCCAGCAACAGGAAACACCCGCTTCTGCGCAGAGCACTGCTCCTAATCCGAGCCGTTAGTCTCATCCTCCCCCCGGGACTTGCGCAGAGTTAAAGGCCGCCGGCAAAACCGGCGGCCTTTTAACCGTTGCGCACCAGAACACGCCCGCGGCCCTTTTTCTTCAGCGACACCGCCAAACCGCATACAATAAGGGTTTAACTCTCACATTTCTGGAGAACTGAATTGGCGAATCTTGTGCGGGCCAAAATTTCCGCTCTCGGCACCTACACGCCGCCGCGTCTGCTGACCAACGCCGATCTGGAAAAAATGGTGGAAACCACGGACGATTGGATCCGCGAGCGCACGGGCATCCGGCAGCGCCACGTGGTGGAAAAAGGCGTGCCCACGTCTGAACTGGCGACGCAGGCCGCTTGCCGCGCGCTCAACGAACGCGGTATGCAGCCCACGGAAGTGGAAGCGATCTTTCTGGGTACGGTCACGCCGGACATGCTGTTTCCCGCCACGGCATGCGTGGTGCAGGACCGGTTGGGCGCCAAAGGCGCCTGGGGCTTTGACATTTCCGCTGCCTGTTCGGGTTTTGTTTACGCGCTGCAAACCGGAGTGAAGTTTGTGGAGTCCGGAGCGCACAAGCGCGTCCTGGTGATCGGCGCCGATGTGATGTCTTCCATCATCGATTACACCGACCGCGCGACCTGCGTGATCTTCGGCGACGGCGCGGGCGCGGTGGTGATTGAGCCGGCTACCGACGAAAACTACTGCATCGACTTTCACCATGAAGTGGATGGCTCCGGCGCGTGCTCGCTCTTCATGCCCGGCGGAGGCAGTCTGCATCCGTCTTCGCATGAGACCGTGGACAAAAAGATGCACTACGTCCACCAGGATGGCCAGGCGGTTTTCAAGTACGCCGTGCGCAAGATGGCGGAAGCCTCAGAGAAAGTCCTGACGCGCAATGGCTTCAAGGGCTCCGACGTGGCGCTGTTCGTGCCCCACCAGGCCAATCGCCGCATCATCATGTCCGCAGCGGACCGGCTGGGGCTGAAGGAAGATCGCATCATCATCAACATCGATGAGTTCGGCAACACTACGGCGGGCACCATTCCGCTGGCGCTCGACTCGGCCCGGCAACAGGGCCGCCTGAAGAAGGGCGACTTGGTGCTGATCACGGCCGTGGGCGCGGGCTTCACCGTGGGCGCGGCGCTGTTGCGCTGGGCCTGCTAGCCACGTGCCGATGTCGAAGCTGGTGGTGGACCTGATTGGCTGGCTGGGCGCCTTGCTGCTGCTCCTGGCTTACGCCCTGGTCTCCTTCAGAAAGCTGAGTGGTGATTCCCGTCCGTATCAAGTCTTGAATGGCCTGGGAGGCTGCGGACTCATCGTGAACACCTGGTATTACCACTCGTATCCCTCGTCGTTCGTCAACTTTGTCTGGATCTTGATCGCGATAGCAGCCCTGCTGCGCGCCGGCAAAGCATCCGCCGCGGCCGGTTCGTGAGCCGCCGGAAAGCAAGGACGAGGTAAATGCTCATTGATCTCAGCCATACCGTGGAGCATGGCCTGGTCACGTACAAAGGCCTGCCCGCCCCTATCATCTGCGATTACTTGAGCCGCGAAGCCTCGCGCAAGATCTATGCGCCGGGAACGGAGTTCCAGATCGGCAAGATTGAGATGGTCGCCAATACCGGAACTTACATGGACTCGCCCTTCCATCGCTATGCCGACGGCAAAGACCTTTCCCAACTGCGGCTGGAGCAGATGGTGAACCTTCCCGCAGTGAAGATTCCCGCCGTGGGAAAGCAGAGCGTGAGCGCAAGCGACTTTGCCGGCTCGAAAGATCTCCGTGGCAAAGCTGTGCTGGTGGAAACCGGATGGTCGCGCCACTGGAAGACCGATCAGTATTACGAAGGTCATCCTTTTCTCACCGAAGACGCGGCCCGGTTGCTGGTGGAGGCGGGCGTTGTTCTGGTGGGCATTGACTCGCACAACATTGACAGTACGGCCGATGGCACACGTCCCGTGCACTCCACGCTGCTCGGCGCGGAAGTGCTGATCGTGGAACACATGACCAATCTTTCCCAGTTGCCGGCGCAGGACTTCAGGTTCACGTCTGTACCGGTCAAGGTGAAAGGTTTTGGGACGTTTCCGGTGAGGGCGTACGCGGAACTCTAAGGCACTTCCAGAATTGCTGTATCCAGCGGGGTGGAGCAGGCCTTCAGGCCTGCGGAAGACTTAGTGAGAAAAGCCGGCTTCAGCCGCTGAGGTTTCGGGCTACACCAACACTGGAGATGCTCTAGCTGTCAACTCCGGTGCTGAGAAGGAGACAGCCGGCGTGTTACCTCTTTGTGGGCACGCGGCCAGCCACTAGCAGCCGCAGCAGCTCTTGCTTTCGCGCCGAGGGCAAGCCGCGCAACGCCGACCGCACCAGCGCGCGATACACCTCAACCGCATCCGGCACGCGCTTCAGTTCGCGCAGGTGGCGGCGAACCGTCTCAAGGTCGCCGCGCTTGATAGGGCCGCTGAAGGCCGCGGCGGCGCCGCGCTCCAGATAATTGTGCAGCGTCTGTTGCAGGATAGGCGTCATCACTTGGCGAGTCTGCGCCCGTGTAAGTCCGGCAGCGCGGCCCACGCGCTCCGCCGTGACCAGCGTGGCCACAACCAGCGGCGAAGAAAACGACCCCAGCGCGTGGTAGAGCGTCTTGCGGGCCGCGGGGATGGTGAAGACTTCGCTCCCCAGCGAGCGGACAAGTTGTCTGGCCCGCGTTACGGCCTGGCGGTCGCCCTCCACGGCAAACGGTACAGTGCGGAAATCCGGCCGGCTTCCCGGAACAAAGGTCATCATCGGGTGCAGTGACGCGGTGTGCGCTCCCGCCCGCCGCAACGGAGCAAGCACCTCGCTGGAAAGAGCCCCGCTAGAATGCAGCACCGTCTTCCCTTTCCAGCCGCGCTTGCGGGCGAGCAAGCGAGCGGTGGCGGCCAAAGCGTCATCCGTGTGCAGGAGCCAGATGATGTCTGACGTCGGCTGTACTTCATTGAGAGTGATCGCACGGGCGCCCAGCTTCCTGGCCAGCGTGGCTGCCCGCTTCCGCGAAGCGGTGTTGTCCCGCGCCGCGACCACGTCAATCCCGTGGCCCGCGGACCTGAGCGCCGGCCCCAGCGCCTGGGCCAGATTGCCCGAGCCGAGGAGAGCGATGGTGTGCTTGCGTGGCACAGCGCGAGGATAGCAGACTTGGTGGTTTTTCTTTATCTCGAGCCAAGCGAAGGACCACCACGGAGACACCGAGACACGGAGACGAACCAGCTATCGTATGATTCTGCAATCCCGAACGCCGCGCCTTGCCTTTTGTGGCGGAGGGATCCCTATCGTGCTCCTATCGCGGAACTGTAGTGATCCCTCGGGGGGCGAAAACCAAAAGCGCGCGCTTTCGGTATTTCAGGAAAAGGGTTCTCCGTGTCTCAGTGTCTCCGTGGTGGCTGTTGCTCGGGATAAAGAAAAAAATGCCCGATCCTTTACACTTGTTCCTGTATGCCTTCATCCCACAAAAAATCTCCCAAGAACAAGGCCCGCGTGCTTTCCTCCCGGACTGTGTTTCGCGGGCCTGTATTCAGCGTGGTATCCCAGCAGGTGGCGGAACCAGACGGTGTGCGCGTTCGCCGCGACATCGTGGAGCATCCCGGCTCGATCGTGATTCTGGCGCTTGACGACACGGTGAACCCGCCGCGCGTGCTGCTGGAACGGCAATACCGCCATGCCGCGGGCCGGCGCATGTGGGAGCTTCCGGCCGGCAGCCTGGATCCGGGCGAGAACAAGCTGGCCGCGGCCAAGCGGGAGTTGCTGGAAGAAACCGGCTACACCGCCGGCCGCTGGGAGCGCGCCCTGTTCTTTTACGTGAGCCCGGGCTTTTTGAGTGAGAGCATGCAGGTGTTTCTGGCCCGCAAGCTCAAGAAAGGCAAGGCCCAGCCGGAGGACGACGAAAGGATCGCCACGCGTTTTTTCTCCCTGCCACAAGCCGTGCACATGGCCATGACCGGCAAGATCATTGACGCAAAGAGCATTGCTCCTTAGCTTTGGGTGAAGCAAAAGCTGCGCCAGAGCTGACTTTCGGCGGGTGTTTTCACCATCCAGGGGGCATCTGGAGATGCCAATTTCCCGCCTGGGTGTTTTTTTAATGTTAAAAGTTCGTTGACATGCCCCGGTGATCGGTGGAAAATAAGAGAAAGCCAAAGTAGCCAGGTAAACGACGCAGGGAGACGGTCTTCCGGGCGAGCTGCGT
>DASVFK010000392.1:0-17154 GCA_036380095.1 Candidatus Angelobacter sp. | reverse complement strand
GGCACCGCGCCACGGCGCGTGAGCCAGGCTATCTCGGCGTCGCGCATCAAGCTGGCGGCGCTGCAGGAGGCGCATGCTCACGCGTAACGCCATCCTGCCGGACGTTGAACAGATCCACTCCATCATCCGCCATTACTCCGGCAATGGCGTGCTGCTCCCGCGGACCATGGCCGAGCTCAGCGAAAATATCCGCGATTTTGTGGTCGCGGAGCATGAAGGCAAGGTCATCGGCTGCGGCGCCTTGCATCTTTATGGCAGGCATCTAGCCGAGATCCGTACCATCGCCGTGGTTCCCGAGGCAAAAGGCTTGGGCGCAGGACGCAAGCTGGTCGAGGC
Organism: Candidatus Angelobacter sp.; assembly: GCA_036380095.1. Classification (GTDB taxonomy): domain Bacteria; phylum Acidobacteriota; class Terriglobia; order Terriglobales; family Acidobacteriaceae; genus Angelobacter. Next base: position 16,818 of record DASVFK010000392.1, on the reverse strand, counting down.
CCTCCTGGAGGAAGCAGAGCGCCACCGCGTTACCTGCGTTTGCCTCTTCACCCGCGTCCCGGACTTCTTCGCCCACATGGGCTTTGGCGTGGCCTCGCGCGAAGACCTGCCGGACAAGATTTACAAGGACTGCCTGCACTGCCCCAACCTTTACGCCTGCGATGAGATCGCCATGTATCGCGGCGAGATTCCCAGGCAGGTGGGCGCGCGCGATATCGAAATACCCATTCCCCTGGTGAGGATTGAAGCGTGAGCCTGGCTCCGCCCCGGGGATTTCTCTTCTCTGCCTGCGCTGCCGGCATTAAAGCCAGCGGCAAGCCCGATGTGGCGCTCGCTCTGGCCCCGGAAGGCGCTTCTGCCGCGGCCATGTTCACCCGCAATCAGGTTGTCGCCGCGCCGGTCACCGTGGGCAGGGACAACCTGCGTGCTTCTCATGGAAAGCTTCGCGCCGTCGTCGTCAACGCCGGCAATGCGAACTGCGCAACCGGAAATCAAGGGGTGCAGGCGGCCAAGAATGTGTGTACCGAACTGGGAACAAAACTCAGAGTCCCAGGGTTCTACATTTTCCCTTCTTCCACTGGGATCATCGGCGTCCCGCTCCCCGCGGAGAAGATCATCGGCGCACTGCCACAACTGGTCCGGGATGCGCGCGACACGCAGACCGCTTTCGACGCCTTCTCGAACGCCATCCTGACCACAGACACTCGCCCCAAGACGGCGCATCAGACCATCTCTTTCCGCGGGCAAACGGCCACACTGGCCGGAGTGGCCAAGGGCGCGGGGATGATCCACCCCAACATGGCCACCATGCTGGTTTATCTATTCACTGACGTTGCCGCCGGCCCGCGCGGACTCCAGGCCCTGCTCAGGCCAGCCGTGGACCAGAGCTTCAACTGCATCTCCATAGACGGCGATACCTCCACCAATGACACCGTGCTGCTCGTGGCCAGCGGCGCCAGCGGCCTGCATGTGAGACATGTACGCGAGCAGTTTCGAGCGGCGCTGAGCAGCATCTGCTCTTCGCTCGCAGCACAAATCGTGGCCGATGGAGAAGGCGTAAAGCACGTGGTCCGGCTTCGAGTGGAACAGGCCCGCGCGCGCGACGATGCCCGGCGCATCGCCCGCAGCATTGCCAACTCGCCTCTGGTTAAGACCGCCTGGGCCGGCGCCGACCCGAACTGGGGACGCATTCTTGCGGCCATCGGCTACTCGGGCGTTAAGCTAGATCCGGCGCGCATCAACATCTACCTGGGCGAGCAGCAAGTCTGCCGTAACGGCGTCGCCTGCGCGTTTGACAAGGACGCCGCCCACACCTGCATGCTGCAGCCCGAGTACACGATCAAGGTGCAACTGGGAAGCGGCAGGGCCGCCCTGGATTTTCTCTCTTGCGACCTCACCGCCGAGTACGTCCACGTCAACGCAGATTACTCGACCTGATGCCGCCATGGCCCGCGCCAACGGATTGCGGCGCGCGGCGGAGGGAATGCCGGGTGACTTTGAGGCCGGCGGGATCATACCCTGAAGTCCTGATGTTCTCCAGGATCGTCACATACGTTGTTTGTTCCAGAATGGGCTGGCGTGCGAAGATCCAGAGATACTTGCGTTCAGGTTCGCCGATGACCGAGTACTCGTAATCCCGCCCAAGGTCAATCACCCAATATTTTCCCGAATATGGCTTGAAAAAATTGACTTTGAATTTCGCCTGCGTCACGGGGTCAACCACGCGAGCCATACCCTTCAGAATCCGCGTCTGCCCATCGGCCAAGAGCCATGAATGCATCATGTGGAGCTCTTCGCCCTCAAGGGTGTAAACCGCGGTGACATCGGAGTGGCAGCCGTGCTGGAACCAGTTAGGATAGCGCGCCAATTCGTACCACTTACCCGCGAACCGTTCGAGGTCAAGCCGGCGCACGGAAGTCAGCGGCCGGGAAAAGACAAGGGGCGCAGCCCGTTCTTTCCAAATCGCGAGCGCTTCCGCAAAAGGGCTGTCTGGTTCAGGCATGACGCGGCTTCCACCTGCTGTTGGTCCGGGGAAGTCTATGCGGTGCGTGCCCGGTGGCAATCAGGCAAAATTGCCATGAACACGGGCCTGTAAAACTACGGGAGTGCTGCTGCTTTTGTCCAGCAAGATTGTTGATCTCTCCCAGTCTTTTTTCAGAGAGACGAATCCTGGACTACTCCCGATTTTTCTCGGGCAGCGATGGCTTCACACTGCTTGTTGAAAGAAAGGCGACAGGCAGCTTTATGCGACAGAGCGAACTTGAGCGCCGTGGGCCCACCGGCGTCTGCAGGTGTTCCAGTAACGATAACCATGACGCGGTTCCCACGGTGCTCTGCGTAGACGACAATGCCGCTTTCCTCTCGGCCTTCGCTGCTGTCCTGGAAAAGGCTGGGTTCGCCGTGACCACGGCATCCGATCCGGCAGAGGGCCTGGCGCTGGTGAAGCGCCGCGCCTTTGACCTTGCCATCCTTGATTACCACATGCCCGGCATGACCGGCGTGCAGTTGGCCCGAAAGATTCGCCGCAGCAGGCCCCGCATGCCCATGCTGCTGCTCTCCGCCAATGACTGCGTCCCGGCCGCCGAGCTGCTAGTCTTCAATCGTTACGTCGCCAAAGGGGAAAACGTGCAAGCGGTTCTGCTGGCAATCCAGTCTTCGATCGCCGGGAGGGGCCGCAAAGCAGCGTGACGCTCACGGCGCGCAAGCTGCTCCTTTCAAGCCACGTATCCGAAGGGAGAGACCCGGATCAACCCGATTTTGATCGCGTACTGGATCAGTTCCGCGCTGGTATGGATCCCCAGCGTGCGCATGATCTCGTACTTGTAGGACTCAGCCGTGCGCGTGGAGATGGTGAGGATGGAGGCGACTTCTTTCATGGTCTTGCCTTCCGCCACCAGTTGCAGCACCTCACGCTGCCTGCGCGTCAGCTTTGGGCCACCCTTGCCGGGATGGCGCGCGGCCTCCGCCAGTAACGAGATCAAGTCAACCGGAAATGATGGACTCAGGTAATTGCGGCCGCGCAACAATGCATCGACCGCAGACCGTATTTCATCGCCCGCTGCGTGCTTCAGAAGATAACCGGAAGCTCCGGCACGGAAGGCTTCCACGGCCAGCGCGGCGTCAGCATGCATCGTCAACACCAATAGCTTGCTGCGCACTCCGGCCCTCTTGAGTGCATGAAGCGCATCAATGCCGTTGAGCAGCGGCATGGAAATATCAGTAACGATGACGTCGGGCTTGTGCTCGCGGGCAAGCGCCACCAGTTGCTGGCCGTTTTCTGCGGTAGCCACAACGTCGTATTGTTGTCCCAACAACTTGCTTAGTCCCTCGGTCAAGACACGATGATCGTCCGCCAGGAGTATCCTCGCCCGCATGTGTGTGCCCCCTTCGGCGTCGGCCCAACGCCTGATCAAAACACCTTTGGCCGCCAAAGTATAAACTGAGTACCGGTTTTCTTATCACCGTAATTTTTCGGTAACTGCTGGCATCGTTCCAAATCGGCAATTCAACGAACTCATCATCGCAACGAATGGTTCGAAAGAGTTTTCTAAAAGTAAAGAGTTTTCTAAGAGTAAGGAATCTCTGGGAGAAAAAGACTCTTCTCGTTGACGGCTGCCGGCAAAATGTTGTTTTGGGACATTCGCTAGGGGAACACGCGATGCTGTAGCGTTTGTCAATTTTGTTTTTCTCTCGCCCGGAGACGTCCGCTGCTCCCGAGTCCCTGGAGAACAATCCATGCAAATCCCACCTGTTCGTTTTCGAACACTCCGGTTTCGCTAACGGACAACCGCGGCCATGAGTCTAACAGCTATGGTCCACCTGGGCCTTTGAATTGAGTCACTTACGCAGCTTGTCCCGAGGGCCGAATACTTGCAAACAATGCTTCAGCGGGGCCAGGAAAAGGTCCACTGAGCAAAAGGCAAGTGAAAACCATGATTTGCGAAACCGAGTCTTCAACCATGGCGCATGCAGTACCCACAGAGAGTTCCAATTTCCCCGTCGTTCGCCGCGTGCTGGTGGCGGAAGACCAGGAAGACGTCGTCGCGGCGTTGAAGCTCCTCTTGAAAAACAGCGGATACGACGCTGAGTTCGTCAAATCTCCGGACGAAGCTCTTCGCGCGCTCCGCACTTGCAGCTTCGACGCGGCGCTGCTCGACTTGAACTACAGCCGCGACACGACTTCCGGCAGCGAAGGCCTCGAACTCATCTCACAAGTACAGGCCATTGACGATACTCTGGCCGTAGTTGTGATGACCGCGTGGGGCTCGATTGGACTTGCTGTGGATGCAATGCATCGCGGCGCCTGCGATTTTGTACAAAAGCCCTGGGACAACCGGCAGTTGCTGCGCGTTCTGGAGCAGCAGATGGAACGCTCGCGGGCCCTTCGCCGGCAAAGGCTCAGCGCTCAACTGGAGCAACAGGAAGCGGCCCTGATCCAGCGCGCCCTGATGCCGGCCGAAATCGCCGCGCACGATGGGCTGTCCATCGTGGCTTCGTCGCAGCCGGTGCATTCGGTGGGCGGCGATTACTATGACGTCATCCGCCTGGACGCGCACCGCAGCGCACTGTGCATTGCCGATGCCGTGGGCAAGGGCATGGGCGCCGCATTATTGATGTCGAACCTGCAGGCAGCGGTGCGCACACTTGCGCCGGAGATCGCAGAACCAAAATTCTTGTGCGAGCGGGTCAACCGTATGGTTTCCGCTCATGCCGTGCCCGGCAAGTTCACCTCCTTCTTCTATGGCGTTGTGGATTCCCGTGAAAAATGCATTCGTTACACAAATGCGGGACACAACTGGCCAATTCTGGGACGCAGTCATGACACAAGCCGGCGCCTCAGCAGCGAAGATGTTGTGCTGGGAACGATGCAGAACTGGGAGTATCACCAGCAGGAAGCCGAACTGCGCAGCGGCGATCGCCTGGTACTGTTCACCGATGGCATCTCTGAATGCGCTAACGCCGCAGGAGCGGAGTTCGGGGAGGACAGTCTCGTCAGCTTGATCGAGCAAAACATCCATCTTTCTGCCCCGGACCTGAGGGACACGATCCTTGGCTCAGCCCGCAAACACTGCAACAACGCGCTGAGTGACGACGCAACCTTGATCGTTGTGGCCGTGGACTGAGCCAGCACCCCCGGCACGGTGTCCGCTTGCCCTGTCATGGCCGCCAAACTGCGGACTCCTCAATTGCGTGGATCGTGCCGTCTTTAGGTGCCTTGCACGGATCAGTTCCAAAGTGCCGGGCCTTCACCCGGCCGCGGACACGTCCTGCATCTCACTTCCGCGGGTGGCACATTTGGGTTAACATGCCTTGCAGGAAGTGCCTTTCCCCAAAAAATATCTGACATGCACGGTTTTTACAGTCGCTTTCTCGAATCCGTAGAGAAATTCCCTGACCGCGTTGCGGCTGATCTGCAGCGCACATCGAGTGCGGTGGAGAGCCACACCTACGCCGACCTGCGGCGGATGGGAGAATCCGTGGGCCGCTGGCTGCATGATTCCGGGATGTCGGAGGGGGTGCGGTGCGCCATCATGGCCGGCAACGGCCCTCTGTGGGTGGCAGCCTACCTGGGCGTCATGTCCGCCGGCGCCGTGGCCGTCCCTCTGGATACCGCATTCAACGCCCACCAGGTCAACAAACTTCTGTGGGACTGCGGCGCCGCCATCATCTTTACCGACGCCAAAAACCTGCCCGTGGTGGAGAACGCTGTTGAAGAAACCCTGGTGCGGATTGTGATGATCGATGGCTCCGGTGAAGGCCGCTATTCCAACCTGCTGGGCATGTTTGCCGCCGGCCCCGGCGACTTTCAGCCCGCCTCGATCAAGGACGACGACCTGGCGGTGATCATGTACACCTCCGGCACCACCTCTGATCCCAAGGGCGTGATGCTCACGCACGGCAACTTGATCGCCGAAGCCGCCGCCGTTTTCGGTTTTATTCACATCAGCGAACGTGACTCCATCCTCGCCGTTCTGCCTCTGTTCCATGCTCTGGCGCAAATGGCGAACCTGCTGCTTCCCTTTGCCGCCGGGGCGCGCATCGTTTATCTGGAAGAAATGAACACCACGGAGTTGCTGCGCGCCCTGACCGAGCGCGATATTACGCTCTTCTGCTGCGTGCCCCAGTTCTTTTACCTGATCCATGAGCGGGTAATGCAGGAAGTCAAAAAGCGCCCATGGGCGGCGCGAATGGCGTTCCGCGCTCTCATGGGCATCTCCAGTGCAGCGCGCAAGATTGGGCTCAATCTGGGAAAGTTGTTTTTTGGCCGCGTGCACAAATTGTTGGGCCCCAAGATGCGCTATCTGATCACGGGCGGCTCCGCCTTCGATCCCAGGATCGGCCGCGACTTGCAGAAACTCGGCTTCAATGTGCTCCAGGCTTACGGGCTCACCGAGACCAGCGGCGGCGCAACGTGCACCAACCCAAAGAGAAACGTCATGGGCTCCGTGGGCCAGCCGTTGCCGGGAGTGCAGGTCAAGATCGTGGATCCTCAGCCCGTGGAAGGCGTGGCCCATCCCGTGGGTGAAGTCGCCATGAGCGGCGGCATCATCATGAAGGGCTATTACAACCGCGCCGACGCCACCGCCCAGACCATTCGCGAAGGCTGGCTCTACAGCGGCGACCTTGGCTACATTGACGAGCGCGGCATGCTCTTTATCACCGGACGCAAGAAAGAGATCATCGTGCTCAGCTCGGGCAAGAACATCTATCCCGAAGAGCTGGAGGGCCATTACCTGCGCTCTCCGTTTATCAAAGAGATTTGCGTCATGGGTCTTGTCAATCGCCCCGGCGAGCCTTTCTCCGAACGCCTGCACGCGGTGATCGTCCCCAACTTTGACGTGCTGCGCGAACGCAAAATCGTGAATGCGCGCGAGGTCATCCGCTTTGACGTGGAAAACCTCTCCATGGAATTGCCCAGCACCAAACGCATCCTCAGCTTCGATCTCTGGCCGGATCCCCTGCCCCGCACCACCACGCGCAAGCTCAAACGCTTTGAAATCCAGAAGCGCGTGATGGCCGGCGAGCGCTCCGGGCAAGACAGCGCCGGGACGTTGGCCGAAGAGCCCAGCGCGGAAGAAGCGGTCTGGCTCGCACAACCGGATGTGCAGAAGGCGCTGGCAGTGGTGCGTGCCGCCGGCAAGTCACAGAAACCCGTACTGCCTTCTTCCAATCTGGAGCTGGACCTGGGGTTCGATTCCATGGAGCGCGTTGAACTGGTGGTGGCGCTGGAACGCGAGCTGGGCACAGAAGCCGATGACAAGATCATCTCCCAGGTCTATACCGTCCGTGAGCTGGTGGATGCGCTGCTGCTGCAAGCCCGCGGCGCCTCCGCTGCGGGAGCGCGGCCGGCCATGCCCGGCTGGGATGCAGTCCTCGCGACGGCCCCGGACGATCCCACGGTGCTCTCTTCGCTGCGAACCAACATCGTGCTTGTCTTCTTCTGGTTCGTGCTGTGCAAGATCGCGGGTGTGCTGGCGCGGGTGCTTTTCCGCCTGCAAGTCCGCGGCAAGGACAAGCTGCCGAAAAAGGGCCCGTTCATCCTTTCACCCAACCATCAAAGCTTCCTCGATGGCCCCGTGGTGGCCACGCAAATCCCCTGGCGTCTGTTCAAAGACATGTTCTACGTTGGCACCAGCGAGATTTTTGGCGACGGCCTGTTCAAGCTTGTGGGCCGCACATTGAAACTCGTAGCAGTGGACCCTGACTCCAACCTGGTCAACGCCATGCGCGCCGGCGCTTATGGTCTGCGGCAGGGCGATAACCTGGTGCTCTACCCGGAAGGCGAACGCTCCATCGACGGAACGCCCAAGAAATTCAAGAAGGGCGTAGCCATTCTCGCCGCCCATCTCAAAGTGCCCATCTACCCCGTGGCCCTTGAAGGTTTCTATGAGGCTTGGCCGCGCACCCGGAAATTGCCGCGTCTTTCCCGGCTGCGCGTCTGCTTTGGCGATCCGATTCTCCCACCCGAAACGATGAAGAACCCGGAAGAAACCTACAAAGAACTTACAGAGAAGCTGCGCGAGCGCATCGTGGAGATGTGGGAAAACATGAGGGAAAAGCAGCCGGAACCGGAAGGGGCCGTCGCCGGAGACTAGGCCGGATGAAAGGGCCTCCGGGGATTCGTTGAATCCCCAGAGACCCACGGACACTTCATCTAGAGTTTTGCTATTGTTTGGCCAGCACAAAGTGCGCGCGGCGGTTCTGCTGCCAGCACGACTCGTTTTCCGCAGTAGTGCAGAAAGGACGCTCTTTGCCGTAGCTGATCAGCTTGATGCGGTCCGTGCTGATCCCCGCTTTCAAGAGCGCTTGTTGCACGCTGCCGGCGCGGTTCTGCCCCAGCGCCATGTTGTAGTCCTCTGAGCCCCGTTCGTCGCAGTGCCCTTCGATCAGCAGCCGCATGCCGGGATGAGCCGCCAGGAACTGGGCGTCAGCATTGAGCGCTGCCTGGTCGTCGGAACGAATGGCGGCATTGTCATAACTAAAGAAGATATCTTTCACGGAGCGTCGGAACAGCTCGTCGTCGGAGATCGTGGCAGCCTTGGGTGGTGGCGGGGCGGTGACCGTGAGCCGGGCGTTGGCTTCGGTTAAACCTCCCTCTCCCTTGGCCGTAAGGTGATAGGTGGTGGATTCAGCCGCAGTGATTGTCTTTGACCCGGAAGCGCTCACCGTGCCAATCCCGTCGATCGTGATGGTTGAAGCGTGCTGCGTGTTCCAGCGCAGTTCCGCCTGCTGGCCGCGCTGTACGCTCTCTGGACTTACTGCAAGACTTGCCTCGGGCGCGGCGGCCGGTGGCTGGGCCGCCGGGGCTGTGGCTACAGGCGCCGGGGGCTTGTGACTATGGCAGCCCGCCGCCATCAGCAGCATGACAACGGCAAAAACCAAAACGCAAATGTATCGCATAGATAAGTTCTCTCCTCCAAAATCAGGTGCAGGGTTTTAGTGCAGGATCTTTGATTGCAAGACCAGGGCCTCTGATGACAGACAAGGAGAGAATCAGCAGCGCAAAATTGCCATGGAGGGCGCCGCGTGCGCGAAACTCGGCGGACCCAACCGCCTCCAGGCCAGGCCCAACCGCTGGAGCGAGCCGGCCCTCAACACGCGGGCAAGCGCCACAAGAAACTTACGAACCAGGGAGTGGATGATGCCAAAGATCAGCCGCCGTGCGCGAAACGCCGTGATAGGACCATGTGTCGCCTGGAAGGAGCCTTGTGCCAGCGGGAAGAAAAACAACGCCAGCACGCAGACGGTAACACAAACACCAATCCATCGCCCTGGCGGCGGAATGAGCATGGAAGAAAGTATGATCCAGAGCAGCCGCCTTTTCAAGCCAGGCTGCGGAGAAATGCATGCAGCTAAAACAGGAAAGCGCACCCGCAGGTGCGCTTTCCTGTTGACGAAGTTAGTCTCCAAGATTACGGGTTGAACTGCATCTTGATTTGCGTGGTTTGTTCGATCGGCTCGCCGTTGAGCATGGCCGGCTTGAACACCCATTGTTTGATGGCGTCGAAAGCGGCGTCGCGGAAGATCGGCTGGCCGCCGGCCATTTTCAGGTTATGCGCCTTGCCGTCCTTGCCGATGGTGAATTCAACCGTGATCTGTCCGCTGATCCGGCGCGTCTTGGCAATCACAGGGTAAATGGCCTTGACTTCCTTGAGCACCTTCATGGGCTCAAGATCTGACTGGGCCCGGAGCGCCGCAGGCGTGGTACTAGCTACGGGAGTGGCCAGGGCGGAAATCGTACCTGTGGCGCTGCCGCCGCCAACCGTCAAAGTGGGCGCTACGTCAGTTCCCTGCGTGTTCTGGTTCGCCTTGATGTGCGAAGGACCGGAGGACAATGCCACCGTCGAAGCGGGAGCAGGCTTTTCCGCTTCATCCGTCACGCTGCTTTTTTCCGGAGCCTTCGCCGAAGGTTTGTCAGGTCTTCTGGTCACGTCCAGGGCTGAGGCAATCGGAGCGGTTCTACCGGGGTTCGAAGTGGCGGGAACAGCGCCCGTGCCCGGCGTTCCGGAGCCGGCAGGTACGCTTGCCACAGCCTGCGTCTGCGGTTGCACCGGCTGCTGAAGCGCGTTGGCCGCCGGAGTTGCTGTATTTTGCGACTGCTGCGCCGCAGCAGGCGCTCCCGGCTTGCGCATCTTCAACACCCCAAACGTGGCGAGTCCGGCCACCAGCAGAACTGCCACGGCCCCAAGTACTTTGATCTTGGGATCGGACTTCTTGCCTTCGCCCGCGACTGCATCGAGAGTGCCGAAACTGGCGCGAACTTCCGCCCGCTTCTCTTCCTTCTTCGTGAAGAGGGCCGGAGCGGCCACGGGCTCTACTCTTGAAACCACGGGAAACTGATTGCGCGCTGGCGCAGGAGCGGTGCTTGGTGCAGGCCGCATGACCACTGGAACCGGAGCCGAGGCAGCAGGCACGGTTGGCTTGGCCACGGAAACTTCTGGAGCGGCTAAGCGCACCGGCGCCGGCACGGCGCCTTCGTCACGGGCACGACGCTCTTTCTGCAGCAGTGCGGTGATCTGGTCTGCCATGGTCTTGAGCACCGCCACATGCGTAATGGTGAAGGCATGCGCGGTGGGCGCAAAGCACGCCAGCACTCCGATCACTTTGTTGTCTTCCTTGATCGGGGTCACCACCATGGACCGGATGCCCAGGGCGCGAATGGCCGCGGTGTCAACGCGCGTATCGGTTTCAGCGTCGTCGCAGCGCAGCTCCTTGCCGCTCTGGATGCACAAGCCGGTAAAACTGCCTTCCACACGCAAGGCCGCTCCTACTTCAGGAGCAGCAGAACCGCTGCGTGCGCGGCAGACGATTTCGTCCGCGTTGCCTTCGCTCAGGGCGATGGCCGTGCCGGACGCGTTGGTAAAGGCCTGGGCCCGCTGAGCGATGACCGTCAATTCGTCGCTCGTCGCCCTGACCCTGGGCTTAGCGGTATCGGTTGGTTGTGTCGCCATGGTTACGCCGTCCTGCAAAACTTGTTCTCCTTAAAAACCTGCGGCACACGCTCTCCCCTCGTGCGCCACAAAACCTGCTCGCCAAACTGCATCACCTGGAAGCCAAAATGCGTCGCGCAGAGGCCGGGCAGCAAGGCACATGCCACCCAACTTCAAACTTTCCGCGTCGCGTGCGCGCTCCCGGAAGTTGCGCCCGCGCCGTTCGGGGGCCCGTTTACGGCCAGACTCGTTTCGACTTGTCCGCACCGTTCGCGGGTGCGGCGGTCTGCACTGCCACTGGACGCGCCGTTTCCGCTGTCGTACCCGGGTTCCCTCCGCCTTCCAGAATGCGCGCGGCCACACGCAGAGCTTCAATCTCTGCCTGCAGGCCGGAAATCTGCGCCTGGTAAATCGCGATCTGGTTTTCTTTCTCTTTTATCGCGTCATAAATATTGGTCATGGTTTTGGCCTTTCGCTCGCGAATATAGCAACTGCCAAATCATTGTCAACGTAACGGCGGACATCTCCTTTCAGCGCTTTACCTTAGAAGGCTGTACCGATGGTGCGGGGCGGAGTGGACGAAAGTAACTTCTTGCTTCCTCAGCCAGGGCCGATATCGGCGCAAAAACCAGGAAAACACCGGTGAAACCCAAAATCGAACCGGCATGTCCCAAACCCACGGATTCGCAGGCAAATTCCTGTTTTCGCCGGTTACTTTCGTTACCCCGGCCCCGCTGGCACGTAATGAAAATCCCGTAAGATTTTTCATTTTGTAAAGGTCCGTTAAGCAGCGTAGAATTCTCTCCCTCCAGCAGCACTGGATTTGAGGAATTGCCACGAAAGGCGACCCTCTTAAGCCAGTCAGCCGGGAAAAGGACGGAAGGGAACAAAAAAAAGAGAGAGAAGGAAGGAAACAAGGAAGAGAAAAAGGAGAACCTCCCCTATGAAGCGTTTCACTTTTCTATGCACTCTTTTGCTGTTGTGCTGCTGCCTGACAACTCTTGGGGCAGTCGCGCAAAGCGCATCATCAGCGACCATTGTGGGACAGGTGGTTGACCCTCAGGGCGCAGTGGTCCCCAATGCCAAAGTCACTGCCACGAACAACGCCACCGGCGTGGGTCTTACGGTGAGTACCACGTCGACCGGCAATTATGTGATCCCCAACCTGTCTCCCGGGACCTACACCGTAAAAGTGTCCGCCAAAGGATTCAATGAAGGCGAAACCAAGGACATCGCGCTGAAAGTAGGCGACCAGAGAGACTTGAGCTTTAAGCTCGCAGTGGCCGGCTCCAAGGAAACGGTTGAAGTAACCACCCAGGCGCCCCTGATCGAAACCACAAAGACAGACGTTTCCAGTTCCATCACCAACATGGACATGGAAAGGCTGCCCACACTAGGAGGCGCTGGCGGTACAGCCAATGATTACGCACAGCTCGCGCTGACGGCCCCCGGTGTGAAGGCGGACACCAGCGGTCTCACCACCGATCTCATCGCTCCCGGCTCAATCAACAACCGCGGCAATCTGTTTAACATTGATGGAGCCAACATTACCGACCAACTCGTCTCCGGCCGCGATGGCTTGGGTGCGGCGGTGGATGAAGTCCAGGAGTTCCAGGTCATCACCAACAATTACAACGCGGAGTACGGGCAGGCCACGGGCCTGGTGATGAACGTGGTAACAAAGTCCGGGACCAACAGCGTGCACGGTGAAGGTCATATGTATTTCCGTGGCCGCAACCTCTCAGCCTCCGACCCGTTTTACAACCTTGGTATTCTCGGAGACTCGCGTTGCCCCAGCGCCACCAGCATTGAGGGTTGCCCGCGCGCGCCCTTCCATCGCAAAGAAGGCGGTTTCACTCTGGGCGGACCGTTTATCAAGAACAAGCTGTTCTGGTTCACCAGCTTTGAAAACAGCCGGCAGGGTGTCCCCCTGACGCTCACACCATTCGGTGTGCCCCAGACCGTGCAATCACCCACCAGCAACCTGCTTTATTCCGGCAAGGTTGATTACAAACTGGCGCAGAACCACAGCTTGAGCGCTCGTTACGCCGTGGACCGCTTCCGGTCGAGCAACGTCATCGTGCAAACCGGCTTGAATGTGACTCCCGATGACCTCACCGCAAGCACGATCAACGTGGCCAGCCTGAACGTTGGTCTTGTGTCGTCCCTAAAGCCCACGCTGGTCAATGAAGCACGCTTCGTGTTCTTCCGCTTCGTTACCTCGACTTCCGATAACACGGACCAGCCTGGAGTCATTCATCCGGATGGCACACAAACCGGAGCCGACTTCTGCTGTCCCCAGGGCGGACTGCAAAAGCGCTACCAGTACATTGACAACCTCACCTGGACCCGCGGCAACCACACCTTGAAGGGCGGGTTCAACGTAAGTTACTATCCCTGGAATTCGCTCTTCCCGCAGTTTCATTTCGGACAGTACGTCTTGAACCAGGCAAACCAGCCGGTGAGCTTTACCATCGCTTTTGGACCTGGAGAAGTAACTTCCAAAGACAACATTTACGGGCTCTATGTCCAGGACATGTGGAAGCTCGCGCACAACCTGACCGTGAATTACGGCTTACGCTGGGACTATGAAGCGGGAGCGTTCAAAGGCGGCAAGATCCCCGGCCCAGGCGGTACGTGCCTGATGGGGAACGGCCTGATCCCGGCCTGCGGGTCAGACAAGAACAACTTCCAGCCTCGCCTGGGTATCACTTACTCTCCCTGGGAAAAGACCCTGTTCCGTCTTTCCTTCGCGGAGACCACCATGCTGGCGTTCAACAACGTAGTGCTCGATTCGCTGAACTTTGACGGCACCACGCTGTTCACCGTCACCATCGACGGCAGCTCACCGGCGGGACAGGCGGTGTTGAATGCATTCCCCAATGCTCCCAGCGCAACCCTGCTGGCGCCCTTCGCTCCCTCCACCAACCCCGCGAACTTTGGACGCATTCGTCCCATTTCTCCGAACCTGCGCAACCCGGAAATGCGCATGGTCAACTTCGGAGTTGAGCAGCAGTTCACCAAGACCTTAAAAGGTGAGCTCCAGTATATCGGCCAATTCGGGTTCGGATTGTTCGGCGAGCGCGACACCAACGCTCCCCCGGTCATTGCCGATCCGGCGCATGCAGGCTTCTTTTTCTACGGCAAGCGGCCCAACTCCAGGTTTGGGGCGATCCGCACCAACGAAAACTCGCGCACCTCGCATTACAACGGCTTGTTGGCGAGCATCCAGAAAACCTTCTCCAACCATATTCAGTTCAACGCCAGTTACACCTGGTCCCACGCCATCACCTCATCTGAGGACTTCTTCGGAATCTCAGAACCGGCCGATTACGTAAATATTCGTCCGGAACTTGGCCCGGCTTACAATGACATCCGCCATGCCATCAACATGGGCGTGGTCCTGGATTCCGGCCGGCTCACTACGAACAAGTACATGGGAGCGATTGCCAACAACCTGGGCTTGAGCTGGGTTGGCCAGATCCAGTCCGGACGCCCCTATCCGGTCTCGACTGGCGACTCGTCCTTTGCCAATGGCAGCCGCTTCTTCGGCGCGGGCAGCGAGACGCAGCAACGCCCCAACGTGCTGCCTGACGGCACCATCTCCGTGGCCGGAATTGGTTCCGCCTTTGGAAGCAATGGAAACTTCGGTCCCAACGCAATCGCTGGCTGCATCGCGGCCGGCAATCCCGCCGCTCAGTGCAACACCATCGTGCCCAATACGTTCCTGGCGCCTGCGGCGGCAGCTGGAGCCGGCCCTATCGACTTCTTCACCGGCGAAGTAGTCGACTTCAAGCAGGCCAGCGGAAACCTGGAGAGGAACGCTGCCCTGGGATCACCCTTTGTCAGATTTGACGCTTCTCTGCACAAGTCCTTCTCCGTGCCCAACGTCGAAAGAGTGAAGGTGGAATTGCGCTTTGATGCCTTCAACATCTTCAACCACAGCAATTGGAGCTCCTTCAACAGCAATGACATCCTGGGACTCCTGCCGCTGTCGCTCAATCCCAACTGCACGAGCTGCCAGCGGCTCAATGGCACGTTTGCCGGGGCCCAGGGTCAGATCCTCCACATCAACGACCTGCGCAACGGCAAAGTCAGTTCAGACCTGACCGACCCGGTGTTCGGTGGCCTGGGCGATCCGGCCGCGGTTGAAGGAGGCATTGGTCCACGGAAACTGCAACTCTCATTCCACGTGCGCTTCTAACCACGCGCTGCGTGCTAAACCAAAAGGCGGGCCTTCTTGGCCCGCCTTTTTTGCCTTCAGCGCTGTCTTACATCCTGCGCTATCTTACAGTCGCTATATCGACCTCACCGGTCTGGTTGTTCAGTGTGGCCACACCACACGCGGTGGGATTCCCGCTGGCGTCAAGCCTGCAGCCGTAAATCATGTCTTTTTTGGCGCCGCAATTGCCGGCGTTCACGCCAACCGCGTACCAGCCAGAGCCGGCAGGCTTTCCAGCCTTGTTTCCCTCGGTGTACACCGCGTCCAGGATTCCCGCCCTCGCGGTCTGGCCGTTCTTGCAAGTGACGTCATCCTCGCGGTAGGCATAGACGACGCCGCGGTTCGGATCGTAAAGGAAATCCGTGATTACGGCCTGGCCCTTGCCGCTCACGTCCACTTGCTCGTTCCAGAAAGAATCCGGTTGAGCGGTAGTAATAATGAGCACTCCCTTGCCGATGGAGGTTTTCTGTCCCTGGTTCGTGGCGGCTGCAGCCGGCGCGGGTGAGGTGGCCTTGTTCTTGGATGCCGGGTTTGCCTGGACTTCAGGCGTTGCTTGTTGTTGTGCAGTGGCAACGAGAAATGCGCCGGCGACGGCCACGCCGATAGTAAGCAACCATAGTCTCTTCATTTCTGATACTCCTTCATCGATTGAACGAACCGGTTTGGTTCCAGACAAGAGCTCTCCACACGGACCAGCGCCGGTGGAGGCATACATGTTGGTCTGGATGCCGCGGAGAGAAGGCAGGATGTAAGCGTTGCCAGATCGCCCGGACGTCAGGCTAATCGGAAGCGTGCGAACTTGCAGCCGCCGGCACTGGCGGAAAAACCATTTCACGGACCGTCCAACGCCACACCAGGGCGAGCACGCTGCCGATCATGACCAGGGCAAGACACAGGCCAATCCACATGCCCACCGCACCCCAGGCTAGCTTGAAGCACAGCAGCGCGCCCAGGGGAAGGCCCATCAACCAGTAAGCGAACAGGTTGGCCAGCATGGGAGTTCGCGTGTTGCCGGCCCCGCGAAGAGCACCGGTGGCCACAACCTGCAGGCCGTCAAACAGCTGGAACACCGCCGCCACAATCAGCAGAGTCGCTCCCGCACGGATCACATCGGGCTGCGGCGTGTAGATGCGTGCGATTGGGCGTCCAAAGAGAAACAGGCACAGGCCCGAGCAGGACATGAAACAGACGCCGAATAGCAGCGCGGTCCAGCCCGCTCGTGCTGCAGCATGAGCATCGCGTGCGCCCACGGCCTGTCCTACACGGATGGCGGCGGCGGAGCCGATCCCCAGGGGCACCATAAAAGTGAAGCTGGCAACGTTGAGCGCAATCTGATGCCCCGCCAGAGTAACGGGACCGAGCTGTCCCACCATGTAGGTTGCGGCCGTGAATCCTCCGATCTCAAACAACAACTGCGAAGCTGCCGGAAGGCCCAGGCGCAGCAACTCGCGGATGCGGGCAAGTTCTAGACTGCGCGAAGCCAGCCACAAGCCGCTGCCGCGTTTGCGGTCGTAGTAAATCACCGCCAGGCCCAACACCAGCGCCATGTAGACGCGTGAAACGCACGTGGCCCAGCCGCTGCCGGTAACACCCAGCCGTGGGAAACCGAAATGGCCGTAGACCATGACGTAATTACCGGCAAGGTTGACCAGATTCGCGGAAACC
>DASVFK010000391.1:0-5135 GCA_036380095.1 Candidatus Angelobacter sp. | reverse complement strand
AGGTGCTGCACGCGGCTGGGATCGGTCACTCCGGGATCGAGCCACAGATCGTAATCCTCACGCCGCAACATCACCGGCATGCGGTCGTGCACGTCGCGCACGAGCGCGTTGGCGCTTGTGGTGAGGATGGTGTAGCTCTCGAGCTTCTCTCCGGATGGCGCGCGCCAGCGGTCCCATAACCCGGCGAATGCGAACAGCGAGTCGTCCGCCAGCCCGATGTTGTATGGTTGTTTGCTTTTTGCGTTGAGCTTCTTCCACTCGTAGAAGCCGTCCGCCGGCACCAGGCAGCGGCCGCGCTGCATCGGCTCACGAAAGGCCGGTTTCTCCGCCGCGGTTTCTGAGACCGCGTTGATCGTGCGCGCGGAGATGGTCGCGTCCTTGGACCAGAAAGGAATCAGCCCCCAGCGCATCAGCGAATGTTTGCGTTTGGGTTCTTTCCTGTCCTGCCGCACCGTCAGCACCTGCTGTGTGGGCGCGATGTTGTATCGCGGCGTCCACTCCACTTCCTCTTCCAGTTCGAAGTGTTCCGCGATGTAGCGCTCTTTCGCCGTGAGCCGGTAGCGTCCGCACATCGACTCTAGTTTATCGCAGAGCTTTTCATCGCACACAATTGGCCACTTTGAGGCCGTCACACCTCTTAGAAAGCCATCACCCCTCGTTAGTCGGGTGGGCGAGTTTCGCTGGATGCAATCTCAAGTCGTAAGATGTCATTGCCAACATACGCGATTCGCACCCGCAAGCCGGCTCTGATTGGGCCGCCGTGAGATGCTGTATTTTTGAACGCCGCCGTGCCTTCAAAATCTGAGTAACAAAATCTCTTCGCTTTGACAGAAAAGCACTCTTCTTGATGACCCTCAAAAGGCATGGGCCGGAAATCTTCCACGAGACCTTCGACCAAGGAAAACTCACCTCTTTCATAGGCTCGGTACAATTTCAGATCTTGGAAATAGCCTTTGAACAATGAAGCAACAAATAAGCAAGAGATTAGCACCACCGCGATCCTTCCGCTCTTCCATCTAGGCGATGCCCCTCGCTTCGCCAGCCATGTTATGGTAACGGCTGCGGCGATCAGCAGAAGAAATATTCCAAGGGACTCCCAGTAAAACTTCTTTTGACTAATCTGAAAAACCGTGCGGCACGTTACCGTCGCGGCTGCTCCTGGATAGATGTGATCAATCATTACCCTCTCTAATGAGGAAAGTCGCCCTATTGTAGATGTAGTTGTCGTAAAGGTGTGGAACCGATAGCCCCGCTCCTCGAGCACCAGTAACACTTAAAGACCCAATGCCGCTTCCCTCGTAATATTCGAGTGAAAAAAGCCATTCATTTATCTGGCTTGATGTTTGACGGAGAGCTTGATCCGGCCGCTCGTATGCAGCATGCGCGTGCTGTGCGATTTCGAACGCTTGCTCTTCGTTTTCGAACAGCTTGTCTTAGTAACCATTTAAAAAACCTTTCGCGCATGATGCCGGGCTAACCCGCGTTCTAGGCATGCGTCTAAAAAGCAATGCGAAGTCTGAATCAATGAAACTTCTGGTTCGGGCGGTGCGTATAAGAAAGGGCCGCAGATCGAAATGCGCGGCCTTGCGGCAAGAAAGATTTTTTTAGCGGGGTCAGGGATTGTGATCGCCCATGCTTGGCGGCCCGAGCGTTCACAATCCGGTAACGACCCCGACGCGCGCATTGTAACGCCGTTTCACATGCACATAAACCGGAAAAATCCAGGGGCCGCGCAGCCGTCCCGACGTATTCGGGGAATACAGGAAAAAGGAGCAGTAATGAAATCCACGCAATCTTTCAAATCTGTGCTGGTCTTACTCGTTCTCGTCCTCGCAACCGCTGCTTTCGCTGCAGGTGGCGGGCAGAAAGGCAATTTCCAGGTCTCAGAGCCTGTGCAGGTCAGCGGCACCCAGCTTCCAGCCGGCGACTACGTGGCCCGCTGGGACGGTACGGGTGAGAGCGTGAAGGTCGAGATTGTGCGCAACGGCAAGGTCCTGGCCACGGTCCCCGCGAAGGTCGTGGAACTCGGCCAGAAAGCCTCCGACGATGTGATGGAAATCGCGAACAACGGCGCCGGCAGGGAACTGAAATCGCTGCGCTTCTCCGGCAAGAAAGTCCAGCTTGATCTGGGCGGCCAGATGGCAGGCGCCCAGGCCAAAGCGCAAGACTCAGTCAAGTAACGGTTTGCTTGTGCGCAGCCGCAGGAGCGGCGCGGCTGCGGCAGGCTGCGGAACAGCGGGTCACGCAGAATTACCCTGGATGCAAATGCGTCGCGCAGTTTGCGTTCGTCCGCAGCCTGCCGGGGCCGCGCCCCCGGTTTCCTCCCGCCCTCTTCGATGGGCCCATCCACCTGTGCGCAGGGAGACGGATGCATGTCTTCCCGTCATCTTTGCCGCGAATCCTCTTGATGTATACTTTGCCTCTGGCCGGACAACGGTTTTTGGAGGAGCCGCGCTATGCAATCCGTATTGCGGCAATCGGCGCGGGCGGTGATTGCCCTTCTGCTGGTGACACTTTTCCTGATTCCTGCCGATCTCAGGGCCCAGGGCCACATTGTGAGCCCGGCTGACCTGCAAAAGCAGATGATGTCCGCCACGCGGCAGCGGCAACACGATGCTGAGGCGCTGTGGCAGTTCCTTTCCACCCCGCTCGCGAAACAAGCGATGAAGGACGCAAACGTCGACGCGCAGCAGGTGCGCACTGCCATTTCCACATTGACTGACGACGATCTGGCCCGGCTCAGCGCCCGCGCCGAGAAGGTCAACGCCGATTTTGCCGCCGGAAACCTGATCGACCATGCCCTTATCCTGATCATCATCATCATCATGGTCGTGTTTTTGATTGTGCTGATCGCCTCCCTTGCGGGTCACAGTCACATCCCGTTATAAGCTTCCATGCGTTCCTCGGGCTGCGTGTTGCGTTGTTGCTCTCGCCGCCGGCTCGCCTTTGCGCCGGGGCCGGAGCGTTTACGCAAGAAGTTCATTCTGCCCGCCCGGACCAGGTGCATATCTTCCGTTACCTCGGTCACGACTCCTCTTCATGTATACTTTGCCTCTGGCCGGAAAACTGTCTTGGAGGAGCCGTACTATGCAATCCGTATTGCGGCAATCGGCGCGTCCGATGATTGCCCTTCTGCTGGTCACACTTTTCCTGATTCCTGCCGACCTCAGGGCCCAAAACCATGTAGTGAGCTCGTCTGACCTGCAAAAGCAGGTGATGTCGTCTTCACAACAGCGGCAGCATAACCTTGAGGCCCTGCAGAATTTCCTTTCCACCCCGCTCGCGGAAAAAGCGATGAAGGATGCGAACGTAAGCGCTCAGCAGGTTCGCACTGCCGTTTCCACGTTGAGTAACGATGACTTGTCTCGTCTCAGCGCCCGCGCGGACAAGGCCCAGAAAGACTTTGCCGCCGGCGATCTCAGCCAGCGTGATCTGATCCTCATCATCCTGGCGGTTGTGGTGCTCGTGCTGATCATCGTGGCCGTGCGATAACTTTCCATGCGTTATTCTCTGCCGCAGAGGCTCGCCCTGGCGCTGTGTCTCTGCGGCACTGCTTTTCCTCTTGCGAGCACCGCCGTCTGGCTCGACGTGCCTTTCGTTAAGCAGACCAAGGACGGCTGCGGCGCCGCCGTGATCTCCATGGTCATGCAGTACTGGAACATCCAGCAGTCGCGGCCCTCTGCCGCCGATGCCGACCCCGCGCTCATTCAGAAAGAGCTTTTTTCCCGCGAAGCCCGGGGCATCTATGCCTCCGACTTGGAGCGGTACTTCAAGGAGCATGGTTTTCGCGCTTTTGCCTTCACCGGCGATTGGGACGCCTTGCGAGCGCATCTGGAAAAAGGCCGCCCGCTGATTGCCGCCCTGAAACCCTCCGGCGGCGGCGTTCTCCATTACGTGGTGGTTGCCGGCCTGGACTGGGAGCATAACCTGGTACTGGTCAACGACCCGGCGCAGAAGAAGCTCCTGAAACAAGAGCGCGCGGATTTTGAAAAAGAGTGGAAAGCCGCAAAGCGGTGGACACTGCTTGCGGTGCCCAAGTGACCTGGTTTCGTTCTCTGCGCTGGTGCTCTCTCTTCTTCTTCTTCCTGCTGATCTCGTCGCTGCCTGGGACGAGTGCGCTTGCCCAGGATGATCCTGCCGCGCGGGCGCACGAACTCTTCCATGCTGAGAAGTGGTCCGAACTCGTCCAACTGGTGGATCGAGTCCCCAATCGCTCCGCCGACCTGGACTACGAATACGGCCTCGCCCTGGCGCATCTCGAGCGCTGGGACGACGCGCGCCGCGCCCTGCTCGCCGGCCACCGGCTTCTGCCTCGTGACAAGCGCTTTCCCATTGAGCTGGCCGGCGTGGCTTTCAAGCAGAAAAACTATCCGCAAGTCATCGCCTGGCTTCATCGCGCGCTGCGCCTTGACCCCGCCGATGGATACGCGAACGATTTCCTGGGCACCACATACTTCCTGCAAGGAAACCTCGAAGCCGCGGTGAAGTACTGGGAGCATGCCGGCAAGCCCCGCATCGCCGACTTGCGCAATGAGCCGCCGCTGCGTGTCCGTCCGGCTCTGCTGGACCATGCGATTGCATTTTCTTCGGAAAGCGCGTTGCGGCTTGATGACCTGCTCGCCAGCCGGGCGCGGCTCGACCAGCTGGAAATCTTTCCTACGTATCGCTTCGAGCTCGCGGCCCGCGAGGACGGGCGCTTTGATTCCATCTTTCACGCCCATGAGCTCAACGGATTTGGCAGCGGCAAGCTGGATACGGCACTGCGTCTTCTGCGCGGGCTGCCCTTTCAAGAGATCACTCCCGAGTATTACAACCTGGGCGGCCGCGCCCTCAACGTGGTCTCATTGCTGCGCTGGGATGCGGAAGAGCGGCGGGCTTCCGCGGCCATATCCACTCCTGTTTTCCACTCGCCGCAATGGCGCTTCCGCATCAGCGCCGGTTTGCGCAACGAAAACTGGGACATCCGCAACGGATTCACTGGTCCGGCGCCCGTGCTGGCGTCGTTGAACATGCGCAAAGAAGAAGCCGGTGCCGAAGTCACGCGGCTCATGGGCTGGCGATGGCGCTGGTCCGTGGGCGTGGAACTCTCTCATCGCGATTACCGCGGCGTTGTGCCTGGAACAGCTCTCACGCCG
>DASVFK010000390.1:0-10081 GCA_036380095.1 Candidatus Angelobacter sp. | reverse complement strand
CGAACCGCAGAGGGCACCTATGATAGCCAAACGCCCATATGTGCCAAGTGCTGCTCCAATCTGGGTGAGATACGATCTTCGAATTGGCGCTTCCACTCGCAACGTCTCACTCCTTAAAGAAGGCTTTCAGAAACTTGTAGGACCCAATAACCATAAAGCCGGTAAGTAGAAAAATGTCGGAGCACTGAAAGATATATTTGATCCTAAACGAATCGAAAAAGAGTTTATTCTCCGTACCCCACAACCATTCCATCAGTTTTTCGATAATCTTAATAAAAGCGAGTATTGATGCAGCCCCGATTGCATGTTTGAATAATTCGAGGAGTCCATTGGTGAGACCCCTGATTATCGACCAGTCTGGACGAAGTCCTGTGAGGTCGTTGGGTTGGCCCTCTGAAGCCATAAGCACGAACCGCTCCTCGGAAAAATCAGGGGGTGGAGAAACGAAAGTATAAACCCAGATGCCTACGTTGCATGTACTTTGTTTTTTGAAGTGACGGGAAGCTGTTGGTGTAATGCAACTCAGCCTCCCTGCTTACGCTTGGTGCCTATTTTTCAATTCCTAAGAACTTGGCCGAGGGGCGCGTGGCCCACGCTTTCGGGGCCCAGCCTTGCACCCTTCTTTTCCGTGCCTCGCGATAAAGTCGGCGTGACCCATTGAGCGGTCCCCTTTTCACTGCTACAAAGTTCAAGGCGAGTTTTCGGCTGCTTGTGAGCCTGTCAGCGAGCCCTCAACAGCGAGTTGACAGGCGAACTCCATCGGTGTCCGTTCCCCCAAAGCCCTGTGAGGACGGCTCTCATTGTATTCCCGTCGCCAAGCTTCGATGATCTGCTTGGCTAAGTGGATTGCGAAGACCGATTCCGCCAGTTTTATCGGTCGAATAATCCTGATCTTTGAGCGGAGCACCCACCCAAACGTGGTTTACTACGTTGCACCTGATGGTGCCGTCACGCGGCCACAGCGCGATGACGAATAGGCTTTCTTTAGTTGTCGTAAAATCGCATTTCACCAGTAATCTGGTTCTGAGTGTAATCGCCTGATTACAACAGTAATTGTGGTGCACCCCGCGTTCAAATCTTGACCGCAAGTGTTATGCTCGTCTGCGATTTGTGCGCAAATGGAGTGCCCTGCGGAGGACATCTGCATGACGACAAAGAGAAGTCTCTTGGCGATTGTGGCCGGTTTCATCTTGCTGGTAGTCGGACGTTATCTGATCCACAGCGTATGGCTGGCTGGCGCCTATGCGGAGAACGCGACCCTGTGGCGAACACAGGCCGCTATGCTGCATCGACTGTGGGTGATTCACCTCGCGAACCTCGTCCTTGCTGCCGGAACGGTCTTGATTTATGTCCGTGGCATCGAGCCCAAACCGTGGCTGGGGCAAGGAATCCGTTTTGGAGTTCTCCTGGCCCTGGTGACCGCTGTACCGCAATCGCTGGTCGAGTTCTTCACCTATCCCATTCCGTCCGGGCTTGCGCTCGATTGGATTATTGGAGAAGGCGTGCTCGCGTTGCTCCTCGGAGTTGTTGTGGCCGCGATCTGCCGGCCAAATGCAGCGGTGAAGACTGGCGATAAGCCCATGGCAACAGCCACTGGACAATAGCAGCTTGGTCTTCCGCAAGGCGGCCGGGTGCCCCGTCCCTTTGCGTAGCAAAGGGCGGGAAATAATTGTCCTGTCTATCTCATCCCTCTGCGCGCTCTGCTTCGCTGCGCACGGGCCTTCGGCAAACAGGGTGTATGATCCTTCCGGCAATGCTCGCAAGATCAAGACACCGTCTCACGTCACATTCCTGCTTTGGGATTTTGCTGTCGCTCGTCGCCGTTTTGTCTGCACTGGGATGCAGCAAGGGGACAGACCGCGCCAACGAGTCCGGACGAACCAGCGTCACACTGCGTGAAGGAGATTACCTTTCTAGCGCTTATATCGACCAGGTCAAAAAGACGCGTTCTCCCTTGTTGGCGGGTTCTCAATACGGGCCGCACCTCGTTACCGTGAACCGGCACGGAAATCTATTGCATCTGGACCCGATTTACAACTTTCATGAAGGCGGCGCGACATTCGTACTTCATCCGGACGGCTCAATCACCGTCCCTGAACCAAATTCCCCATACATCTCCAACCTCGCCATCTCGCTGCTCAGTCAAGATTCTTTCAGGCTCGGATTTAATGATGTTGGCGCTCACGCCTCGTTCAAGACTGACTACGTCTTTGTGCAAGATGCTGATGCATACATCGCGAAGATTGTCCTGGTGGGAACGTACAAGGACCGCCACGGCCTTAACTACGAATTTGGGGAAGATGGGTGGGCGGTTTTTCCTGACCGAAAATTCAAGTTCGAGATCGGCACGGATCATGTACTTACCGGCTTCGATTATTTCATGGACAAAGGCCAGGCCCCGGGCCGCGTTGCGTCTTCGGTAATCGCATTCAAGTGGGATGGACGGATGCTGCAACTGTTCAGGACCAAAGAGGACGAGAACGGCTTTGATGAGATACTCGACCGCCGTCCCTACTTATTACTACAGTTAACACGGTAGTTAGCCGGATGCCCCGTCCCTTTGCGAAGCAAAGGGCGGGAAATAATTGTGCTGTCCCTCTCATCTCTTTGCGCGCTTCGCACTTTGACTTTCGTCTTTGTCCCAGATGCCAG
Organism: Candidatus Angelobacter sp.; assembly: GCA_036380095.1. Classification (GTDB taxonomy): domain Bacteria; phylum Acidobacteriota; class Terriglobia; order Terriglobales; family Acidobacteriaceae; genus Angelobacter. The sequence continues at coordinate 7,429 of DASVFK010000390.1, read as the reverse complement.
CAAACCAGCCTTGGAAGCGGCCGGAAAATCGAATGGAGGCTGTTCCCGCGTATCGGACTAGAACAACTGGCTGCGGAATCTTTAGGGTAGAGAAGGCAAGGTGAAATGTCTGCCTTGCTGTGGAAATCACGTACCATCACGTAAACCATTGATTCACTTAAGTCATTTTTACACGACGGGGTTTTTGCGGCCCACATGCATCAACGCAATTCTTCCTTCCAAATACCGTCCATTCGCTGTCCAAAGGATTGGGGTGGGTAGTGAGGGTCAGAATGTCCTGCTTCACGGGATTGTTGAGCAGGATTGCACCGTCGAAGAGACCTGCGCCTTAGAGAATCCTAACCCTCGGAAGCGGTATCCAAGAAATCTCTGTAACGTTGTTCCTTTCCTGGTCACGATGATAAGAGAGCAACCGCCTCCTAAGAGGGATGGCGTGGCGCTCCAACATAATGAAGATGTAGAATCGCACGCTAACTTAACCGGGAACCTGTCTAAGCAAGGCCCGTTTCTGTTGTCTGCCGCAAGGGAGGGCTGATGGCGGGATTGTTATCGGACCAGGAATTGCAGGAGACGTTCAGGGAACTGGGGTTCGTTACCTGCTCGCCGAACGTGATCTCTGTCCTGCGCCGGGCACGCAAGGCCGCCGAAGTAAGCGACATCACTGTCCTGATCGAAGGCGAAACCGGCACCGGGAAGCAGGTGCTGGCCGATGCCATCCACAAGCTCGATCAGAAGCGCAACTCGGCCTCGTTTATTACTGTTCATTGCAGCACGATCAGCGAGGCGCTGGCTGAAAGCGAGTTGTTTGGACACCAGCGCGGAGCATTTTCCGGCGCGGTTACTGAACGCAAGGGACTCTTCCAGGCAGCCAACCATGGGACGCTTTTATTGGACGACATCAATGATCTGCCATCTCACCTCCAACCCAAGCTGCTCGATGTGATTCAGCGGGGCACGGTGCGTCCGGTCGGCTCAGATCGTGAATTTCGCGTTGATGTTCGGATCATCGCAGCGTGCAACCAGCCCCTGGAACCGCTGGTGCGCGAAGGCCGCTTTCGCGCCGATCTTTACCATCGGTTGAATGTCGTGAAGGTGTCGCTGCCGCCGTTGCGGGAGCGGGGCGCTGATCTCGCCGGCCTGATCCTTGCGTTCGCCCGGCGCCACCGGGCACTCTATGAGCCGATCCACGAAGTCGAACCCCAATTGTTGAATCTGCTGGAATCAAGACCGATGGCGGGCAATGTGCGGGAACTGGAAAACGCCGTGCAGCGCATGTTGTTTGCAAAAACTGAGGGCACTTCGCTCGGCCTCGCGGATTGGATGTTGCAGCCGGGAGCGGAGAACGCTTCCCCAGTCCCGGACCTGTTCGCGGAAGCAGCGAACGCGATGTGGGAAGCCATCTCGCAGCGTGGCATACCCTACGACACAGCGTTCCAGGAGATCGAAAAACGCGTGCTCAAGGCCGCCATCGATGTCGAGGGTTCCACCCGCCGCCAGGTTGCCGAGCGCCTGCGCACCAGCGAGCGAACTCTTTATAACAAGATACGGATTCACGGTCTGGGAAACCCTGCCAGTTAGAACCCGCCACGCGAAAACCGTTTGTGTGGAGACCCCGTCCTCCTCCGGCAAGAAATATCTTGTGTCCTGTGAGCTGAAGGGGTAAGCGGGCTTACAGTACTCGATCACACGATCTTGTTTGCTTTGAAACCCACCATGATGTTCCCGCCTGAATCTGCAGAGGGCACTGCCAAAACATGCAGTGAGCCACACCAAGGAATCGCAAGGCAAATCGCTGAGCAGTTGCCGGCGCGGTCATAACTCCCACTCTTGCACCACTTGCTGATTCTTGATCGGGCCATCAGCACAGCTTCAGGCACTCATTGCAAATGGCCTTCTGAGTGCACTTGTGGATCAGAAGTTGATATGGCGCACTGAGCCAGGGGAGGTGTTTGACGCGGATGGGAGACAAGGTCCGGTTCTTAGTCTCCGACGTGTTTCTGCCTCAGCCGGAGGGCCTAGTGGTGGCCGCCCCAGGTGAAACAGAAGTGGAGGGCACCATCGTAGATTTCTCGGACTCAGGGTCGAAGCCGCGCGCCTTTGCCGTGGTTGAAGTCGTGAGGAGACAAACGGTGATTGTTCCGGCAGAAAAAATAAAACCGGTAGATCCGAGCAGCAGCCGAGATGGTCCTTGAAGAATTTCCTATCAAGCGCAGAACTCAACCATATCTCTTGAGCAAACAACCGGCGCATATCAGAGCAGAAAGAAAAGGAGATGACCGATGCCTGTACCCCTTAGCTATCCCGGTGTCTACATTGAAGAAATACCCAGCGGGGTTCACACAATCACCGGTGTGGCAACCTCCATTACCGCCTTTGTGGGACGCGCCGTCACCGGACCGGTCAACGATCCCACTCTGGTCAACAGCTTCGCCGACTTTCAACGGAGCTTCGGCGGCCTTGATCCGCTGTATCCGATGAGCTATGCCGTTCAGGATTTCTACAATAACGGCGGGGCGCAAGCGCTGATTGTACGGGTGTTCAAGGGCGCCGGCGACGGACTCTCAAAGAACGCTGATACGGGCTTGCACCTGGAAGCGCCATATCCTGGTAAAAGCTTCGACAACACAACCATCGTTGTCGACCATGCCGGCATTGATGCGGATGTGGCCAAAGCGCAGGGCCTCACGGCCGGCGATCTGTTTAACCTGACAGTTCAGTCGCCCGCCGGTGTCGCGGAAAAAATCCTGAACGTGTCTGTGAAGGAGGGCCCACGACGTGTGGACCGGGTGCTGGCACGGGAGTCCAGACTGGTGCGGATCCATACCAAAGCTGACGGAACACCGGACCCGGCACTGCCGAACGCGATACCAGCCGACACCGCGGACCCGTCGAATCCCCCCAAACTAACAGGCGGAGCTGACAGTGACGCCCTGGATGGGGCCGCGGTCATCGGCGACGAAGGCAACAAGACCGGAATGTTTGCGCTTACCAAGGCAGATCTGTTCAACCTGCTGTGCATACCACCTGATACGCGCGACGGCGCCATCGATACCAGCGTTTACGCCAAGGCCATTGACCTCTGCTCCAAGCGGCGCGCCATGTTCATCGTTGACCCACTACCCACCTGGAGCGACAGCAAGTCAGTCAAGTTGAGCGATATCCCAATCTCAGGCGATCTCGGGCGAAACGCGGCTGTTTATTTCCCGCGCCTGGTCGAGCCTGACCTTGCCCGCAAAGGACAGCTCAGCACCTTCGTTCCTTGCGGCGCCGTTGCCGGCATCATCGCTCGCACCGATGCACAGCGAGGAGTGTGGAAAGCCCCCGCGGGTCTCGACGCCGGATTGAATGGCGTAGTGAAACTCGCCATCGATCTCAACGATGCTGAGAACGGAACCCTCAACCAGGTGGGCGTCAACTGTCTGCGCTCGTTTGGACTTTCAGGACGAGTCGTCTGGGGAGCTCGCACGCTGCGCGGCGCTGATCAGCTTACTGACGAATACAAGTATGTTCCTGTGCGACGCACCGCGTTGTTTATCGAAGAAAGCCTGTTCCGGGGAACGCAATGGGTCGTGTTCGAACCCAATGACGAGCCCTTGTGGGCGCAGATCCGCCTGAATGTCGGCGCCTTTATGCAGGACCTGTTTCGCCAGGGAGCCTTCCAGGGAACAACGCCAAAACAGGCGTACTTTGTGAAGTGCGACAGCGAAACCACAACCCCGACGGACCAGAACAAAGGGATCGTGAACATCCTGGTGGGCTTTGCGCCATTAAAGCCTGCCGAGTTTGTCGTCATTCAGATCCAACAGATGGCTGGGCAGACCGCCGCATAGCAAGGAGGCAGAGATGGCGCAGTTTAGTGTGAACCCGCAGCGTTTTGATCCGTACAAGAATTTCAAGTTTCGCGTGAAGTGGGATGGGCGCTATGTGGCCGGCGTCAGCAAAGTGAGCATGCTGAAGCGGACAACCGAGGTGGTGAAACACCGCGAGGGCGGCGATCCCAGTACCAGCCGCAAGTCACCCGGCCGCACTGAGTACGATGCCATCACGCTGGAGCGCGGGGTAACTCACGATAGCGAGTTCGAAAAGTGGGCCAACCGCGTCTGGAATTTCGGTGCGGGACTGGGCGCTGAAACATCGCTCAAGAACTTCCGCAAAGACATCATCATTGAGTTCTACAACGAAGCCGGCCAGCTGGCGATCGCCTACAAAGTGTATCGCTGCTGGGTTTCAGAGTGGCAGGCCCAACCCGACCTTGATGCCAATGCGAACGCCGTGGCCATCCAGCACATCAAGCTGGAGAACGAAGGCTGGGAGCGCGACCTGGACGTTCAAGAACCCTCAGAGCCCAGCTTCACGGTTCCATCGGCTTAGGTGATTGAGCATGCCCTCGTTGTCAGCCTCAGAACTGATTACGTGGTGGGAACGAAGCGCGGGACATCATCCGGTGGAACGCGCTGTGACCCTGCTCGCCCTTTGGCTGCGGGAACCACGGGAAAAGACGGCGGGTTTCAGCATCGGGATGCGCGACCGGCAGCTTGGAGCAGTCTACCAATCACTTTTCGGGCCGGTGCTCCGGGCCTTCGCGGAATGCCCAAACTGTGCTGAACGCCTCGAGTATCAAATCGTGATTCCCGAGCTCCATGCTGAAGCCGGCGGCACGGATCAACAAGAGATCACGTTAGCTTCGGGGGAAATCCTTCTGCATCTGCGGCCTCCAAACAGTTTAGATCTGATCGCGATCCGCGATTGTACCGATCTCCAGTCGGCGCAGAGGACGCTGGGCCAGAGATGCCTCATCGAAGCCCGCACCGGACACGATGTAGTTGCCGTGGAGGCACTGGCTGAATCCACATGGGACGAAATTGCAGCGCGCCTGGCAGAGTCCGACCCAGGGGCGGAAACGTTGATCGACCTCACGTGCGCTGCCTGCCGCCATACCTGGCAGGTAATGCTGGACATCGAGTATTTCCTGTGGACAAAGATCGGCGCATTGGCAAAGCGCCTGTTGCGCGAAGTGCACGTCCTGGCCCGGGCTTACGGCTGGAGTGAAGCTGAGATTCTTGCCCTGAGCCCAGTCCGGCGGCAATTTTACCTGGAGATGGCGCAGACATGAATAATTTCCTCCATCGTCTCGCCACCCGGACGCTTGGGACCGCTCCGCTGGCGCAACCGCTTGTCCCGGCCACCTTTGCTGCTGGCGAAACGGGACAGCAAATCCATTCGCTCCACTCCCCGTGGCAGGCTGCCGAAACATCAGCAGGTCAATGGCAAGCAGGAGCGCCAGTCACGCTGGCGCAACAGCCAGATGATCCGAGCGCGCGACTGCGGCCAAAGACAGCCGATGACGACCTTGTGCAGGTTCCTGCACAGGTGAATATCATGACGAATGACAGTGATGTCACGGCTGCCGGTCTCTCGGTACCTGCGGTGACGCCGCCGGACCCTGCATCACCTGCTTTTTCCCGGCTACTATCAATTCCCTTCTCCAGGCCGCCCTACGCAGAACCCAGCCTTGAGCAGGATGCAAGGGAGCCCGCAACAGAACTCTCGCGGCCGGCGGTGCCGCGAGCAAACTCCATTGCGGTAATCGCTCACCGTTCTGATCCTTTCGCGCAGGCAGCGGCTATTGCAGGACCGGCCACACCACAGTCACGCCCTAAGCTATTTGCGAGTCCAGTTCCAACGCAGCCAGTGATCAAAGTGACGATCGGGCGTGTCGATGTGCGTGCAGAATTCCCAGCGGCATCTTCGTCACCCGCGAGCAAGCGGCGGCAAGTGTCCGGAATGTCTCTGGATGAATATGCGCGGCAACGCAGCGAGGGAAAGCGATGAGCAACTTTCTGGCTATCGCGACCGTGACCGCTGCCCTGCAAGAGGTCTTGCAGCCAGCAGTGAGCCAGGCTGTGGGAAGCGCCAAAGTTGGATTCAGCCGGCCCGATTCCAACAATCAGACACCTCTGGTCAACGTCTATCTTTATCAGGTCACACCCAACGCTGCCTATCGCAATGCGGACCTGCCAACCCGGCGCGCAGATGCAACTCTTGCACACCGGCCGCAGACCGCGCTGGACCTCCACTATCTATTCACCTTCCACGGCAACGATGATCAACTCGAGCCGCAGCGCCTGCTGGGAGCAGTGGCGAATGCCTTGAACGTCCAGCCGTTGCTCTCGCGACAGAACATACAGAATGCCATCACCCGAAACGCCTTCCTGGCAAATTCCAATCTTGCTGACCAGTTCGAGCACATACGGTTTACGCCTACTTCCCTGAGCCTGGAAGAGTTTTCAAAACTGTGGTCGGTCTTTTTCCAAATCGAGTACAGCTTGTCGGCTGCATATCAGGCCTCCGTGGTCCTGATTGAAAGCGACGACATGCCCCAGGAAGCTCCTCTGGTCCAGGCGCGCAACCTTTATGTTGTTCCATTCCGCTGGCCGGCGATTGATCGCGTCAGCTCAAAAGCCGGCGCAGACCAGCCTATCGTAACCGGCACGACCTTGCTGATCCAGGGGCAACAACTGCGCAGTGACAACACCCTGGTGCTGCTGGAGGGTGCGGAAAGGACGCCGGCGGACGTGCAGGACACCCAGATTACTCTGCCTCTGCCTTCCGATGTCCATGCGGGCGTAAAGGCCGTGCAAGTGATGCAGAAGAAAAAAATGGGAACTCCCGAGGCGGACCATCGCGCCTTTGAATCCAATGTGGCCGCTTTTGTGCTTCGCCCGACGATCAGCAGCGCTTCCGCCGTGGCAGCTCCGAACCCACCAGGCGGGACGAACGTCACACTGAATATCACACCCAACATCGGCGCCGGACAGCGGGCGGTGCTGCTGCTTAACAACTTCAGCGTTACACCGCCTACCGGGTTTGCATCGCTGCCGAAAGTCTCTGATGTGGATGCCGGCCAGGTCACCATCAACATTCGGGGCGTGCCACCCGCGACTTACATGGTGCGCCTCCAAATTGACGGGGCTGAGAGCTTGCCCAGCACGGTGACGATCCCATGAGCAGCGTGAGCCCGGTCCCCTGGCACGAGGCGAACCAACAGTACCTGATGCGGGCCATAGCCGAAGTGCGGACGCGCATCGAGGAATTCCTGGCGCAGAGCGGCAGCCAAGAAGCTGAGCGCCGCGATGCGGCGCCGCCGCCAGAAGCGAAAGAACCTTCGTGGCCAGACATGCCGGCGCCGCCTGCTCTCGAGATGCTGTGCTCGGTATTCGAGATTTCCCGTTTCGAACGCAACGTGCTGCTGATGTGCGCCGGCACGGAGATGGATTCGCGCTGCGCTGCGCTGTTTGCCCAGGCCCGCAGAGAGTCGCGGCCCGCACAGCCCACCTTCAGCCTGGCGCTGGCAGCGTTTGACGGCGCCCACTGGAGCGCGCTTTCTCCCGGCCGTCCATTGCGTTACTGGAACCTGGTAGACATCGCA
>DASVFK010000389.1:0-3201 GCA_036380095.1 Candidatus Angelobacter sp. | reverse complement strand
CGAGATATTTTCACCCGCGAAACTCTCTTGATGTTTGGGCTTTGGATCTGGATGTGTATCACGCTGGCTTACGCCTGGCAGGTGCCGCTTTTTGCCGGGCATATGGAAGATGGCACGGCCAGATTGATACAGATCACCAAGATATTGCTGATGACATTTGTCACCATGCTCTTGGTCACATCCAGGGAGCGGTTGCGGCAAATCGTCCTGGTGATTGGGATGAGTTTTGGCATACGGGCCTTGTGGAGCATCTTCTTCATATTGCGAACCGGCGGGCAGTCTCGAATCTATGGACCGCACGATAGCTTTATCGAGGACAACAATGACTTTGCGCTGGCCCTGAACATGATTTTACCGTTGTTGTACTTTTCGATTGCCGGCGAGACAAAACGTTGGGTGCGAAACTGCTTGCGGTTGTGTTTTGGGGCAACCATTCTTTGCGTCGTACTCACCTATTCCCGTGGCGGGTTGCTCGGCCTGGCTGTTGTTCTTTTCCTGATCGCGATGATGTCCCGGTACCGCATGATTGCTGCCGCCATGGTGGCAGCCGCGGCCCTGCTCACCGTGTCATTTGCTCCACCGGCCTGGATTTCTCGAATGGACAGCCTGGCGCACGGAGAGCTTGACACATCTGCGATGCAGCGCCTGATCACCTGGCGTACAGGGTGGAACCTTGTCATGGACTATCCCATCACCGGGGGCGGGTTGGAAACCTATCCTGACGTGGCAGTCTTCCACCGTTATCAACCGGAGCCGTTGCCTCGTGGCCGGGAGTCCGAGGGGCCCCACAGCATTTATTTCCAGGTATTGGGCGAGCTCGGGTTTCCTGGACTGGCGTTGTTCTTGTTGCTGCTGGGATGTTGCTTGTATTCGATGCGCCATCTGCGACACAGCGCGCGAAGGCGCTCTCCCACCCATTGGGTGGTTCCTTATACACGGATGTTCGAAGTGAGCCTTGCGGCATTCGCCGTGAGCGGCGCTTTTCTGGGCCGCGCTTATTTTGATCTTTGGTTTGAAATCGTCGCCTGCATCGTGGTGCTGAGACTGCTGTATCGGCGGGAGCTGGCGGCCGAGTCCAATCAGAGGACCAGGGAGGCCGGTCTTGAGCAGGAGCGTGAGCTCTCCGAGGCCTGGGCTTGATGCAAATGCAATACCTTGACAAAGTGGCTGTCGCGGAGTCTGAGATGTATCCGAGAAGATTCTTGAGAAGCAACAATGGATTTGCCGCCTTACTGATCGCCCTGCTATTGGCGTTGTGCTACCCGGCCCAAAGTCAAGAATGGACCTGGACGACGGAAACGGTCGATGCATCCGGCGCATTCAGCGCCCTCGTAATCGATTCCGGCGGAAATGTTCATATGGGTTATCTCTCGCCCGAAGGCGGAGGAACCAAGTATGCTTTTCGTTCTGCAGCCACCGGCCGCTGGTTCACGACGATCGTCGATAAAGGAAACGGCGTTGTGAATCTGGCTTTAGACAAGCACGAGCGGCCGCACTTGTGCTATGTGCCCTATTCAACCTTGAAGTATGCGCGCTGGGACGGAAGCGGGTGGCAAATTCAGGAGATTGCCCCTGGATCCGGGAGCCGGGAGTTTTCCTGTGGCATCGCCATTGACGCGGACGATGCTCCTCACGTTACTTGGTACCAGCTTACCGACACGGCGAATGGATACTTTGTTCATATCCGTCACGCGGTACTCAAAAACGGAGCCTGGCGAGCTCGTACCCTGGATACCAGCTGGGAAACCGGCAAATGGAACAATGTTCGCATTGACAGCCGGGGAGCAGTTTATGTTTCCTATTCGGCATTCAAGGACCGGGCGCTTCGCTGCGCCATTAACAGCGCCAAAGACGAGTGGTTGGTCACTACCATCGAGGATGGAAAAGTCGGCCGCAAAGAGGAAACTACGCCTGGGATGGGCAATTCCATGGTGCTCGACAAAAACGGCCGACCCAACTTCAGTTATCGCGACGAAAACTCACTTCGCTACGCCTGGCCGGATGGAGACCATTGGCGTATCGACGTTATAGATCCCAATGCCAACCCCTTCGGAAACCTCTCATGGGTGAACCAACGGACGTCTCTGGCCCTTGATTCGGAGGGCAGGCCCCATATCGCCTACGAGACGGATGGCGCGTTGAAACATGCGTGGTGGGACGGTACGAAATGGAAGATACAAGCGATGGGCATCAGCGGACCACAACATCGGTATCCTGCGCTGACCATCTCCCGTGACAACGTAATCTTCCTTGCCTACTCCGCACCCGAAGACGGATCGATGAGAGTGCTGGTAGGCAAACCCTCACAGCCCAAACCCGCAGTAACACAAGTTCAAAGCAGTAACAAATGAACCTGCGCCAAGGCCCCTGTTTCGTTAGAGACCAACTGCTGTCTTTGATCAAGGAGCGGTCTGCGAACGCTTTGCAGCCGGCACGGTCGCCGCGGTTAGCCCGCCCTCAACAACCTGGCTAAGACAAAGAGCAAGTTCGCGGGCCTGACTTTGGCGGCTATACCTTGCGGCCGCGTCCTTCCTCGGGAGGGAATGGGCGCCGGCACGGACTGCCGACAAGAAACCGGGGAGGGCCTGATAGATGGCGTCCTGGTCGGCCATATCCACGATGGTGGCTCCGCCACACTCATTCAGAAGCGCGGCAGTATCGCCTGTCTCGGATGTAAGGGCCAGGATGGGCTTGCGAAGCCGGATGTACTCGTATGCTTTTGCAGGGATCTGATGGTCGCACGAGGCTCCCTGCAGCAACAGGAGAGCGTCAGCCTGGTTGCTGTCCTGCAATGCCTTCCGGTAAGGCAGTGCAGGCAGAAAGTGCACTAGGTCTTCTATCCCAAGTTGTGCGACAGTCTCGCGATAGCGCTCCTCATGTCCGCATGCGCGTAAGTCGACCGAAAACCAGTTGGCGCTGATCCGCTCATCCTTCTTCAAGCGTGCCAGTGCTTGGAAAAACGGGACCGGATCTCTCTCTTCGGGATAAATGAGCCCGGAATGCTGGATGCGTACCTTAGTCTCTTGATGGGCAATCGCGGGCTGAGACAGATCGGCGAAGTCCTTTTCGTCATACCCATTGGCGATCACCAGGCATTTTTCAGGGGCAAGGTCCGGAAACCGTTGCAAATACATTTGGCGGGTGGAACTCGCGGTAAAGATGAGCCGCGATGCGTGACGTGCCGCCTTTTTTTCCAGCCAG
>DASVFK010000388.1:0-9610 GCA_036380095.1 Candidatus Angelobacter sp. | reverse complement strand
ACCACACGCCCATCGAACTTGGTGGCAGCCAGGGAGTTGATGATGCGGATGACGTATTCCGGGTCCATGGCCGCCTGGTAAGGACGGTTCGTGGTCATGGCGTCAAAGGTGTCCGCCACCATGATCACGCGCGGCATCAGCGGGATCTGGTCGCCCTTCAGGCCGTGGGGATAGCCGCGGCCGTCCAGCGACTCGTGGTGCAGCTCGATGCCGGGAAGCATGTCACGCAGCATCTCGACCGGACGCAAAATCGCCGCGCCCTTGGTGGTGTGCGTCTTCATGATCTCGAATTCTTCCGGCGTGAGCGCCCCTGGCTTCTTGAGGATGCGGTCTTCAATGCCGATCTTGCCCACGTCGTGCAGCAAGGCGGAAATGCGGATCTTTTCCACTTCCTCCTCGCTCAACCCCATTTCTTTGGCGATGAGCACGGAGTAGCGCGTTACGCGGTCAGAGTGGCCCCGGGTGTACGGGTCCTTTTCGTCGACCGCGCCGGCCAGCATCTGGATGGAGCTGAGGAAGAGCGTCTTGTTTTCTTCGGCGGCCTTCTTCAGGTCGGCCACGTACTGCTGCAGGTCGTCCGTCATGGTGTTGAAGGACTCCGCCAGTTCGCCGAATTCGGTCCTGCTCTTGAGCTGCACCCGCTGGGAGAAATCGCCGCCGGCAATGGAACGGCTCGACTGCGTGAGCACGCTCAAAGGCATGGTGAGGCGGCGCGCCGCCCAGATGCCGATGAGGATGCTGAACGCGATGGCGATCATGGCGTAGCGGATCGCATCGCTCTGCATGTCAATGATCTCGATGTAGGCGTCACTCTGGCGCTTCTGCGCGATCACCGCCCAGCCCAGGGCCGGTACCGTGTCGTACGTGCCCAGCATGGCCACCTTCTGTTTGCCTTCCTGGAGTGTGTAAGGCCGCGTGACCGTCATGCGCACGCTCGCGCTCTGTTCCACGAACGTCTTCACCAGCTCGTTAAACCGCATGTCCTGCCCGGTGGCGTAGGGAAGATTGGAGGAAGCAACCAGCCGCCCGGAACGGTCTACCACGAATGTGTCAAGGCCCTGGCGGTGGCGGGCTTCATTGAGTTTCTCAATCAGGTACCGAAGATCAATGATGAGTTCCAGCGCGCCCTGCACCGTCCCGTTGGGGCTTTCTACATACCGGCTGATCACCATCACGGTGCGCGCGCGATGGCCGGAACCGATGACCAGCGCTTCACCGCTGTACTCGCGATGATCGCGCGCCGCCGCCAGCCCGCGTTCAAGCTCCTTTTCCAGGAACGCGTCAGGATCGCCATCGCTGGCTTTTCCTGCCGTCATGGCACGGTTTTCCATGTCGACCAGGCGGGCATAAGTTACGACTGAATCTGCCGGCTTGATGCTGTTCTGCAACAGTTGCCGGATGGCCGGCGCTTGCACGCGCATGCCTGAGAGGTCGCCGCCGCTGGTGGCTTGGACCGAGTAGGCCAGATCGGCCAGCTTGTCGCGAACGTCTTTTTCCCACTGTGCGATTGCTTCCGCCAGGCTGCTGCTCACCGTGTTCTGCAGCATCTGTTCATTCACCTGCAGGCGCTGGCGGTTGGTTTCTACTACCTTGGCGGCGTAGAAATAGAGAGGCAGGACCCCCACCACGATGAGAACCACGAGGATCGCGTAAATGATCGGAATTCTGGACGGCAGCGGCAGTTTCATACGGCCAGACGTACCTAAATTGTATTCTGAATCCGGCTGAATCCAGCGAAAAATTCCACGGCCCGGCCTGTTACCGAAGTACTTTGTCCCCGGTTGGCGTCCAAGCTCCTCTGGTCTCCAGGGAGGTAATTCCTGCGGCCCGCCGCGATTTGCATCTAAAATAGTGGCCGCTGGGCATTCCTGAAGGAGGCGCGGCATGGTCAGGATCATCACAGTGGAGCGCGAATACGGCTGCGGCGCTGCCGAGATCGCCCGCCGGCTCGCCGACAGGCTGGGCTGGAAACTCTGGGACCAGTTGCTCACCGCCGAGATTGCCAAACTTGCCCGCTGCCAGCAGTCTGCGGTGGAAGAACGCGAAGAACGGCTGGACCCGCTTTACTACCGGCTGATGAAATCGTTCTGGCGCGGCAGTTATGAAGGCAGCAACGTTGATCCTCTGGAGCTGCTGGATGCGGACTGCATCGTGCGCATCTCCGAGCGGGTGGTGTTGCAGGCGGCCGCGGAAGGGAACTGCGTGATCGTGGGCCGGGGCTCGCAACATTTCTTGCAGCAGCGCGAAGACACTTTGCGTTTTTTTCTGTACGCACCCCGCGAAGAAAAAATCCGCCGCCTCATGGCGCAGGGCAACATGCAACCGCAAGCGGAATTTCTGGTGGATTCCGTGGACCGCGAACGCGCCGCCTTTATCCGCACTTACTTCCACGTGGACTGGCCGAACCGGCACGTCTATCACGCCATGATCAACACCGCTGCCGGCGATGAGGCGGTGGTCCGGGCGGTGCTCAGTTTCATGGAAGCGGAGCCGGCAAAGAGAGCGGCGTAAGTCGCGATGCCGAACGGCTCCTAGAACCTTTCTTCCGCCTTCCCTGGCCTGGTCATCAGCTCGCGAATCGCCTCGTGCGCTGACTTGCCGTCGTGCAGGATGGCGTACATCTGCTCGGTGATCGGCATCTCCACGCCGTACTTCTTCGCCAGGCCAAGGGCCGCGCTGGTGGTCAGCACGCCTTCCGCCACCATTCCTTTCATGCCGGCGATGATCTCCTCCAGCTTCTGCCCCCGGCCCAGGGCTTCGCCGACACTGCGGTTGCGCGAGAGGCCGCCGGTGCAGGTAAGCACAAGGTCGCCCATACCCGCGAGTCCGGCCATGGTCTGGGGTTTGGCGCCGCAGGCTGCCGCCAGCCGCGTGATCTCCACCAGGCCGCGGGTAATCAGCGCGGCCACGGAGTTGTGCCCGCTGTTCAGGCCGGCGCACACGCCCGCGGCAATGGCGATCACGTTCTTCAGCGCACCGCCCAGCTCCACGCCGATGAGATCGTCATTGACGTAGATGCGGAAGCTGGGATCGCTGAATTCCTTTTGCACCCGCACCGCCAAGGCATGGTCCGCTGAAGCCACGGTGACCGCCGTCGGCTTGCCTTCAGCTACTTCTTTCGCGAACGATGGCCCGCTCAGCGCCGCCAGCGTGGGCTTGAATCCGCAGTAGCGGCCCACCACTTCCTCGATCACCTGGCTCATGCGCAGCAGCGTATCGTTCTCCACGCCCTTGGTGGCGCTGACAAAAAGCATTTTAGGCAGCAGCCACTGCGCCATGTGTTCAAAGGTGCGGCGGCAGTGATGCGAGGGCATCACGCTGACCACGATTTCGGCCCCGTTCAGGGCCTCTTTGAAATCGCTGGTGACGGCCACCGCCGGCGGAATGACGCAGCCGGGAAGAAAAACGCTGTTTGCGCGCGTTTGCCCGATGGCCTCGACCACTTCTGCCTCGTAGGCCCAGAGGCGGACTTCGTGGTCGCCGCGGCGGCCCAGCACAATGGCCAGGCCGGTCCCCCACGCTCCCGCGCCAATCACGACGATCCGGCTCATGCCCTCTTCTCCTCTGTCGTCTTAGGCGCGCCAAACCGGTTTTCCGTGCCGGAGAGCAATCGCCGGATGTTCTGGTGGTGCTTGGCAACGATCAGCGCGGCGATCACCCAGGTTGGCGCCAGCACTTGCCACTCCGGGTGATAGACGAAGTAAGAGGCGACAGGGAATGAGATTGCGCCGAGCATTGATCCCAGCGAAACGTAACGCGTTGCCGCAACAACAACGATAAACAAGAACAAACAAACCAGCAGCGCCTTGGGAAATAGCAGAATGAATACCCCCAGCGCCGTGGCCACACCCTTGCCACCCTTGAATCTCAGCCAGATGGGGAACATGTGGCCGATCACCGCGAACAACGCTGCAACCGACATATAAGGTAGCGCCGCAACGCCCTCTGGAGCAACGCGAGATGCGATCCACACTGCCAGCAGGCCTTTCAGCGTGTCCAGCGCCAGCGTGGCGGCGCCCAACCCCTTGGCTCCCGTGCGGGCGACGTTGGTGGCGCCAATGTTGCCGCTGCCGGTCAGGCGGACATCTTCACCGCGGAAGATTTTCACCAGCAAATAGCCAAAGGGTATGGATCCCAGCAGATAGGCGGTGATGGCGACGGTGAGGTAGACGGTCATGTGGTGATTGCAAACATTGTCATGGAAATAGATATTTAGAACGGTAAAACATGTGCGCTACCCCAGCCCATACCTCTCCAGCTTGGTGTACTTCGATCCACCCCGGCCCAGTTCGCTGCGGTACAACCAGAACTCGCGCGCCGTCATTGTACCGAACTGCGGCGGGGCCTCGCGCTCCAGCAGAGGTGCCAGCCCCTTGAGGCTGCCGGGATTGGTCCCTGCGCGGGCCAGCGTCAGATGAGGACTAAAAGCTCGTTGCTCGCGGGCGATTCCCAGCTTCTCCAGCTCGCCCTCGATGCTTGCCGCGAGCTGTGAAAGCTCCT
Organism: Candidatus Angelobacter sp.; assembly: GCA_036380095.1. GTDB lineage: Bacteria > Acidobacteriota > Terriglobia > Terriglobales > Acidobacteriaceae > Angelobacter. The sequence continues at coordinate 5,110 of DASVFK010000388.1, read as the reverse complement.
CTCCCGCCTCCACGCCGATCCAGAAGACCCGCGGTGCGCGTGGCGTGGGGAAAAAACCGGCACTGGCGAACGTTACGGCAAAGGGGCCGGCTCTTACTGTGGCCAGCGCATTCTTGATCGCAATGAGTTTCTCGTCTTTCACCTCGCCCACAAACTTCAGCGTCAGATGCAGGCCCTCCACGCGGGACCAGCGGGCCTCCGAGGCATACTGGCGAACACGTTCCGCGTATTCCGCCATGCGCGCGCGGACTTCGCCGGGAATATCCAGTGCGATAAAGATGCGCATCTCACATCAACCTGCGCCGGACCATATCGAGCGCCTGCTGCGTGGCCCAGTGGCGTATACGGTCGCGGTCGCCGGGGAACTTGCGTTCCACCACTTCAGTCTTGTTCTCGTCCGCCAAGGCGACATACACCAGGCCTACGGGCTTCTGTTCCGTGCCGCCATCGGGCCCGGCGATCCCTGTAATGCCGGCGCCCAGCGTGGCTTTGCAGCGCTTGCGGATTCCTTCCGCCAGCGCGGTGGCCACCTGGCTGCTGACGGCCCCGTTTTCCGCGATGAGCAGCGGCGGCACGCCGGCCAGATCGGTCTTCAAACTGTTGTCATAGACCACGGCCCCGCCCAGGAAGTAGCGCGAACTGCCGGGAATGGAGGTGATGCGCTCAGCCAGCATGCCGCCGGTGCAAGATTCCGCTGCCGCCAGCGTGGCCCCGCGCATCTGCAGGTAATAGCCCACGATCTGCTCCATGCTTTCACCGTGCGTAGCAAACACCGAGTCTTCGAATTCATCTTCCAGCGCGGCGGCCAGCGAGTCCACTTTCTTCTGCGCCTCTTCCGGAGAAGCGCCCGTCGCACGCAGGTGGAGTTGAACTTCTCCCGGGCTGCCGGCCAGGATGGTGGTCTCCACGTCCGTCCGCGGCTTGTAGATAGCCGCGGCGCGCGCATCCACCGCCGATTCACCGATCATGGCGATCTTCAACTCGCGGGTGGCGATGTGGCTCTGCGGCATGAGTGGATGCAGCCGCGGCAGGCACTCTGCTTCAAACATGGCAGTGAGTTCGTGTGGCGGACCGGGCAGCAGGAACACCATGGCTTCGCCGCCGGAATCTTTCACGTGGAGGAACTGCCCCGGCGCACTGCCGCGGCGATTGGGCAGCACCTCGGCGCCCTGGATCACATCCGCCTGCTGTGCGTTGTTCTCCGTCATCTTCCAGCCGCGTGCGGCGAAACGCGCGCGCAACGATTCCACGAGCTGGGGATCGCGCACCAGCGGGCGTTCCAGCGCCTCCGCCACGCACTCGCGCGTCAGGTCGTCTTCCGTGGGGCCAAGCCCGCCGATGAACACCACGATGTCTGCGCGGCTGAGCGCCACGCGGGCGGCGCCCGTGAGATCTGCGCGGCGGTCGCCTACCACGGTTTTGTAGCTGACTTCCACGCCCAGTTCGTTCAGCTTGGCCGTGAGGTAGAGCGAATTGGTGTCCTGGCGGAAAGGCGTCAGCAACTCGGAGCCGATGGCGATGGTTTCGGCGGTCACAGGAGCAGTTTAAATGACAGAGAGCGGCTGAACGTCCCAGGCGAGTTCATACACGGAGCTGGTTGTGGCCAGCACGGCGCCGCCGCGAGTCAGGGCCAGACCTACCAGTCCTTGTCCCGCCACGGCCAGCGAGGCTTTCTTCTCCGGCGTGATCTTGACGATGCCGCGCTTCCCCCCCAGCGATGCCGCAACGTAGAGGTTCCCTTGGGCGTCAAGGGCAAGCCCCTGGGGGCGGCCAAGACCGCGATAAAAGACGGAAACCGATCCGTGGGGATCGACAGCATAGATGGCGTCGTAACTTGAAGTGGTGGGGCCGCTCACGTAAAGCGTCCCGTCCGGCGCAAACGCCAGGTGATACGCGGCCACGCTCGGCTCCAGCGTGGCGAAGACAAAGATCTGCCGGTCGCGGGCAATGCGCCAGATGGTCCCGCTGCGGTCACCCACGTAGAGGCTGCCTTCGCGGTCAAATGCGATGCCCGTGGCCACGCCCATGCCTTCCGCGTAGGTGCTCATGCTTCCCGCGGGCGTGACGCGGTAGACCGTGCCATCGTAGCGCGAAGAAACGTACAACTGTCCCTGCGTATCAAAGGCCAGGCCGGTAGCGTTCATCAAGTCAGAGAGAAACGGCTTCACTGCGTGATTTTTGTCGATCTTGTAAATGGAGACCGGCACTTTCTGGCCGCGCGATCCCGAGTACGTGGCAAAAACATTGCCTTCTTTGTCTACGGCGGGGTTGGCCACAGGATGAAGGTTTTCCGCCAGCGGCTGCGCGATCTTGATTTCGCGCGGATTGCTGGTGTGCCCGTTGCTCTGCACCGTCACCTGGCCGGATTGCGCGCCAAAGGGAACATTGGCGATGACGTATTCTTCCGAGCTGACCACGATGGCGCCGGGCACGCCGCTGAAGCTCACTTCCGGGCGGGTCAGGCTGGGCGGCTTGAGCGCCTTGCCCACGATACGTACCTCGCCTCCGGGCAGGGCCGCAGCCGGCTCAATGGCCTCGATGTACGGATTGCCGTTCACGTTCTTGCGGCCGAGCAAAGTGTCGGAAATACCCATGCAGCAGTCTACCGCCCTGTTAGATGCAGCCAGAGTTGCAGCAGGACCAGCGAATACAGTCCCGCGCCCACATCGTCCATCATGATGCCATATCCGCCGCGTAACTTTTCCAGCCGGCGCAGCGGGAACGGTTTCATGATGTCGAAGCTACGAAAAAGTATAAAGCCCGCGATGAGGTATTTCCAACCGAGCGGGGCGGCGATCAGCGCGATCATCTGCCCGGCGACTTCATCGATCACCACGAAGCCCGGGTCTTCCGTCGCGCTTTCCCGCGCGACAACCGTGGAAGGCGCGATCCCGATCAGCGTGACCGCCGCGGCCACCAGCACGGCCGCGGGAACGAGCCAACCGGGAGGGATGGCGTGCGCTGCCAGCCACCACAAAAGCACTGTAACGCCTGAAGCCCATGTCCCCGGTCCGGGACGCATATAGCCGATATAGAAGAACGTGGCGATCAGCCAGGAGAGAGGCGACCTTCGCGCGGTGAGTGACGCAGGCGGCATCAGAATTCAGAATACGATAGAAGGCGGCGCGAGACCAGAACGGATGGCGCCCATGTGAATTTGTAAGGGACTTAACCCCACAACGACACGCCATTCCGAGCCCGAGCATCTGAATCCACCATGCCGGCAAGCGGGGATCGTCGGATCGAAAATATGTTTAGCTCCCGCCCATCTGCTCTACTGCTTCTTGCTCGCCGAATCTTCCCCGCCCGGGTGATTCTCCTGCTCTTCCGCCATGCTCTCCAGCATCTCCGGATCGTTTATCGGCGTGGAGATCACGTATCCGCCGCTGGCCCATTTGCCCAGATCGATGAGGCGGCAGCGGTCGCTGCAGAAAGGGAAGTGTTCCTCGCCTGCAGTGACCAGGTTGCGGCAAGTTGGGCAGCGCAACGAATTGACTTTCTTCCCGGGCATACGACTTTAGATGATCAAGGTTGGGTTACGACTCGCGCCACCACGTCGTAATCGTGGGCCTCGGTGATCTCGCAGCGATAGAAAGTTCCCGGCGCCAGTTCCTCGCGGTCGCCAAAGTCGTTGATGAAGAGCTTGCCGTCGATCTCCGGCGCGTGCATCTCGCCGCGGCCTTCCCAGAGCAGTTCTGTCTCCTCTGACGGGCCGAGCGCCAGCACGTCAAGCTCGCGTCCCACCAGCTTGCGCTTGTTCTTGCGGCTGATCTGTTTCTGGATCTGCATCAGCTTGCGGCGGCGGGCTTCGATGGTGCGCCCGGGGACTTTCTCTTCCAGGTGAATCGCCGCGGACCCTTCTTCGTCGGAATAGCTGAACACGCCCAGCCAGTCGAATTCCGCCGCTTTCACGAACTCGCAAAGCTCTGCAAAATCTTCTTTTGTTTCGCCGGGAAAGCCGACGATGAACGACGTCCGCAGCGTGAGATCGGGTATCGCGCGCCGCATCTTTTCTATCGACTTCAGGAATATCTCCGCGCCCGCCCCGCGCTTCATGCGTTTGAGCACCGAACTCGAGGCGTGTTGCAGAGGCACGTCAATGTACGAGCAGATCTTCTCATGCTTCGCGATGGTCTCCAGCAGCCTGCCCGTAATCTTGTTAGGGTAGGCATAGAGGAAGCGCACCCAGCGCATTTCTTCGAGGCCCGCCAGCCGCTCCAGCAGCAGCGCCAGTCCGTCTTTCAGGCCCAGGTCTTCGCCATAGCAAGTGGTGTCCTGGCCGATGAGGGTGATCTCGCGCACGCCGCCGGCCGCGAGCCGCTGGGCCTCGGCGATCACCGATTCAAAGCGGCGTGAACGGAATTTGCCGCGAAGCTGAGGAATGATGCAGAAGCCGCAGGGATGGTCGCAGCCTTCAGCGATCTTGATGTACGCCGAAGCCTTGGGCGTGGCCAGCACGCGCGGCGTATTTTCGTCGTATAGATAGTTGGGCAGATCGGCGATGGCGCCGTCCCATTCGGCGCGGGAAAACCGCCCGCTTTGTTCGCGGGCCTGGCCTTCCGCACGCGACGGCACACCCGACTTCAAGGTTTGGCCCGCGGAGGCGCCGTTGAGGATGACGAACGGCGATCCTTCCGGCGCCGGGGTTGCGCCGGCTTCAATTCCTGCCGCGGCAAGAATCTGTTCCAGCTCTCCCGTTCCTACCACCGCGTCCACTTCCGGAATGTTCTTGCGGATTTCGTCGCGATAGCGCTCCACCAGGCATCCGGCCACCACCAGCTTCTTGGCCCGGCCCGTAACTTTGTGCTGCGCCATTTCCAGGATAGTGTTCACGGATTCCTGCTTGGCCGTGTCAATGAACGAGCAGGTGTTGACCACAATCACGTCCGCATCTTCGGCGCGCGTGGTGATTTGCGCTCCGCCGCTGTGGAGCATGCCCATCATCACTTCGCTGTCCACCAGGTTCTTGGGACAGCCCAGGCTCACAAATCCCACTTTCAGCGGGGCTGGATGGGAGGGGGATGGTTCCTGCGGAGGCGCTACTGTTAGGTCTTTGACTGGCATTCGATCTTCATATTTTAGCATCTTCAGATTTGTGATCAGCCGGATG
>DASVFK010000387.1:0-14988 GCA_036380095.1 Candidatus Angelobacter sp. | reverse complement strand
CGCCTTTGACCTGATTCCCAAGCCGTTTTCCGCCAGTCAACTCGAAGTTGCCGTAGACCGTAGCGTGAACTACAAGCAACTGCAGGAACAGAACCAGGAACTGCAAAAAGAGCTGCGCGCGGCATACCAGTTCGATAACGTCGTGGCGGAAAGCCCGCAAATGAGCGCGGTGCTGGACCTGGTGCGCAAGGTGGCATCCACGGAAGCTAACGTCTTGCTGCGAGGAGAAAGCGGGACTGGAAAAGAGCTGATCGCCCACTGTCTCCATCAGGCCAGCGGCCGCAGTCATGGGCCATTCGTGCCCATTGATTGCGCTTCGCTTCCGGAAACGCTCCTGGAAAGCGAGTTGTTTGGCTACGAGAAAGGCGCCTTCACCGGCGCGTCTACCAGCCGCGCCGGCCTTCTGGAAAGCGCGAACGGCGGCACCCTGTTCCTGGATGAAATCGGCAATGTCTCTCCCAATCTCCAAGCCAAGTTGTTGCGATTGCTGGAAGAGCGCCAGTACCGGCGCGTCGGCGGACGCACCCTGGTGCAAGTGAACGCCCGTTTCATCTCCGCCACGAATGGCTTTCTGGAAGACATGGTGCGGCGCGGGGCTTTTCGTGAAGACCTCTTCTACCGGCTCAACGTCGTGAGCGTCTGCCTGCCGCCATTGCGTGACCGTCTCGCGGACCTGGCCCCGCTGGCCAACATGTTTCTAGCTCAGAATCCCGATACCGCGGCCAAAGGAATCGAAGGAATCTCCAGCGCGGCCCTCCTGATGATGCAGAACTATCATTGGCCGGGGAACGTGCGCGAGTTGAAGAACGTAATCTGGCGGGCTGTTTCTTTGACTGAAAGTAATCAGATCACTCCACTGGACTTCCCCCAGGAGCTCTTGAATCCCGGGAACGGTTCTTTCCGGCCAGCCGGAATGTTTCGCCAAGCCAAGCAACAGGCGGTCCAGCAATTTGAGGATGGTTACTTGAAGCAACTGCTGACGGAAACCGGGGGCAACGTTTCCCAGGCCGCGCGAAAGGCGGGAATCAAGCGCCCCGCGCTTCACCGGCTGCTGCAAAAGCACAAACTGGATCCGTCACAGTTCCGTTCCCGGCGCTAGTTGCCGCATTGATTTCCGGGCATTGACGGCAGCGGGTAGAATACATAGGCCTCATCGCACCGGTGCCGCGGTCCGATGACACGATGTTCCCAACAATAGACTTGCTGCCGACAGACTCAGGCGAGGTGTTTTGATGAGGTGGGCCCTTTGCGTTGCCGTTGTTCTCACCGGCGTCCAGTCCAACAAGACTGGAAGCGTAGCTGGAACCATTGTCTGCAATGGCGCGGGGAACAGTTGTCCAGCCGTGATCTATGCTGAAAAGACCCCCAAACCTGAGGTCCGGCCCCCGCGCACTCCGGTCATTCTAGACCAGAATGATCTGACCTTCATCCCGCATGTTTTGCCGGTGCTTGTGGGAACAACCGTGTCTTTTCCCAACCACGATGAAGTGCCCCACAACGTCTTTTCATCTTCTCCAGCCAAGATCTTTAACGTCGGAATTTATCCCAAGGGCAGCTCACGGCGGGTCACCTTTGATAATCCCGGGGAAGTCCGGCTGCACTGCAACATTCATCCGCAGATGTCCGCGTACGTCCTGGTGCTGCCGCAACCTTACTTTGTAACTGCCTCTCCGGAAGGGAAGTTTCAGCTCAAAGGCCTGCCACCCGGCCGTTACAAAGTAACGATTTGGCATGAGCGCTACAAGCCGGTGTCACGGTTCCTGGAAATCAAGGCAGCGGAGAATCTTCCCTTCAACGTTGAGCTGCGCGAATTACGTTGAGGCGGCCCATGCGAGGCTTGCTCTTCGCCTATTTTCTCCGGCTCCGCGGCGTTTCTTTGGCCCGGAGAGGCATGAGCACCATGTGCACTCCGCTGGTTTTGCCGAAACAGTATTTTGCCAGGTAGCAGCCGCAAAGAGCGCATTCTCCGCCACAATTCGGACATCGTATTTCCCAGACCCCGGGTTTCAGGCGGACGCAAGGGACATGCTTGCGGCATTCGTCGCAATAGAAATAGTCGGTCTGCGGCTTTAGGTCCATCACCATATGGCTCCTCCTAGTCGGCTTGCGTGCAGTCCAGGGTCTCTGCCGGCGGTCTTGCTTGGTTCCACGATGAAGCGTCCGGCCAGTTTTGAATGATCACGCCCGCAGACCTGCACGCACATGAAATTCAGCTCTCCCGCACTGCTTGGAGTGAATTCGACCGCGACGGTATGTCCGGCGGGTATCGGAACCGGGCCGATGCGCAACTCAGGAATGGAAATGCTGTGCTGCACGTCCGGGCTGTGCAACAGAAGCACAACGTGCTGGCCCTGGACCAGGCGGATTTCGCTGACGCGAGACGGCTTCTTCCACCAATAGGAATAGCCGATGACCCGGTCCTGGGTCCACAGCCCGTTTTCGGCAACCGCAGTCAGGCGAATGATCCTCGAGCCGGGCGGATATTGCCCTGGAACATAGGCGGAATGCCAGTACCAGAGCGACAGTGGAAAGGCCAGCAACATCACTACAATCGAAGCGACACCCGCCATCTCTGCGCTGAAGATTTTTTTTGTCATCGCATCACCCGATAAAGAGTTTCAGGAACACCAGAGTTATGCCCAACAACAAAGCTGCAGGAGGAACCAGGCTGCGGTTCCGCTGTGCCGGATCGGGAAGCACCTTGGAAGCAACCCTGTACAGCCCGCGAAGCGAGTAATAGAGCCCCACCAGCAGGACTCCTACCTGCAGGGCCGGCACCCAGTCCGGCTTAAAGGGCGTCCAGGGAAAGTCTGCCGTCCCGAACAGGTTCATCCCCCACCCCAGCGGATCGGAAACGACTGAGATGATGTAGGAACCGTTGACCATGATCAGCGGAATGCTGAAGGCGATCCAGGCCAGCAGGCCCATGGGAACCAGCATGTAGCTGTATGCCAGGAACATCTCGCGGACAGAAACCGCGTTCGCCGAGGAATACCATTTCGCCAGGCGAATCGCCAGGTAGTACAGGCCGGGAAACACAATCAGCGCCAGGAGCATCTGTCCCGCGGCATAGGCCCCAAATCCGCTCCACAGATGTTTCTCGCTGATGTTGGCCCAATCTTTGAAGACTCCCCAGGGACTCAACAGCACCACGGAGTACGAGAAGGCCAGCACGAGCATGATGGAGGCCTTCCACACTTCGTCGAAGCCCTTGATCATGTAATCCGACGTGGCAAACGGGCGAGCGTAGAGCGAGATGTTGTCGTTGGGGCAGCTTTTGACGCACTCAAAGCACAGGCCGCAGTAGTTGTTGCGGTCGAGTTTGCCCATGTAAACGTTCCAAGGACACGCCCAGCCTTTGTCACTGCCGCGAATGCAGGATTTGGTTTTGCACTTCAGGCATTCGTTTTTGTCGGAAGAGCGCAGTTCCAGGGTTGAAGTCATCGCGTACAGGCTGAGGAACCCGCTGATGGGACAAACGTAGTTGCAAAAGGTGCGCAGCCGGAAAACCAGCGCCATTCCGGCGGCAATGATAATCATGGCCGCAAACAACGCCACGCTGACGATGGGCCGGGTCACGAGAAGCGCGCTGAACGTGGCCAGGAACAAAAACCCGAAATTCTGCAGCCAGATGTTACTCAGCTTTTTCGGCCAGCGTTTTTGCAGGCCGAAGAACCTGTTCTCCGTGCCCGGACTTTTTCCGGAGCGCACGCCGATCACGGCGCGGCGCTGCAGCCAGTCGCCGGCAAAAGGAAGCGGGCACATGGTGCACCACACCCGCGATCCCAGCGGCATGAGCCCGGCGATGAGAACCACCCACCAGAGGATCCAGACAAATACGATGATCATGTTCCGGTTTCCCACCGGGGTGCCGAACAAGCCTGTGATCAGGAAAAAATAGAACAGGGCCAGGTTGGGCAGGATCAGGGCAAACTGAAAACTTCGCATCCGCACCAGCCGCTTGAGCAGGGGCCAGCGGCCAAATACGTCGAACCGCCAGGAGTTTTCTTCTTCAGTCTCCGGCTGCGTGGTGCGCGCAAGGGGTTCTTGGACTGTCGCCATTCGGTTCACCTCGAAGCTTCGTTGGTCTTGTGCGTTGCTTGAGCAAGCTTGTCCTGCAGCATGCGGACGTGCGTTTCTTCGAATTCGCCCAGTTCCCGGTAGAGCTGCTGCAATTCCGGATCGGACGTCCGCGTTACTTCAACCGAGTAAAAATGCCGGGCGTCCTCTTCGGCCTGCAGGCCGGCCTGCAAGGCCTTCTCCGGGGTCATGGAATCAAAGACCAGCGCTTCGCCGTCGGGCAAGTCAGGAGCTTCAATCACTTCTTTTGGATCGGCGATCAGGAGGGGCACAGGACCGAAGCGGGCACGGTAACGCTGTTTCAGGTCGGTCCCGTGCTGGCGCTCCTCCTCGGCCATCTCGATAAACATCGCTTTCACGGAGTCGTCGTAATCGTCAAAAATGCTCGCTAAGGACTCGTAGAGTTCGCTGTTGCGTCTCTCGATCTGGATTGCCCGCAATAGCGTGGTGCGCAACACGTCAGGCTGAAAGTCGGTCATGATTTCCCTCCATGTCCGTTGCGACGGAATATCCACAACATGCCGATGCAAAGCCCGAGTGACATGCCTACGGAGCTGGAAAACAGGTAATTCGGGCTGACGATCAATTCACCCTGCATGAACGGGTGCATGTAGCCGCACGTGTTGGAGCAGCGGTAACGGAATTTTCCCGTGCGGTTCGCTACAACGACCACCTCGTCCGTCGACGCGTACTCCTTTGACACCGATGGGTGGCGAAGCCGGAAGTTGAAGTCTCCGGGAGGGATCTGGGCGTCGACATCGTAGCCCTCGAGAAAGAAACCGTGCGTGACGTCGTTCGCGGCAAGACTGATGTGAATGCGGTCGCCCTTGTTGACCTTGAGGACTGGAGGATCGTAAGCATACTTGTGTGCGGTAATCGTCACATAACGGTCTTGCGGAGGCGCCACGCCATAGCGGACGGCAAGAAAACCTGCGCCAGCGCCAACGGCCAGGAGTAAGCCAAGTACTGCAAAACCCGAAGCCTTGATTCGATTCATATGCTGGATCCTCTTCATCCTCTAGTGTTTGCCCGCCTGTAACATTTTTGTGTCAGTGTCCCCAGCCACGATCAACTGGCGTAAGTTCTTGAGCTGCCGAGCACTCGCTTTGTGATAGTCACGATTGACTGACACAACGCGGTGACACCAATCTCCCTGTCCGATGGACCACGCAACAAGCTCCGACCGCGCGCTGAATCTCGACAGAGTTACGAAAGACCAATTTGCCTGATCGCGCTGCAGGGAAAGCTTGGAGTTGCGGCGCGTTGAGTGGAAACATGTTACGTCGCGAAGCGGCATCAACGGCGTTTGCATGATGGGCCCCGCTGAAGCACGGCCGCACTGATAGAGATCATCGACTCCACTTCGCAGCTTCGCTTCTGCACCAAAACGCCTCACGCCCCTTCGATTGCAAGAACACGGCCAAACACTCAGGGTGTTTGGCAATCAGTGTGCGAGAGTTCATCGTGAAGTCTCCACGAAAACGCGCATGAGCGAACGAGTTGAGGTTCGATTGCGCAACGAAAGCAGGAGGTGACGCGAGATGCCAGGACGTTTCCGCAGAACATTTTGTCTATCCATGGTCCTAGTCGTGGTGGGACTGGTCTCCGCCTCGCGCGCCGGCAACGAAGAGAAGAAACAAAGCCGGAATGCCGCCAAAACCAACGCAGCCAAAACTGAGGCCCAGTATGTTGAACTCACGTGGCCCGAGGCCCCGGAGACTCCAAGAATCAAAGTGATTGACGTTCTTGCCAGCGAAGCCGACCTGGGGCGGAAGATCACCACGCGCGAATCCATGATGAAGTTCCTGACTGGAACGAAACCGCAGATTGCGCGCATTTACCAGCCAAGGGACGTTGCCGTGTCTGACGATGGGACCCGCGTATATGCCTCTGACTTCGGACAATCAGTGATCTTCATCTTCGATCTTGAACATAGAAAGGTAAGCACCATCCGCTCGGAAACGCCGTTTGGCCTCGCGCTGGATGCGCTCGAGAACCTGTACGTCGTGGAACAGGAGAGCAGGCGCATCGTCGTGTTCGATCGCCAGGGCAACAAGCTTCGAGTGATCACGCACCCCAGGCTTATCCGTCCCACGGACATCGCGATTGATCGCCAGCGAAAACTGATCTACGTGGCCGATCCTGGCAAGAAGAACTCTGAAGAACATTCCGTCAAGGTGCTCAACTTTGAAGGCGAGCTGGTGAGGACCATCGGCAAGGGAAAGGGTGATTGCCAGGGATGCCTGTTTTTCCCCACCTACGTTGCCATCGACAAGGTGGGAAACATTTATGTCACCAGCACCCTGAACGCCCGGGTGGATGTTTTTGATCCCGCAGGCACCTACCTGAAGACCATCGGAGAGAGAGGCACGAGCTTCGGCATGTTCGACAAGCCCAAAGGCGTGGCGCTGGACTCCTTCGGCAACATCTATGTTGCGGATTCGGGATGGTCGAACGTGCAGATCTTCAACCAGAAGGGTGAAGTCCTGCTGTTCTTCGGCGGGCGTGGCGATTACCCGGGTCTGCTGAAAAACCCCACCGGCATCGCCATCGACAAGAACAACAAGATCTACGTGGCGGATTACCTCAATTACAGGCTGACGGTATATCAACTGGTCAATACCAAGGCGGAAGACAGTTACATCGCTCTTCCGGCATCGCCAGTCAGGAACGAGGAAAAAGCAGCGAAGTAGGGAGCAGGAAGGGAGTGGAGCACATGAAAAAGGCGGCTGTGCATTCAATTGCTGTTCTGCTGCTGATTGCTTTGTCAGCAGGCGTGGCTTACAGCGGGGGCGCCGCGGGCACGGGCTTTACCGGCAGCCCACATGACTTTTCCGGCAAGAACGCCGGGACCAATCAGCGGGCGGGGACCGCGGTAACGACCGGCGGATGTTCCTTCTGCCATACCCCGCACAAGGCCTATCAAACGCGGCTCTTGTGGAACCACACGCTCTCGGCCAATAACTTCAGTTGGAGTGATGCCACGGCGACCACCGGCGGGACCCCGCTTCCCACAATCGCCGGCGGAGCCGGAGGCTGGAGCGGCCCGACAAAGTTCTGCCTGAGTTGTCACGACGGATCGGTTGCCATCGGCGACATCGCGTGGTTCAACCGGCAAGCCTGGAATGGCGGTACCGCCGTGGACAGCACCAAGCATAGTTCAGGCCAGTACAACATTGCTTCCACCACCGGCGACCTGAAAGGGAACCACCCGGTCGGCTTTCCTTATCCGTTCAACAAGGCGCAGAACACTTACAACGGAACCACCACCGGCGCTGGGACTTACATGACGGACTTCAACTCCGATCCAACCACGCTGGGCATACGGCTTTTCAACGATTCCACGGGCATCGTTGTGGCCGGCGCGGTAGCAGGCAAGACCGGCATTGAGTGCACGTCCTGCCATGGGGTTCACAACGAAACCGGTTTGGTCTTTGATGAGCCGCTGCTGCGCGGCACGAAAAGCGGGAATACGACGGGTTCGGGCGCCAGCTACATCTGCATGAAGTGCCACACCCGTTAAGGAGCAACGCCAGGGCCGGAGCCATGAGACCAGTCATGACAAGGACGCAGAAGAAAGTAGCGCTGGCCGCGTGCGCGCTGCTGCTTCTCTTTTCGCTGCGAGTGGGCGCCGACTACGCTCCTGGAGCGGGCATTGCCGGCACGCCGCATGATTTCTCCGGATATACCGCGGGCACCAACCAGAGGTCAGGCACGGTGGTGAGAACCGGCGCCTGCGTTTTTTGCCATACCCCGCATAAGGGCTATCGAACTCGACTGCTCTGGAACCACACGCACGCGCCTGTGGACTACACCTGGGGCAACTACACCGTGACCTCGGGAGGGACCACCTTGCCGACAGTTCAGTCAACCTGGGAGGGGCCAACGGTCTTCTGTCTGAGCTGCCACGATGGCACGGTCGCCCGGGGTGACATTGCCTGGTTCAATCGCCAATCCTGGACGGGCGGCAGCGCCCTCGACAGCAACAGGGTCAGGATCGGCGCAGTCTCAGATCCGTTCAGTCTCACCGAGTTCTTGAGGGGAATGATCGGCAACAATCATCCCGTCGCGGTGCCTTATCCATACTTGCAGGCCCGCAACACTTACAACGGTGTAACCACCGGCGCCAACGTTCCGCTGGGCAACTTTCGCTCTGATCCCACGCCGCTGGGCATCAGGCTCTTCCACAACCCCAGTGGGCAGGAAGTTGTGGCCGGAGCAGCCTCAGGACGGACAGGGATTGAGTGTACGTCTTGCCACGGGCCGCACAACGAAAGAGGTGTTGTGGTGGATAAACCCTTCCTCCGCGGATTCAACGGAGGCGGCTCGGGAAATTTGTGCAACAAGTGCCATGCCACGCTGTGAAATGGTTTGGCCGAAAAGTTTGGGAAATTTTGACAAAGGAATCACTAATCCACGCAAGGCAGGAGAAAACAATGAAAAAGTACTTTGCTGCATTCATCTTGATTGGGTTGCTGTGGGGCGGGCTGCAACTGGCCCTGGCCGGAGGTGAAGGGACCGTATCCGGAACGGTCAAGTTCAAGGGAAATCCGCCTCCTCCAAGGAAAGTGGCCATTACAACCGATCCCACAATCTGCGGCAACGAGCAGCAGTCAGAAGACGCGGTGGTGGCGGCCGACAAGGGCGTGAAGTACGCGGTTGTCCGCCTGATCGGCGCCAAGGCCGCGCCGGGAGAAGCGAAGGCGGTTGCATTGGAGCAAAAAGGCTGCAAGTTTGCTCCGCACGTGCTGGTGGTTCCCAAGGGAGCTGACTTCGACATCTTGAACAACGACGGGATCTCGCACAACATCCACAGTCATTCCACCGCGAACCCGGAGATCAACAAAGCCCAGCCCGGGTTCAAGAAGAAGATGTCGCAGAAGTTTGATCAGCCGGAAAAGATCAAGCTGAGCTGCGACGTCCATCCCTGGATGAACGGCTGGATCGTGGTGGCGGAAGACTCCTACATCACGATCACCGACGAAACCGGGTCCTTCAAACTGCCTAACGTCCCGCCCGGCACCTACAAGCTGGAAGTGTGGCACGAACGGTTTGGGACACAGACGAAAGACGTAACCGTGAAAGGCGGGGCCGACTCGAGCATCGTTTTCGAGTTAGGTGGATAGACGGCGCAAAAGCACCGATCGGAGGAACCCATGAGAAGGCGCCGCAAACATTTCACTCTGGTCCTGGTGACTTGCCTTGCGGCGTCTTTCTTTGCCTACGCCGGCAACAAGAAGCAGAAAATCCTGCACACGTTGTTTGATGGAGTGCCCACGGCGGAGGAGCGTGAAGCCGAGCGCGCCAAAAAACGAGCTGCCAAACATAGCGCAAATGTGCTGGCATCTGTGCCTGTGCCCGCTCCGCCGACGGTCCCCGCGGAAAGAGCCCGTCCCGCAATCGAAAAGCTAAGGACCTGGGATGAAGTTCTTGCCGCACTGCCCAGGGACGCCGTCGGCGGTGCGGACTGGGTCAAAGCCATCCAGAATGGTGTTATCGCCCCACGGCATCGCGTCCCATCGGATACCCTGCCGGCAGCCCCTTTTACTCTTGCAAACCTGGTTCCGGCCACCGCATCGGAGACTGCGCCGGCGCTGGACCTGAACATTGAGATCGTCCCGGAAAAGACTGCTCTGTATAAAGTGGTTTTTCCGCATGCCGGTCATACACTCTGGCTGAATTGTTCCAGTTGCCATCCCGGCATCGTTACTCAGCGCGGCTCAGGCATGCAGAAGATTCTTTCCGGGGAATACTGCGGCAAATGCCACGGAAAAGTCGCCTTCTCTCCGCTCACGAGCTGTGCCCGCTGCCATGTCAACCTGCTTCCTGCATCAGCGGAGACAATCAGCCGGGACCTGGAGAAGTCGAGCACCGACCCAATTCCTGCATCTCCGGAAGCCGTAGCCCGAGGCAAAGCGGTCTACAGCGAAGCGTGCGCGGTCTGCCATGGTGACGCGGGCGACGGAAACGGTCCGCTCTCTGCCGCGCTGGCGCCCAAGCCGCGGAATTTCACTTCGGGCAAATTCAAGTTCCGTTCCACGAGCTTTTCGTCTATTCCGGCCGACTCTGACCTGTTCCGCACCATCACGCGCGGCATCCCGGGCACGTCGATGCCGAGTTTCTCGTTTCTCTCCTACGAAGATCGCTTTGCGATTCTGCATTACATCAAGACGTTCTCGGAGAAGTTTGCAAAGCAAAAGCCCGCTGCGCCGGTCAAGATTCCGGATCCTCCGCCTCTCACGCCGGAGCTGCTGGCAATGGGTAAACAGTTCTTCAAGGATGCGGAGTGCTTCAAGTGCCACGGTGAAACGGGACGAGGAGACGGGCCCTCGTCGGTGGGAATGAAAGATGACTGGGGCGAGCCGCTGCGCCCGTTCGATTTCACCAGGGGCCGGCCCAAGGGTGGAGATTCGCTGAAAGACTACTACCGCGACCTGATGACAGGCCTGCAAGGAACGCCGATGCCCGATTTCGGTGATACCTTCGAACCGGAGCAGGCCTGGAGCGTCATCTATTATGTGCGTTCTCTCGGTGCAGCGAGCCGCGACCTCCCAGAAGCAGTAAAAGGCGACATCTTCTTTACCCGGGCCAAGATGGAACTTCAGAACGGACCTGTGGGCGTTCCGGCCACAGAACCAACCCGCGGTGGTGCGGGACTCGAATTGGCGTCTGCTTCCCAGCCGGAGCCAACAGACAATGTGCCGCCCGCCACGTTTCCCCACTGGTTTCACAGGGTCCGCGTGCGCTGCGCCGCCTGCCACTCGGATATTTTCGAGATGAAGGCGGGAGCCAACAACATCACGATGGATGCCATCCGCGCAGGCAAGTTTTGCGGGCGATGCCATCCGTCTTATCCGGACAGCAAGGCCCTGGCTTGGCCGGTGGCTTTTGAGTCCTGCGTACGGTGCCATGTTGCTCGATGACACGGCCCGCTGCCTCAAGCTGCTCTCCTCCGGGAAAACTTGGAGGAACTGGGTCCCGGCCGTCGTAATCTGTTTACTGTTTTTTCCTCTCCGGTCAAGCGCCCAGGGTTTCGTTGTGCCGGGCAGGCGTGAAGCTTTCGTCGAGTTCACCGCGGAGTCGGCGAGCAGTACCAACTCTTCCACCGGCGCCAGCGACTTTTTGAGCAGTCAAAGGCGTTTGGGGGAGAGAATGGGCTTCCGCGGTGATCTTGCCCTCGTGGACCAGACGTTCTTTACCCTGATTTACGGAGGAACGGTGAACTTCACGCAGGACGCGGCTTCGAGTGACCAACTGGAAACAACGGGCAGCGGGCGCCTCTTTAACTACAACTTTGAAGGCAGCTTGTTTCCGGCCAAGCCTTACTGGCTGACGGTTTTCGCGAATCGGAACAGCAGCACGGTGCTGCGTGAGTTCGCCGGCACCACAGACCTGCTGACAGCCAATGAAGGAGCTGCGTTCAACCTGAGGCGGTCGTTTCTGCCATCGACGTTCAGCTTCCGGCAGGAATCCTCGGATGAAAAGTCCCGATTCGCCTCCTTGAGCGAGGAACGGAATGAAAGACGGAAGGTGGCCACTTACGATGGCCGAAATCATTGGCATGCGAACGATCTAGGACTGCACTATGAGTGGACGGATGTTCGCGACGTCATTGTGCCGAATCTGAGTTTCCAAACACATACTGCGGGCGCCACGCACCGCTTACGTTTTGGCGAGGAGTTGCCAAAGTCGCTGGATTTCAACTTCAACTATGTGAGCCGGGAGGACCGTCAGGGCCTTTCCTCTTCCGCGCTCACGTTGATTGAAGATCTCGGCCTCCAGCACACGAAGAAGTTTTCCACCGGCTACCACTATATTCTGTCCCGCTTTACCGGATTTGGAGGCGAGAGCACCGGACATACCGGAGCGTTTTCTCTCCAGCATCGCTTGTATGAGAGCGTACGCAGCGAACTGACGCTGCAGGCTACGCGTTCCACCCTTACCACCGGCGCGCAGACGATTGTTGGCGGCCGCTTCAATATTGACTATCGCAAGAAGCTTTCCGCTCAAGGAACACTGCTCGCCAGCCTCGGCGGCAGGTACGAGATCGAAAACGACCGCATTCCCGGCAGGACCGTCGCTATCTTCCGCGAACAGCACGTTGCTCATCTCGGATTACCTTTCCGGCTGAATCAACCTCGTGTGATTCAGGAGACCATCACGGTGAGCGGGGAAGCGGGAACCATTATTTTCGCCGAGGGACTTGATTATCTCGTCAGCACGATCGGTGAGTTCATTGAAGTCGACGTGCTGCTTACCGGCAGAATCCATGAAGGCGAATCGTTACTGATCGACTATCAAGTGAACGCTCCGCCTGACCTCAAGTTCTCAACTTTTGCTGACGTGCTTACCATCGGCCCGGACTTCGGCTGGGTGTATCCATACTACGTGTTCGAAAACAATCACCAGCACCTGCTGGCGGGCATCGATGCGGGAACGCTCGAACGCCTGCGGGCCCACACGGCAGGGGTGCGTTTTCGCTTGCAAAAGAACAAGCTCTCGGCGCTCCTTTTCAATGAATACCGCACGCAGGACTCGCGTCTTTTGCCTTACAGCTCGCTGCAGTTCAGCCAGGTGCTTTCTTACACTCCCCGGCAATCCCTTAATCTTGGCTTGAGCCTGGATGAGATCCTGGCTGACTACAGCGCTCCGGTGAGACAGACGAAAAACGGGCTGGGCAGGCTGAACGTGGCCTGGTCGCCGCTGCCGTCGCTCAGTATCGATACATTCGCATCTCTGCGGCTGTGGAGAGACAGCCTGGCAGTCAATGAAGATTTCCAGCAAGGCGGCATGAGGCTTCGCTGGTCACCTGCAAAATTCACCGCCGCATTCACCTGGGACCGGGACGTGAGACTGCGCGCTCGCGTTGAGTCGCGTGAGTTTCGCTGGTTTACGAGTCTGGTAAGAAGGTTTTAGGAACATAACGATGAGAGCCTTCCACAAGAGCGCAGTTGTCGTCGGGGCAGCGGTGGCGCTGCTGCTTGCCTCAAGCGGGAACAAGCCGGGGCTCTTGGCGCAAGAGGGAGCGAGCCGGCCAGGGTTGGCGTGGCCCAGTCCTCCGGCTCCGGCGGCGATCCGCTTTCTTTCGGTACTGCCTCGCCCTGGTGGCGAGTCCGGAAACGGTTCATTGTTTCGCTCGTTGGGTCGCGTGGTGTCAAGCAAGCCCGCGGAAAGAATGGTGCGGCCGCTGGGCGTTGCAGCGCATCAAGGCCTGGTTTATGTGGCTGATCCCGGCAGTCACGCGTTGTTAATTTACGACATTGAGCGAAACTCCGTTCACCGCATCGCTAAGGCAGGCAACGACGCGCTTGAGTCCCCGGTAGGAGTGGCCATCGGAGGCGAGAACGTCTACCTCGCGGACTCCTCCCTGAAGAAAGTCTCCGTCTACGATCGGCATGGCCGGTTCCTCAGAACTTTTACCGATGAAGCATTCGCGCGTCCTACGGGTCTGGCCTTCAATGAAAAGCTGGGCAGGCTCTACGTGGCCGACACTGCTGCCCACCAGGTTCTTGTCTTCAACGCGAATGGCAAGCTGGAACGCAGAGTTGGACAACGAGGGACCGCCGCGGGAGAGTTCAACTACCCGGCGCACCTGTGGTCAGGCGCCGATGACTCATTGTTGGTGGTGGACTCGCTGAATTACCGCGTTCAGGTTCTCAGCAACCAAGGCAACGTCGAGAGCCTGTTTGGGCGCCTGGGAGATACCTCAGGAGAGTTTGCCAGCCCCAAGGGAATCGCAGCGGACAGCCAGGGACATGTGTACGTGGTGGACTCGCTCTTCGGCTGCATTCAGATTTTTAACCGCAAGGGCGAACTCCTGTTGACCTTCGGGGAGAATGGCACCGGCCCCGGGCAGTTCTGGCTTCCCGCGGGAATCTTCATCGACGACAAGGACCGCATCTACGTGGCCGATTCGTACAACCAGCGCGTCCAGGTGTTTGAGTTTCTAGGAGAACCGGGTGAAGAGCGCTAAATTGAGCTCGTGGCTCGCGCTTGCGGCGTGGCTGCTGGTCATGACCATGGCCCAAGCCTGCGCAGCCCAGATAGAAAAAACCCCGCATAACTTCGCTGCAGGGGCGGGAAAGGACGGGAGACCAGCCAACCCTTGTACTTTCTGCCATACGCCGCACAATGGCACCGTGAATCGAGCGCTGTGGAACCACTCCTTGCCGGGCACCACCTATAAGCTTTACGAAAGCCCAACCCTGAAGGCCCGAGTCGAGCAACCCACGGGAGCCTCAAGACTTTGCTTGAGCTGCCATGACGGCACCATCGCACTGGAGCAGATGCAAGGACCAGCGCGAACCAAGGCCGCGGGCTTCAGCAAAGGGAAGTCTTCGCTCAGCAAGGACCTTTCTGACGACCACCCCATATCATTCAGATATGACTCAACCCTGGCGCTGAACCGCGGCGAGCTGACAGACCCGGCTATTCTTTCTTCTCGAACCAGGTTGGATGAAGCAGGAGAGATGCAATGCACCACCTGTCATGATCCGCATCAGGAGAAAAACGAGAAGTTTCTCGTGGTGGACAACCGCTCTTCGCAACTTTGCCGCACCTGTCATCAGATGCGTGGCTGGCAGCTTTCCCTGCACGCCACATCAACCGCGCAAGTGAGGGCATCCGGATTAAGTGCCTCATCGGCCGCGCACTATTCCACGGTTGCGGAAAACGGTTGTGCCAGTTGCCACCGCGTGCATTCTGCCGGCCGGCCGCACGATCTGCTCAACTTTGACAGTGAAAGCAAAAGCTGTTTCAGTTGCCACACCGCCGGCGGGTCCGCGAAAGACTTGCAGCGCGAGTTCCGCAAGTTCAGCGCCCACCCGCTGGAGCAGTCGGAATCAATCCACAACTCGAAAGAGGACCCGCGGTCCATGTCCCGTCACGTGGCGTGCAGCGACTGTCATA
>DASVFK010000386.1:0-10886 GCA_036380095.1 Candidatus Angelobacter sp. | reverse complement strand
TTCGCCAGGGTGACGGTGTAGGCTTCAAGGGCATCCAAGCTTGTATAGGAGGCGCGGCATGGGCTCACATCCCAAGGCAGATCCGGAGCTGGTGGAAGTTTTCGATACGGAGCAGGAATCAGAGGCCCTGGTGGTGCACGGCCTGCTGACCTCGGCCGGCATTGATTCCATTGTGACCAGCCTGGAAGCGCAACAGTCAGTGTTCCCCGGTGTGGGTGGTATCGTGGTTCGGGTGAATCCGGCGCAGGCGGAGGAAGCCCGCCGCGTGATTGAAGAGTACAAGAACGCGCCTGAGATCGAAGAGGACGATGAAGTTCCCGGCGAAGACGAGCCACCGGCGCCGGAATAGCGTGACTAGCGCAGCAAGCCCGTCTTGGCCTCCACATTCTTTCCATCCAGTAAAAAGGTGATTGCGCCCAGCATGTCTGTGCGGAAGGTGCGGACACCCGCGCCCTGCAAGCGCTCCAACACTTCAATCCGGGGATGCTTGAACGGGTTGCGATAACCGGCGGAGATCACTGCGAAGCGGGGTTGCGCGGCGCGGAGCAGCTCCGGCGTGGTGGAGGTATTGCTGCCGTGATGCGCCACCTTGAGCAGATCCACGTGCGGTGTCCGCCAGGAGATGTATCGCTCCATCGTTTTTTCCAGGTCGCCGGCAAGCAACGCGCTGGTCTGGCCGTAAGAGATCACAAAGGCGAGTGAATCGTCGTTCTTGGGCTTGGGCTTGGTCTGCCAGTCCGGCGGAGGCGAGAGAATTCGGATGTGCGTTCCCGCCCAGTCAAACTCTTCGCCCTCTGTGTGGCGGCGAATGAGTACGTGGGTTTCTGCGGCGGCCCGGGAGAGCTGATCGAGCGCGTCGGTTTGCGGATTGATGCCGACCCAGAGTTCGTGGGGATGAAAGTTGCGCACCACGCGCGCGAGCCCGCCGATGTGGTCGCCGTGCGCGTGGGTGAGCAGGACGACATCGAGGCGATCCAGGCCGCGCGACCACAGATAGGGTGAGACCACGTCTTCCCCGTAATCAAAGTCGCTGCGCACGCGGCCGGTCGCGCCGCCGGCATCCACCAGCATGGCGCGGCCCGTAGGAGAGACCAGAAGCAGCGAATCGCCCTGGCCCACGTCGATGGCCGTGATTTCGAGCTTGCCGGCTTGAGTTTGCGGCGCGCCAGGCCAGAATGCGGCGCATCCGGCAGCGAGAAACAAAAGCGCGACGCCGGAAGCGGCCAGCCAGCGTTGTTTCCTAACGGCGACCAGCGCAACTAAGACTGTGATTACAGCCAGCAGCGAGACCGCCAGAATTGGATCAGGCACGCGCCACTCGGAAGCCCGAAGATGCGCAAGCCAGCCCAGGCAGCGCAGGGTCCAGTGCAGGGCCCCGGCGGCGATAAAGGCGGCGGCGTGCGCGAATGAAGTTGAGACGTAACTCAGGGCGATAGCGGCAACGCCGGCATTCAGCATCACTCCGGAGAGCGGCAGCACCAAGACATTGGCGGGCATACCGAAGACCGCCGCGCGATGGAACCATACGCGCATGGGCAAGACCAGGGCCGCCTGAGTAATGGTGGAGACCACAACAAGCTCGTAAAGCGCGAGCACGGCGGCAGCAGCGCCCAGGACCAGCCATCGCGCAAGGCGGACGCCGAGGAAGCGCGAGAGGCGTCCGCAGAGAAGACGAAGGTCGAGGCGAAGCTGGGCGAGCCGCGGCGGGAGCGTGAGATCGTAGCTGGTGGAATCAAAATGTTCGAGCGCCGCGCGGTAAGGAGATGAGGTGCGCTTGAGAAGAGGCAGGCTGATGCCGGAGATGGCCAGCAGAGCAAGAAAAGTCAGTTGAAAGCCGGCCTCAAAGAGCGCGTGCGGCGAAACCACCAGGACCACCAGCGCGGCAAAGCCGGTGGCGTTCAGGGCAGCGCGTTCGCGATAGAGCAGGCGGGCAAGCAGGTAAAGGGAGAACATGAGCACGGCGCGCTGGATGGGCACGCCCATGCCGGCGACTTCGGCATAAAAGACCGCCGCGACGACGGTGACCAGCGAGGCGGCCCAGTCAGGGGCGTGCAGACGCCGTGCGATCCAGAAAACGGCGAAGGCAAGCAGCGCCACATTCATGCCGGAGACCACGAGCAGGTGATACATGCCGGTTTGCTGAAATTCTTCGCGCACGTCGCGCAGCAGCAGGCCGTCCTCGCCGATGATCATGGCGGCGAAGATGGGAGCGTCATCGGCGTTCCAGAGCGATTTAGGCCCGGTGATGCGGTCGAGGATGCTGCGACGCACCCGGCTGCGCCAGAAACCCAGGCGCGAGCCTGAGTTGCCCGGCAGCACTGCCAGGTTCTTGGGTTGTACCGATGCCAGGGCGCTGATGCCGAGGCCGTGCAGATAACCTTCGTAGTCGAAGGCGCCGGGGTTGCGGAAGTTGCGTGGCAGGCGCAAGTGCGCGGTGAAGCGCACGCGGTCGCCATAAGCGAGTTGCGGAAATTGCGCCGAAGACTCTTCAGTGGAAGATGGTTCTGGATTCGCGTCAGACCCAGGTTCGACGAACAGCGTGGCGCGGACGCCGATCGGTTCTTTGAATACGTGCTCCTCAAGCTGGATGCTCTCCGTCTCCAGGTCAAAGCGCTGGCGCGAGCCGCCGGCAAGCGGCGAGCCGTCATTGATGACGTGACCGGTGATCTCGACGGTGGCTTCACTAACAAACTCGACGGGCGGCAGCGCCAGGCGCGGTTGCGGCGTAGAGACGGAAGCGAAAGCTCCGGCGCAAACCAGAGCGAGGACGGCAGCGGCCTGTGCAATCTGTGGCCGGGCTTTGCAGGCAGCGACGATCGTGCAAAGGGCAAGCATCCCGGTGGCGATGCACCAGAGTTGCGGTGAGCGCTCGAGATGACCAGCCAGCCAGATGCCGCAGGCGAAGGCGAAGGCAGCGACGGCGAGTGGAGCTCGGGGAGAAGCCAGGGACGAACTGGGCGAGGCGGTCATCGGGGCGTGTGGCGGGGGTTCAAATCTAGAACGACGTGAAAGGATTTGCAACCTCCAGGGGATCGGTCTTATCGCTCGTAGCCAGGACAAATCATGAGTTGTTGTTTTTCGGAACTGTGCTTGGCGTATAATTCGTTTTCCCGAAGTAAGCAGCAAGACGGACGGGGCAAGTGCAAGAGCAAATCCGCATAAAACTGCAAGTGAACGGCACGGTTGCTCAAGTCAACGACTTTTCAGAAGCGGGACTTGTGCTCGCTGGCGAAACCAGCGCCACGCCGCGCGGTCTTAGCCTGCTTTTCCAATCCGGGAACCCGATTACGGAATATCGCATGCGCCGCGTGCGGCAGATCCACGACTGGGACCCGCAGGAATTCCACCTCAACATAAACCTGGAAGGCAATGAGATCGTCTGCCAGGGAGTGGATCCACTGGCGCTGCCCGCAGGCGGCTACGAACTGAGAGTTTCTATTTCAGATCTACAGGAGCAAGAGCAGCCGGTGGACGTCGACGTGCCCGACAATGGCGCGGCCAACGTAACGCTCAAATTCGTGGATGATCCGAGACGGTTTGTGCTGACCACGCCGGTGGAGGAGTTTGACCCTGAGATCAAGCGGGTGGTGGAAGATCCGGGCACCGTTCTTGACGGCCTGACTGCCACCGCATGGCTCGACAGCGCCGGCCCCAGACCGCGGCGCAAAGCCTGCCTGATGAACCTGCTGGCCAAGCTGCGGGCGGCGAAAGGACCGCAGCCGAAGACGCCGCTCATCACGGATGTTTCCAGCATTTTTTTCGCCGATGTGGACCGGGTATACGCCCGTGTGAACGCCAGCTTCCTGGCCAACTTGCAAGCGCTGGCGGCGGACGACAGCAAGCCGTTCTATCTGGAGGGTGCGCCCAAAGCGTCAGTCCACGCTGACCTGCTGCAGAGCATTGCCGCGTGGGAACCGGACGCTCAACTGTTTCATTTGTTGAGTTTCCGCCAGGAAGGAAAGCCTTCCATGCAGGCCGTGGTTGCGGTGCCGCCTGGGGGAGACACAACGCGCACCTACTATTCCGACCTGGACATCGATCTGGGAAACCCACTGCAGGATGTGGAGGGTGTGCTGATCCACTTTGGCGAATTGCTCGACCCAGGCAAGACTGACCACCTCAAGCTTGCGGCGACGCTGGCCAAAGGCGCAACCGCGGATTTTACGTATTACAAGGTGGTGAAAACCAGAACGGCGGCGGGATAACCAATGTTGCGGGCCAACCAAGGAGGAAGCGATGGCGTTTGATTTTGACGTGATCATCATCGGGTCCGGTTTTGGGGCGACTGTTGTTGCGCTGGACCAGGCGGCCAAGGGCAAAAGAGTTTTTATCCTGGAGCGCGGCGTCTGGTGGTCCACGACGGAACTGAGCGCGGAAAACCCCATGAATCCGTACGTGAAGCTGCAGACTGTCCAGTACTGGCCGCGGCCGGACCATCGCCGCGGACTGACCGACATGCTTGCGGTGGTCCAGGCGACCGGTGTTCTGGGAGATCTGCAGGATTTCGCCGGCGGCGTGGCAGACTTCTTCACGGGACGGAAACGCCCGGTACCGCTCTACCGCTACAACACGTTCAAGGAAGCGGACATACTCACGGCGATCGGGGTTGGCGGGGGCTCGCTGATTTATTCGAACGTGACACTTGAGCCGTTTCAGGACACAGGAACGGGGACTTATCCGGTGATGGACGATTGGCCGGCAGCAGCCAAACTGACGCCGGCTGATTACAAAGACGCTGTCAACAATTGGATGACGCCGAACCGCGGCAAGCCCGTCCCCATCGTTACGAAATATCCGGCAGCCATGACGGACGCGGAACTGGCCGGCGTGAATAGCAGCGATCCACGGCTGCTGGGGCGTTCGCGGTTTCTGCGCGATGCCTCAGCCAGCGCGGCCCTTCCGGCCAATCTGAAAGCCGACATCGCGGAGCCGTGGAAACCGCTCGCACTGCAGGTGAACGAAGCCAATCCCACCGATCCCACAAAGCTGGCCTCCAATCACAACTATTGCGAACGCCAGGGCCGATGTTTCCTGGGGTGCCTCCCCGGAGCCCGCCATACGCTGAACAAGACATTGGTCAAGATGCTGCCGTTGGCTGCCCAGGACAAGGTCCTGGTGCGTTCGCTGGCCAAAGTGAAGTTCATTGAACCTATAACCGGCGGAGGCTATACCGTCCATTACCAGGGAATGGAAGAGGGCGGAGGCGAGTTTCATCCCACAGCGAAGACCGTGGTGCTGGCGGCAGGCTCTCTGGGGACCTCGGAAATCCTGCTGCGCTCGCGCGAGAAAAACCAGGGCAAGCTCAAGCTCAGCGACAAGCTGGGAAGCAAATTCTCCACCAACGGAGACTTTTCAGGATTCATCACAGTGGACCGCGAGAAGCTGGCGTATCCCATCTACGCCACGCGCGGCCCGATCAATACTTCGCACGTCACGTTCCGCAACGGCAAGCTGCTGGTGAACGTGGAGGACGCAGGCATTCCGGCGATGTTTGCCTCGCTGGTGGAGCGGACGCTCAACATGATCAAGGAAGGCCAACAGGCCAATCTGATGGACCTGCTGGGGCTCCTGTGGGACCAGGGACAACTGCCCGACTATAGCGATCCCAACAACATGGAGACGGAGAGCGAAATGCTGATGGGGACAAGCTGGTTCAATTGCATGGGCAAAGATGATGCCACCGGCAAATTTGATCTGCATAACGACAATCTGCGTCTGACTTTCAGCCAGCCTATCGCACAGCATCCCACATTCAAAAAAGCAGAAGATATCCTGCGGGGACTGGCCACGGCCATGGGGGGAACCTTCCACGCATTTCCCATGTGGGACGGATTACAGCCGTTCGTGTCACGAAAACTTGTAGTCACGCATCCGCTCGGCGGCTGCCCGATCGGCGCCAGCTCGACAGACGGCGTAGTGAACGCGAAGGGGCAGGTCTACAACACGACAACCGGAGGAACAACGGTAAATGACGGGCTGTATGTGGCCGATGGCTCGATCGTCCCGGGTGCGCTGGCCGTGAACCCGACGCTTACGATTGTGGCCATGGCACGGCGAGTGGCAGCAAGCATTGCGTAAACGCAAGCGCAAGCTTGCCAAGCGGGAAGCAATCAAGTGAGGTGCGGCCGGCCGCAGCCTGAAGGCCGGAACCACGCTAAGGCAACATCCCAGGGGGTTCGGGTGGGCCTTCCGTGCTATTCTGGCCTACTCTCGCCCCATCGCGCAAAACAGGGCACGACGGGGACCCCGGGGACGCGGCCATGAAGTTTCTGTATTCCAACCTTCCGGTATTCACCTTTGCGGGCAAGACGCTGGTGGGGAGGGTTGTGTTCGGGCTGCTGGTGACGGCCGCGGCGCTGCTGGGGTCGCTGGCGGGATTGCTGATCGTCTATTCCACTGACCTGCCGCAGATCAGCGAGCTGGAACGCTACCGGCCCAGCACCATCACCGAACTCTATGACAGCAACGGGCAGGTGATCGGGCACTTCGCGCTGCAGAAGCGGGTGATTGCCGCCTACGACGATTTTCCCAAGGTGCTGCGCGACGCCATCCTTTCCACGGAAGACAAGGACTTTGAACGGCACTGGGGCATCAACTTCTGGCGCGTGGCGGGAGCCACCTACCGCGACGTGACTTCGGGGTCACGGGCGCAAGGCGCTTCCACGCTGACCATGCAGCTTTCGCGCAACCTCTTCTTGTCGCCGGAGAGGCACTTCAGCCGCAAGATCCAGGAAGCCATGCTGGCGATGCAGATCGAGCGGCACTTCACCAAGGAACAGATCTTTACGCTCTACGCCAACCAGATCTTCCTGGGACACGGCGTCTATGGCTTTGAGGCGGGCGCACAGTATTACTTCCACAAGCGCGCTCGCGACCTGAAGCTGGAAGAAGCAGCGCTGCTGGCCGGCCTGCCCAAGGCGCCGGTGACGTATTCGCCCATCAACTATCCGGAGCGGGCGCTGCGGCGGCGCAACCTGGTGATCAACAACATGCTGGAAGACGGCAGGATCACGGCGGAAGAAGCCGGGCGGACCAAGGCCATGGCTTTGCGGCTGAACATGCAGCAGGAGAATTCTCCCGCGCCCTATTTTGTGGAAGAAGTGCGGCGCTACCTGGAGAAGAAATTCGGTTCTGACCAGGTGCATGAAGGCGGACTGCGGGTGTACACATCGCTCGACCTAAACTTGCAGCGCGCGGCCACGCAGGCGGTGATGGACGGGCTGGCGGCGTACGAGCGCCGCCACGGCTGGAAGGGCGGTCTGAAGAACGTGCTGAAATCGGGCGAGACGCTGGAGAAATACCAGCATCCCGATTGGGACCAGCCACTCGTCGCGGGCAGCTACGTGCACGGCGTGGTGGTGGATGTGGGGCTGCAGTTCGCCAAGATCAAGCTGGGCAGCTCGAGCGCAATGATCGGCCCAACGGAGATCAAATGGACGGGCCAGAGGCTGCCGCGCAAGATCATCTCCAGGGGCGACATAGTCTTCGTGAAGGTCCTGGCCGCGAACAACGACGGCAGCGTGCGCGTCTCCCTGGAACAGGATTCGGGCGTTCAGGGCGCGCTGCTGGCGATTGACAACGCCACCGGCGACATCAAGGCGATGGTGGGCGGCCGCGATTTTGACGAATCCAAATTCAACCGGGCAATCCAGGCGCAGCGGCAGACAGGATC
This sequence comes from Candidatus Angelobacter sp., assembly GCA_036380095.1. Classification (GTDB taxonomy): domain Bacteria; phylum Acidobacteriota; class Terriglobia; order Terriglobales; family Acidobacteriaceae; genus Angelobacter. The sequence continues at coordinate 3,214 of DASVFK010000386.1, read as the reverse complement.
AGCATTCAAACCGTTCGTCTACACGGCGGCAGTGGACCAGGGCGCCGAACCGGACGATATGATCGTGGACGAGCCCACCACCTTCAACAGCGCAGGCACGCAGTATGCGCCGCATAACTTCGACCATCGCTTTGAAGGCAACATCACCTTGCGGCGAGCGCTGGCGGACTCGCGCAACATTCCGGCGGTAAAACTGGCGCAAAAGGTAGGCATGAACACGGTGGCGGAGTACGCGCGCAAGTTCGGCGTGACTTCGCAGATTCCGCCGTACCTGCCGGTGGCGCTGGGCGCGGCCGACCTGACGCTCTATGAGCAGACATCGGCCTTCACGGTATTTCCCAATGACGGCATCCGCATTGAGCCGCGCTCCATCCGCAAGGTGACCGACTATGAAGGTCATGTGCTGGAAGAGATTTTTCCCGACGCGCGTGACGTGATCAGCGCGCGCACGGCGCGCACCATGGTGTCACTGCTGCGCGGCGTGGTGCAGCACGGCACGGCAGCAGCGGCGCGCAGGTTGAACCATCCGGTGGCGGGAAAGACCGGAACCACGAACAATTACACGGACGCATGGTTCATCGGCTTCTCGCCGGGCATCACCTGCGGCGTGTGGATGGGTTATGACGAGAAGCGTCCGCTGGGCGAGAACGAAACCGGAGCGGCCGCAGCGCTGCCCATCTGGATGGACTTTATGCGCGCGGCGATCGCCGATCCCCTGGCAAAGAACGAAATCTTTCTTCCCCTGCCGGAAGAAAGCAAGAAGTCCACGGTAAAGCGAGCGGCCGCATCGCCGCCCAAACATCCCGGCGACGCGGAGGCGCACTGAGCCGTGCGCAAACTGTTCCAGTACCTGATGCTCGGACTGGTGTTGCTGCTGGTGTTTCTTGCTTCGGCGTTGCTCTCCATGCGCTTTGCCATCCACGGCCGGCAGGTGCGCGTGCCCAGGCTTTCCGGGCTTACGTTTCCCGAAGCTGAACGCATGGCGAACTCGGAAGGTCTGGCGCTGACGGTGGAAAACCGTTTTTATAGTGCAGAAGTCCCGGTGGGGCGCATCATCTCGCAGTATCCGGCGGCGAACTCGAGCGTACGGCGGGGATGGAAAGTGGCGGTGGCGGAGAGTCTGGGACCGCAGCGCGCCGCCGTCCCCAACCTGGTGGGCCAGAGCCGGCACGCGGCGGGAATCAATCTGGGGCGGCGCGGCCTGGAGATTGGATCGGTGGCGACGGTGCATCTGCCGGGAGCAGCTCCACAAACCGTGGTGGCGCAAAGCCCGCGTCCTGATGCAAGTGACGTGGCGTCACCGCGGATCGGCCTGGTGCTTGCGGCGGTGGACAACGAACAGCGCTACGTGATGCCCAGTTTTATCGGCAAGACGCTGGCCGAAGTGAGAGCTGCGGTTGAGCAGGCAGGGCTGACTACAGGAAAGAAGCCCGCAGTGACCGCGCCTGCCGCGGCGAAGTCCGGCAAAGACACGGCGGATGCGCGCGCGATTGTCGTGAAGCAATATCCTCAGCCGGGACAAAGAGTGGCGGCGGGAGCGACGGTGTATTTTGAGGTGAAGCGTTAGAACGAAATCTACCACGGAGGCACGGAGAAAAAAGGAGGTTGGGCTAGTCCCTGCCGAAGTCTTTGGTCATGTCTCCCAATCCATTTTTCTTCTAAATTCTTATCTCTAGCAAGCAAAGTGAGAAAGCGAAAGTGTTTTCTTGCCTCGAACTATATCCTTGTTTTTTCTCCGTGTCTCCGTGTCTCCGTGGTGGGTGTCTACTGCTTCTGCAACACCGCCGCAAAGAACCCATCACAGGGATGCACACCCGGAATGGTTCGCAGGAAGTTGCCGTGAACCAACGTCTCTATGTCCGGCCAAACAAGTTCGCCGGCGGCGCGCAATCGTAATAGCTCGTCCTTTGCCGGTATCAGCTCGAACCCGGCATGCGATCGCAAACAAGCGGCAACAACCTGTTCGTTTTCTTCGGGCTCGAGCGAGCATGTGGAATACACCAGCCTGCCGCCGGTCGCGACGCGATCCATGGCGGCGGAGAGAATGGCGATCTGGCGTGATTGCAGATCTTGCAGGTCGTCCGGAGTGAGCCGCCATTTGATTTCCGGGTTGCGCGCGAGCGTGCCGGTGCCGGAGCAAGGCACGTCGGCCAGCACGCGGTCAAAATGCGCGGTCAAAGGAAGATGCAATGCGTCGGCGGCGATCACCTGCACGTTGGCTTGCGGCGCCATTTGCCGCAGCAGGCGCGCGCGATGCGGATGCAAGTCCGCGGCAATGATTTCGGCATCAGGAAGGCGTGTTGCCAGGGCCGCGGTTTTGCCCCCGGGCGCGGCGCAGCAATCGAGAATGCGGCGGCCTTCACCCACCAGCGCAGCCACAAGCTGCGAACCTTCATCCTGGATGGCGATGCGTCCGCTGCGCAGAAGGGCTGAAGCCGTCATGTCGCCGGCGACTACGCGGCGGGCGTTCTTCATCAGCGCACCGGGAGCAAGCTGGAAGCCTTCCTTGCGCAGTTCAGCTTCATCGTCCGCGCTGCTGAGCCGGATTGCGGTGGCCGGGACCTGCTGATCGTATTGGCAGATCTGGAGCGCACGATCAAAACCGAAATAGGCGACCCAGCGGTCAACCAGCCACTCAGGATGGGAGTAAGAAGCGGCCAGTTGGTTTGCATCTGCAGCGGGCGGCGAAGGCACTGCAGCGCGGTTCGGCTGCAACTTGCGCATGACAGCGTTGACCAGTCCCGCCGCAGATCGCTTCTTCGCCTGCTTCACCAGTTCAACGGTTTCATTGACCACGGCATGTGCGGGGACGCGGCTCAAAAAGGCCATTTGATAGGCGCCCATGCGCAGAGCGGTGAGAACCTCAAGGTCGAGCTTGCGCAACTGACCGGGGATGAGGCCGGCAAACATCACGTCCAGCGCCGAGCGCCAGCGCAGAACTCCCATGACGATTTCGGTGGCGAGGCCGCGATCGGCAGGTGAGAGCTGGTCAAGCAGCACGGAATGGAGCAGTTCATCCGCGTAGGCGGCTTCGCGCTCCACGCGCAGCAAAACCTTGAAAGCGGCCACGCGTGCGGGAGAAGCGGGCACGGCTCAACCCAGCCGTTCGCCTGCGGCCAGCCGGTAGCCGCTCAAGAACTCGCGGGCGGAGATCGGTTTCTTGCCTTCCGGTTGCACTTGCAGCAACTGCAATGCGGCGCCCTGATCGCAGCCG
>DASVFK010000385.1:0-21507 GCA_036380095.1 Candidatus Angelobacter sp. | reverse complement strand
CTGGGATTCCTCGACAGGTATCTCACGCTTTGGATTTTCCTGGCGATGGCCCTGGGAGTCGGGCTTGGTCGTTTCGTGCCGGGAGCCACCGGCTTGATCGGCCGGTTCCAGACAGGTACTACGAACATCCCGATTGCACTGGGGCTGATTCTGATGATGTATCCGCCTCTCGCCAAAGTTCAGTATGAGCGGCTGGGCGAGGTTTTCCGCAACCGTAGAATTCTTGGTTTATCGCTGGTTCAGAACTGGCTCATCGGTCCAGTCCTCATGTTCGCCCTGGCCGTGACGTTTTTGCGCGGCTTTCCGGAATACATGACCGGACTGATCCTGATTGGATTGGCGCGATGCATCGCCATGGTCATCGTCTGGAATGAGCTGGCCCGGGGAGATGCTGAATACGCTGCGGGGCTGGTCGCGTTCAACAGCGTGTTTCAAGTGCTTTTCTACAGCGTGTATTCGTGGTTTTTTATCACCTTGCTTCCGCCTCTCATCGGACTGAAAGGCAGCGTGGTCGAGGTAACCATCGGGCAAATCGCCCAGAGCGTTTTTATCTACCTCGGAATCCCGTTTCTGGCGGGCATGATCACACGCACGGCGCTGCTCAAAGCAAAGGGACGCGACTGGTATTCGGGCCGGTTCATACCTTTCATCAGCCCCATTACGCTCATTGCCCTGCTGTTCACCATCGTGGTGATGTTCAGCCTCAAAGGTAACCTGATTGTGCACTTGCCATTCGACGTCCTCCGCATTGCCGCACCCTTGCTGGTTTATTTCGTGGTGATGTTTCTGGTCAGCTTTTGGATGGGCAAGCGGGTCGGCGCCGACTACAGCAAGACCACCACTCTCTCTTTCACGGCAGCCAGTAATAATTTTGAGCTCGCCATTGCGGTTGCCGTCGCCGTGTTCGGAATGAATTCAGGCGTGGCATTCGCGGCAGTGATCGGCCCACTCGTGGAAGTTCCGGTCATGATCGCGTTGGTGAACGTTGCTTTCTGGTTCCAGCGCCGCTACTTTGTGCAAAACGCCGTCAGGGCAGCCGTACACGCCACACAATAGAGAATACTTTTTTGGCCCCAGCGTTCTCACGATCCAACAATTCACAATTCTTTTTGAAAATCAGGGCGATGCAGCTCTGCCGCAAGAATTTGACGGGGCGCTTCCTGCCACCCGTCTCCCTTTGAGGCAATGGAAAAAGCGTGGTGTTGACCTCTCGTGATCGTGATCACATAACCAGAGCAGCCTGCCGTCTAATGTGGCTTCAGGGATCGTTCCCCAAGGAGAAAATTAAAATGGCAAACCATGTTGTCGCAACGCTTGGAGACGGACGAGTCACAACGCAGAAACTGGAAGCGCTGGGATGGGGTCTGTTTTTTGTATGGATAGGGATTGCGTTACTCGTGAACCTCGGTTGGGGAGTAGGCATTCTCGGTGTTGGCATCATCATCCTCGGCGTGCAAATGGCGAGGAGATACATGGCAATGCAGCTTGATACCTTCTGGGTTGTCGTTGGGACGCTTTTTGTCTTGGCAGGTATCTGGGAGTTGCTCAGTGTTCGTGTCAGCCTGGTCCCGATCGTTTGCATTGTGGCGGGAGCGGTGCTCCTGGTGTCTGCTCTAGCGGGAAAACCCAAGGGCTAAGTGAGAGACCCGCAGGGAATGGCTGCCCCGCAGGGGGCAACGCAAATAACCAAGGGCAAGGACTGTCTGTCCCCACACAGCTTGTTACTACCTGCCGGCAAAACTACCAATCGCAACTCTGAAAATCACAAGCGGCAAGTGCATACGCAACTCCAAACCAGCTCTAGTCACAGTCCCAAGTGACCCAAATCACCGAACTGTTCCAGCTTGCAATTTAAGTTTGCAAGAGTCCTCGTATCGCCCCTAACGAGGCTTTCGGCCTGAGTGTTAAGGCCGGAAATTTCTTTTGAACCCCCTATTTTTGCGTCATTCGTTCTGTTCCAAAACACTGCCCTGTCCGCTGGCCGGGGCAAGGCTGACCAATATCTTGAGCCCTTATAAGGATGAAGGAATAAGCAAGGAGATCAATCCTCATGTCTAGACGTAGAGATTTTCTGAAGTTCGCAGCACTCGCCGGCGCAGGAGCCGCTTTGCCATTCAAGTGGACGCTCCCCGCCTATGCTTCTGTCACCACCCCGCAGATACCTCTGCTGGGAAGAAACGTCCCACGCTATGTGGATCCTCTGCCCACCTTCGCCGGTAAGCGCGTCACCGCTACCAGCATCACGGCGGCAATGCAGGAGTTCCAGCAGCAGATCCTGCCCGCAGGCTTTCCCAAAACCACCGTTTGGGGTTACAACCTGAACAATAAAGGACCAAGCTATCCCGGACTTACAGTGGAAGCAAAGAAAGGCACTGCTACCACCATCACTTACAAGAACAACCTGGTCTCGCCTTTCCTGCAGCAATTCCTCACTGTGGACCAAAGCGTCCATTGGGCCGATCCGCTGAACCAGATGGACACGTTGCCCTTCCCGCCACCACCTTACACCGGCCCCATCCCGCTGGTGACCCACCTTCACGGCGCTGAGGTACCCTCTGATTTCGATGGCAATCCCCAAGCCTGGTTCACCTCCAACGGACTGCACGGGAACGGCTACCGCACTTTCAGCAAGGCAGCCCCGAACGCGACCGTTTATCAATATCCCAACAAGCAGGAAGCCACCACGCTGTGGTTCCACGATCACGCTCTGGGCATGACACGCCTGAACGTTTATAGCGGCCTGGCGGCGTTCTATCTGCTCCGCGACGATCGCGACACCGGCCTGGCCAACAATCCCATCGGCCTGCCCGCCGGCCCGTATGAGACTGAGATCTTCATCCAGGACCGGCAGTTCGACGTCAACGGACAGATGTACTTCCCCGATGGCTCCGGCTCCGGTCTGAACGGCACACCGCCGAATCCGGACATCCATCCCTTCTGGATTCCGGAGTTCTTTGGCGATGTCATCACCGTGAACGGCAAGTCGTGGCCATTCTTCAACGTTGAACCGCGGCGCTATCGCTTCCGCTTCCTGGATGGTTCCAACGCGCGCTTCTACGAGTTGCGCTTGGAGAACCGTGACACCAAGAAAGCCGGTCCGGCGTTCTTTGTCATCGGCACAGACGGCGGGCTGCTTGACACGCCAGTCAAACTCAACGATCCCAACGTTCCCAACGGCATGGCGCCCAGACTGCTCATGGCGCCCTCCGAGCGCTATGACGTGATCATCGACTTTGCCGGATTCCAGGGACAGACTCTGACCCTGGTCAACAGCGCCAAAGCGCCCTTCCCCAACGGCATGTCACCTGATCCGCAAACCTTTGGCGAGGTGATGCAATTCCGTGTGGTCTCGCCGCTGCAAGGCACAGACACAAGCTACAACCCGGCAACCGGCGCTCCGCTGCGCACGCCCATGGTGCGGCTGGTCAATCCTGTAACTGGCACGCTCGGCGCCGGTGTGGTTCCCAACGTCAAGCGGCAACTGGTTCTGGTGGAAGTGGAGGGCGCCGGCGGCCCGGTGGAAGTGCTGGTCAACAACAGCAAGTGGGACGGCCTGGAAGAAGGCACCAACACCCCGATTCCCGGCTCCACTCCCGTCAACGGCAACTTTGTGACGGAGCTCCCGCAAGTGGGGTCCACCGAGCTGTGGGAGATCATCAACACCACGGCGGACGCGCATCCCATCCATATTCACCTGATCCAGTTCCAGCTCATGAACCGGCAGGCGTTCAACACAACACAGTACCGCCAGACCTATGACGCCTTGTTCCCGGGCGGCTTGTTCTCCCCGGGATTTGGCCCGCCGAACCCCTACAACACTCCCAACGCAGCTGGAGCGGTGGGCGGCAATCCCGACGTAACTCCGTTCCTGCAAGACGGCACGAAGCCTCCGCTGCCCGAAGAAGCCGGCTGGAAGGACGTCTTCAAGATGTTCCCCGGGCAGGTGACTCGCGTGGTGGTGCGGTTCACGCCGCAGGCCAATCCCGCGGGCAGCACCGTTGCGGGAACGAACTACTTCCCGTTCGATCCGACCACGGGGCCAGGGTATGTGGTGCATTGCCACATCCTCGACCACGAGGACAACGAGATGATGCGGCCGTACATTCCCAAGAACTAGAAGTAAAGGTAGAGAGGGGGTGGCGCGATGCGCCGCCCCCTATTTTGTGTTTCAGGCAGGAGTAGACTATGGGTGTGACCGACCAGGAGAAGCATCAGCGGCCATTTTCGATGTTGTCCGGCGCGTTGATTACTGCAGCGGCCTTCTCGCTGGTGCTTTCATTCGTGGCCTGGTTCATGCCGAAATTCCTTGTTTTTGCCGATTCGCGCTGGTCCAAATTACTGCCGCTTGTTGCGTTCTTCTTCATCATGCTGTCGGCTCGCAGGCTCAGACGCGCCAAGTTCAAGCGCCATATCTAAGATCTGCCAGAACCTGCTCTGGGGGACCGGCGCCAAAAAAACACGCGGAATTGAAGAGGTCACTTCTCCTTTGCCCAACGCGCGGTAATTTTCCAGCACGACACCGCGCCGGCGGCGCCGAAGAGTAGCTCGCGCGCAAGCCCCTCTTGCCCGTTGGTTAGTTCTGCCGCCGGGCCACCGAGCATTTCATGACCCATCGGCCTGGCCCGGAACCAGGGCGTCCAGCTTGCCTAGGAACCCAAAAGCGAGTGGCATTTCGCCCACATTTGTCGAAGTGCTCAGAGTGTCCTAATCGTTGAGCCCAGGTCACGTTCGTGTTCCGCGCAATCTTGTTTTTGCCAAAAGGGCTTCAGCCGCGTTTACCGTTTATTAATGAAGATCTGTTGTTAGGATGCCTTGCTACGAAGGTGCCCCAGGTGATCTTTATGGCTTGTATTCGACGATCTGGTAACTGTCTCTTGCCATTGATCTTTGCCGTGGTTTGCGTACCTATGGCGCTGGGACAGGGGCCTTATCGTCCAGCGAGTCCTCCAGTTCCTACCTCGTACGAAGAATGCAATCGTCTATGGGAGGGATGGAGACTGCGGATTGCAGCGCTTGCACGCCAGCACCAGGCATGTGGGGATCAGGTGCAAAGGATGTGCGATTCGTCCGCCTCGCCGAGCAATTGCTATATCCGGGTTCATTGCCAGGGATGCTGGCCGAAACAGACGCAATGCGGCCCGGTGTTTGAGGCCCATGCACAATGCCTGCCGCTTTCGGAGGAGTACAAATGTTCGCAAACTGAACGCGACAGGACGTATAACGAGTGCAATCAGAAGGTCAGGAGTTACCTCGAACGGAAAAAGATGGCAGAGGAGCGGGCCCGGCTTCAGCAGGAAGCAGCGCATCACCTTGAACAGGCCCAGCAACAAGCACGAGAAAGGGCCACAACGGCACAATCCTCGAGAGGAGCGCAGATCGGACCGGACAACGGTGGACGAAGAGATGCCTCCAACACCACCCCCTCAACCGGCCAAATGATTACACAAAGCCTCATGAAAGCGATGGCCGAGTCGGATAAAAAAGGGGCGGCCAAAACCGGCGGTCACGCCTCTGAGAAAGCAACTGAAGCACATTCCTCCGACTCACACGAAACACATGGTAGCGTCTCCGAGCATGCCGAAGCATCGCAGGACACTGAGCAGGCGGTCGATGTCGGCAAAAAAGTCATGGAAGGCAGTGTCGAGGCCTTGGCCCACGCAGCCCATGACGAGGCTGTTGATGCCAATGCCGCGATCGTATCCAAACTTGCCAGTTTTGTTGAATACGCGAACCTGGCCAAGAAGCGCGCAACTGCGGATACCGACTACAAGAAGGGCGAAGCAAACAGCGAGATTACCGCACAGTTCTTGTCCGATGTGTCCAAGTATGGAGCAAAGGCAGTGGTTGAGAGGTACTTCCCTGCCGCCGCGGAAGCTGCTTCCAGTGCTGGAGCTGCCGCAGGAGTTTTCTTCCATTCAACAGAAATCGGCAGGGACAACATTTTCATCTTGAATGACGACAGCGGCCGCTATTCCCTGCATGACAAACAGCAGGCGCTCTCACAGATGTGGCAACTGTACGACAAGTTTGGAGACTTATGGAGTCCTCAAAGCACTCAGAGCTTACTGGAGTTAACCGCCAAGACTTATCAGCAAGCAAAACAAGCCGAGCATAAATAGATGATGTCCGTAGCAAATGTGCTGAAGCCGGGCAAGACGCGGCCGTAAACATCGCTCAACGGCACTCAAAAAGGCCGATTTCCTGGAGTTTTGTAAAAGCGAGCACGCTCTTTTGAAAAGGCGTTGGAGTCAACAATGCATACATTTTCACGATTCATTTGTGCGCTGTCGCTGGCGGGCATGGTGGTTAGCGCGAAAGGCCAGACTTCACGTGGTTGCAACGGCACTCCAAAATTCGCGGTTCGAACTCTTGCACTCGAGCCATCCGAACAAGGCGTTAAGGTTCGCCTGGAAATTCGCCTGCAGAGCCATACATTCTGTCCTTCCGATTCTGGAGACCGGCTTGCCCTCGTCAGCGGTCAAGTCGTCACCGAAAAAGGCGACCCCGTAACCGACTTCCAGTTTGCTGTTCCCATAGCGGCACGTAAGAACCAGCCTGTAGCAATCAAATCCAGCCTGCAGGAGATCACACTTGCTCGCGGCAAGTATCTTTTGGCCATTCACGTAAAGGATCTCAAGGCTCACGCCCCTGGCGGACGGTCCTCACGCGACGTCATATCCCTTGACATCTCACATGGCAGAGACGGCACAGAGGCCAAGAAGACCATCCAACAGGGCCTGCCTGATGCAGGCAAGCGGCCGGCTTCGAATCAAGCCGTCCCTCCCCCACGGATTTCCGCAACCGATACGGCCAGGTTGCTGGCCGATGGCGAGCAACAATTCCGGCATGGCTACTGTGATAGTGCCGTACCAATTTTCCGGCAGGCGCTGGAAGGCGGCGTTGCTCCTCGCGCTCACTTGAGGATCGCTCAATGCCTCATGACGGGGAAGCTGGAGAGCAAGAAAGAAGCTGAACTGGCAGCGGACTTGCTACGCAAAGAAATCACGCTCAACCCTGGTGAGGCTGGACTTCATTTGGATTTGGCCCTCGCTTTTGATCTCCAGGACCTCTCCAAAGAAGCCGAAGAAGAGTACGAAGCCGCGGCCCGCCTCTCGCCAGGAAATGCAGCTCTACTGACCGCCTTCTCCGCGCACTTCCTTTCGCGGGATCCATCACGCGCATTGCAGCAGGCGAGGCAAGCGGTTGCACTTGCCCCCAATGACGCTGAGGCGCATCATGCTCTGGCAACTGCTCTGGCCGCTCAGTCGCGTCAAAGGGACTATGGCAAGGAAGCCCTGGCTGAAGCACAAAAGGCAGTTCAGCTGAGTCCAGAGCAATGGGTGTACCGGGATGCGCTGGCATCCGTACTCGCAAACACGAAAGATGGGCACGGCGCTGCTATCAATGCAGCTCAGGATGCGCTTGCTATCATTCGCCCCGGAGAACCCCAGGCTCGCGCAAATGTATTGCTGACCCTAGCGGGCGTGTATGCCAGCACGAAAGGAGGGCGTGACGATGCAATCCGCGCTTTGCGTGAATCGCTCGCCTTGCGGGAGGGATCGGCGTTTTTCTACTCCACATTCGCCTCCCTTTTGGAACAGCGGGCCGACGCAACGCATAGCCAGGCCGACTATGCCGAAGCGGCAGCCGCATACCGAAAAGCGCGGCAGTTATCGGACGGATCAGCGGAAGACGAAGTGCGGCTCAGCCGCGTGCTGCAAAAGATGAACTCAATCCAGGCCGGGCCCTCGAACCGTCCGCGCGCTGACAAGGCTGAGGAACATCGTCGCCAGCAACCTGAAAAATCCGCCTCAGCCCAGATGGCTCTTCACGAAGGAGAGTGGACCCCTTGGGTTGCAGCATCGTTCCATGGCAAGAAAAAGGCTGGCGATAGCGCTTACCGGTTCCGTAGCCGCTGCCTCAATGGCCACCCGCAAGTACAGTTTCAACTCAACGCTTCACAATCGTCACTCGAACATGTGCAACTGAGCCTTGGTGAACAAAAGCAGTCCTTTTCCATGGGACCGGGGAGCGTGGCGGAACTTGTTTCATCAACCGCTAACTGTTCCAAACTGCCGAAAGCAGTGGCGAGGCTGGCGCGCGACGAGAATGGCTATTACACGGAGATTGTTTACAAAGACGGCGATGCCCGCTGGGATATGAAAGGTGGACAGAGTCTTCTTGCAACATTTGTAGAGGCCCTTGCTGCTGCAAATGGCCAAATGCCCGCGGGCACAGGTGGTTCTAGCCCACGTTCCGACCCTCCGCCACAGGACTCCACGCCATCGCAAGGAGGATACTACCCCCCAGAACCCTCGCCGCTACCTGACTCCGGAACAACGAGCCGTGAAACGTCCCCCAGCACGCCCCAAGCGGTGAATGATGCCAACTCTTGCATTCGCATTACCCCTTCCCGGCAGATGGCAAGCTTCAGCAACGGATGCTCTCGTCCCGTGACGGCAAGTTATTGCGTTAAGTGGTTCAACCCAAAGGACACCAGGCCGGGGTGCAGCCACGCGTGGTCGTGCGGCCAGGATGGCGGCTCCGTGAGACTCAGTGCTGGCGGTTCATATACGGTAGGCTCTGGCATGGCGAATCATGGTCACTGTAACGACAATTGCGTTGACGAGATAAGGGTCAACGCAATATTTACTGACTTGCCCTCTGAGAAGAAGGCCAGGCTGGAAGAGCCGAAAGTCCCCACTCAATGCCAAGGCTGGGTCAAGTGATTTACCCCCGGGTTCGCGGCCTCAAGGTTGCGTGATCCTTACATAATCGATCTGCATCGTCTGCGGGAAGTTGGCCGCGTTGGGAGGACTGCTTCCCTGCCCGCCGATGGCCACATTAATCAAGAGAAACAATGGGCCCTGCGGTACGGGCTCACCGTTCTTCTTCAGGATCTGGCGGGTCTGCACTCCGTCAATGAACCAGGTGACGGAATCCGTGTTCCAGACGATCTTGCAAACGTGCCAATTGACGGCAGGATTGCTCCAGGACGCCTGGCTCGAAGACTCCACCGACGGCACGCCGAGAGAAGAATATGCGTTTTGCCAGGTCTGGGTATTGGGCTGCGCATCAGAAGACTTGATCTCGCAGATATCAATCTCTTCGCTTCCCACCGTGGGCCAGTTGCAAGTTCCCAGACCTCCATTGGAAGCCTGGTTGTCCGCCGTCTTGATGTTCGCTGCCTGGCAATTGGCGCCTTCCAGCCACAGCGATCCGGGCCACGTTCCCGGACCCGGATTGGTGGAAAGCACGCGGAACTCCAGCGTGCCAAACTGAAAGCTGAAGGTACTGGTTTGGATCATGCACGAGTCGTAGCTCGTGTTGAAGGTGTGACGGGTAGTGCCATCCAGGTTGAAGTCATGGCACTGCACGCCGCCGTTGGGCTGGGCGGCGAGATGGAGCGTCCCGCCGCTCACCGTGCATTGTGCCGGCGTATACCTCTCCAGTTCGGCCTGGTTGTTGATGTCGCCGCAGCGGTTCATTGGCGTCCATTTGGTCAGGTCCAGCGTGGTCCCGTTAAACTCCTCACCAAAAATCAGGTTGCCCGTCGGCGTAGGCGTGGGCGTGGGGGATGGAACCGGTGTGGGTGTCGGCGTGCCCGTGGGCGTGGGAGTAGGTGTTCCACCGACACTGCGCGTAGCGCCACTACCCTGAGCGCAACCTGAGAGCAACCAAGCCGTAAGAGTCAAAAGCAAAGCGCCCAAGAACGTTCGGAAGAATGTTTTCCCTGTCACTGCCATCCCGCCCCTGATTCTCGAAGAAATTTCAACTAGCTTACAACGGAGTCCGAGCTTGCACGGATGAAAATCACAAGAACCTGATTAGTCATGCAGGGATTCGGGCAGAGTGTGCAAACCTTTGCGTACATCGCGAAACACGCGAGCGAAGGCAAGCCTCAAGTCGTTGAGGCTTGCCGGTGCGTCGGTGCGTGGGGACGCTACATGGAGTAGCGCAGTGACAGCGTGAATACGTTGCCGTGGAAATCCCGCGGCAGGGTTGGGCCCGGGTCGGATTTCTCGTTGTAGTCGTAATAATTCCAGCCGGTTTTGTAACTCAGCTTTTTCGTGATGTCGAAGTTCACCATGGCCATGGGCAGCGTGTAGTTAAAGCTGAGCGGGCCGGTGGGCGAGTTGGGGTTCAGGATCAGCGTGCTGCCGACGGCGCTGGTTATGGTATATCCCGCGGAGAGAGTCATTTTGCGGAACGGCTTCAGATAGACCGAGGCGCCGCCGTAGTTGATGCTCTCTTTGTAAACCGAAGGTGCCAGTTGGAACGGTGCTCCGCAACTGAGGGCCGTGGCCGGCACAGGCGTGGCCACAAAGCAGATGTTGGTCTGCGAAAAGATGTTGTTGTACGCGTAATTGAGGTCCAGGCCCCAGCTTGCCGTGGGGGGCGCCAAGACCGCGCTGAAGGAGTAATTGCGGTTATGTCCGGTGTTGCCGATGTCCGCGGTGTTGTTGCTGTTGTTGCGGATCCAGATGGCCCCGCCGTAGGTCACCCAATCCTTGGGCTTGCCGGTGAAGCGGATGCGGTAAAGCTGGAAGTGGCGAGGAGCAATGCGAGTGAAGGTGTTGTCCGCGTAGTACCACTCGCCGTCAAAGCTGGCGCGGAAGCGCGGGCTGTGAACATAAGAAATCCCGAGCAGCCCGGAATATTCCTTGATGGGAATGAACTCCTCTCCGCTGTCGCTGAGGGTAACCGTGCAGACGCCTCCTACCACCGGCTCTCCGGCACAGTCGCCGCGGTTGGGCAGCGGCGAAAGGAACGTCTCCACCGCGGTATCGGCGTCGTCGAAAGTGATCTGCCGGTTGCCATAACGGAACCCGATGTAACCGTTCAAATTTCTTTTGAAAGCATAGTCCAGCTCAACGGTATTCAAGAAGATCTCTTGGCGGATGAATTGATTGAAGAAGTCCAGCTTTGCGTCGGGGCCGGACCCGGGGGCATGTGCGCTGGGCGTAGGCGTGGCGCCCAGGCTGGTTCCGAAACCGGTGTTGGTCTGGAAGGCCCATCCTGTGGGGATGGCGAAATTGTTGTAGCGGAATGTGTCCAGCAGGCGCCACTTGTTGGCGAACCGCCAGGTGATGCCGAAATCGCCGGTCTTGGTGTTGCGGGTGGCGTTGGCGGAGCCGGTTTGCTGCTCCAGCACGCGGCGCACGCGGCTATCGAACCCGCGGAAAATCTCGTTATACGAAGGCAGGTTGGCGTCTGCGCTCGAATAATTGAACCGTCCGGAAAAATCTACGTTTCTGAAATAGCTGCTCTGGAAGCTGACCTGCTCCGTGGGATAGGAAACGCGGGTGCGGTTTTGAAAATTCTGTTGCAAGAAACCGTTGCAAACCGGGTTCACCGGATTATTGAAACCGGCGGGAAGAGGCACGGCGCACGGCTGGTTGGCCCCCGTGTTGAAGCTGATGCCCAGGTCAACTGGCGCGCCCCCGGGCAGCACGAAGGGCAGCGAGTTCAGGAACGAACCGTTGTCGCCTTTGAAATACGTATAGTACTGGTCATAGTCGATGCTGGTTTTGGGTATGTAACGCAGCGAGACGCCGGCATGATAGGTGTTTGAGCCATACAAGGTCTGCTGGTTAAGCAGTGCTTCCGTTCCCTGATGGATGGTGGAGAAAACCGTCCCCTGGTTCGTCACGTTCGACCACTCCGCCGTGATGCGGATGGGCGCGAGACTAAACAGCCTCAGACTCACGTCAGACATGTTCCGCGACAGCAGGAACTCGTGCGGTGAATTGAGGATGGGAACAAATGGGACCGATGTCGTCGGATTCAGCGGGTTGGCGAGCAGGTTGTAGTCGAAGATGTTCTGGTCGCGGCGGAAATTGGCGAAGAAGCTGTAGATGGTTCCTCTGGTCATGCGGAAATGGCTGGCCCCCAGGGGGTCGCCGCCATAGCCGAAATTGCTGAACGTAAGTTCGTCAAAGAACAAGCCGCTGTGCGTTGTCTGGTGCATGTCGAGCGTGTACTCCAGCAGCCGGGGGCCGGAGCCGAGGTTCACCAGCGAGTCCCACACGCCTTCATTACCGCCGAACCACGAGATCCGCCCGCCCAGTTCGGCGATCTGCTTGACCAGGTAGCCATTCCACATCTCGCCTTGCTCCGGAATCATGGTGATGTACTGCGGGTTGTCGCCCGACTTGCGCGCAGAATCCAGGGCGTAGCCGTTGGTGATTTTCTGTTCCGCCGGCGTCTGCCCCGCCAGCAGCGGGTTCTTGGGGCCTTGCTCAGTTGGCTGGGTTGCAGCTTGGGCTTTGGTGGAACTCGTCTGTTTGGCCGGAGTTTGTGCGCCGCTCTGCGACGTGACGGAAGCCTGCGCATCGCTTTGCGGGTTTGCTTGTGTCTGTGTTCCGTTTTGCTGGTCCACATCCGCTTTCACCTGTGGCGCCGCCGGTTCCTGCGCCGGCGCGGCACAAACCAAAACCAGTACGAACATTCCCGAAAGAATTGACTGCATCAGTGTGCGATTTCTTTTTCCCGATTTCATTTCCTGTCCCTCTTCGCTTTACGGCTTGAAGAAAAAGTGGTCTGTGTTGGAGCCGTGAATGGCGACGTGGCACATGGTGCACGCCTGATACTTCTGTGCCTGGTTGTGGAAAGTTGGAATGGCCGGCGCTAGCTGGTCGACCGTGAGCGTGTGGCATTCCAGGCAGAGCAGGTTGACCTGGGAGCGGCGCAGCAGGCGCGGGTTCGGTGAGCCATGGGGCAGATGGCAGGCAATGCAGCCCTCTGTCTTGGCCGGCGCATGCTCAAAGCCGAAGGGACCGGCCTTGTCCGTGTGGCAGTTGAAGCACAGCAGGTCCTGTCCCGCCGTAGAGCGCAGTTGCCGGGTGATGAACCCGCCGTGCGGATTGTGGCAGTTGGTGCAAGCCAGCAGCCCTTCATTGACCTTGTGGTGGTACGGCATGGAGAAGGCAGGTTTTACGTCGAGGTGGCACGAATAGCAGAGCAAGGGCTGTGCCCGGACCAGCAACTGCTTCTCGACCACAGCATGGTGAATGGAATGGCAGGAAGTGCAGCCGACGTTGTTGGTAAGGTGCGCCGAGCGGAGAAAGTTCGCATGGTCCTGCCCGTACTCGTGGCAGCGCAAGCAACGGCGCGACGCCTCATCTTGCGAGAGACCGGTGAAGCGGATGATCTTGGTGGGATCGCCGGATTCAGCGTGCTCTTTGCCCGGACCGTGACAGGCCTCGCAGCCCTGCCAGGCCACGCCACGGCGCTGGTCCTGCAGGGTCTTCCAATGAGGCCCCGCGTCAAAGCTTTTTTCCAACTCCTCGTGGCAAGTGGCACAGGTTTCCGATCCCACGAACTGTGAGGGATCGGCCTTACTTGCGGCTTCGGCGAGTTGCTTGGACGTGGTGTCCGCGGAACCTTTTTGCTTGCCGGTCTGCTTGCCGGCGTTCGTCTTCTTGTCCTGCGGCTGCAGGCCGGCGCGGACGTATGCCGGGCGAACGAGCAAAGCAAGCGCCAGGGAGCACACCAAAATAGGGATTTTGTTCCTTAGCATGATAGGCCTCGTGCAACTTCGTGAAATGAGAACGGAAACTTTTGAGACTTGAGGATGAAAGCTTGTGAGGACAGGGTAGCGAGTGCGAAAGCAGCAGGCCGATAAGCTCCAGGTTCTGGGTGCAACACCAACTCGCTCATGACAAGTTTTCGCCGGCAACAAAACTGCCGTCCCGCATTTGGTGCGATGCCTGCTCCGGCCTGAGATGCTGCCCTAAGTAGCCTCTGGTGAACACCTAGGCTCTTGGAACTAAGCAATGCAAAAAGTTTCACCCGCAAGGTTCGGCCATCACAGCCCATGTACTCTGAGCCGCTACTCTGAATATCGAAAGGCCATGGCCGGCGTTTGGCCGTCTGGACAGTTTCCAATGCGCGGAAGTACAGCCTCCAGCGTGGAAATTGCCGTGGTAAGCACGATTCAAGTTCAATCTGAGGCAGGATTGCGCAGTTTTCGCTTTACCCTCGGGCGCGAATGCTTTACAAGAAAGTCAAAAGCAAACTATCAGATCCAGAGCAGCCACTCCGTCTTACGGAGATCAGTATTGCGAGTTTGGAATCGAATTGGGGTACTGGCGTCGATCGCGTGGCTTTCCGCCGGCATGTTCGCGGCAGAGTTCAAAGGCACGGTCACCAACGCCACCACAAAAAAACCTGCCGCCGGCGATGAAGTCGTGGTGATGTCGCTTGCCGGGGGCATGGAGGAAGTGGGCCACGGCAACACGGACGCGCAGGGGCGGTTCACCGTTTCCGTCCCAGCAGGGGATGCGCCGCACCTGGTCCGCGTGGTCCACCAGGGCGTGAACTACCACGCCAGCGCGCCGCCGGGCGCCACATCCGTGGACGTGACGGTGTATGACTCGGCCAAGCAGGTAGAAAATATCATTGGTGAAGGGCGCGTGGTTCGCGTCCTGAACGCCGGCTCACAAGGCATCGAGATCTCGGAGATGTATATCCTGCGCAATGAGTCGCAGCCTCCGCGCACCAGGATGGGCGAGCAGACGCTGCAAGTCCCCGTTCCCGAGGGCGCCCAGGTCGAAGAAGGAATGGCGGCGGGCCCCAGCGGAATGCCCACCAACACCACGGTCAAGCCTTCCGGCACGAAGAACGTGTATGCCTTCAACTACCCCATTCGGCCGGGAAGAACGCAACTCCAGATCACTTATAAGCTGCCGTACAAAGGCGCACGCGATTTCACGTTTGCTACAGACTTGCCGCTGGCGGAGTTCGGAATCATGCTGCCCAAAGGCATGCGCTTCACCTCCGCTGATGAAACCTTCCGCCCCGCCGCTGAAGAGGGTGGGATGAACGTCTTTGTGGCCAAGAGTCTTCCTGCCGGCAAACAGATGAAGGTTTCCGTCGCAGGAGAAGGCACTGCGCCAAGCGGCGGCCAGGAAGCAAATTCCGCGTCGAGCGCCCCCCAGCCAGGTCCGGGCGGCGGACTGGGCGCCCCCACTGACGCTCCCGACCCGCTGAGCAGCGCGCGCTGGTACATCATCGCCGCCATGGCGCTGGTCCTGGTGGGGGGCGCGGGCTGGCTGCTGCGCCGCTCAGCAGCAACACGCGCACAATCCGCCACGAGCAGCGATTCGCCGAGCAATGCCGCGCCCGCCATGTTCTCGCGTGCGTCGCCCGCGGGCCGCTCCCCGGGCAGCAACGTTCTCGATGCCATCAAGGACGAACTGTTTCAGCTGGAAACCGAACGCCTGGAAGGCAAGATTTCACAACAGGACTACGAAACGGCCAAGCGCGGGCTGGAAGCGCTGCTGCGCCGGCAGATGAAGAAGCCGGACGACCCTCAACGCACGTAAAACCCAAGACAAATTTACACACAGCAGAGGAGCAGTACTTGGCGAGATGTTGGCCAACAGGAGTTTTTCTTGCAGCTTTTGCGCTGCTCTGCTTTGTCGCGTGCGGCAAAAGCGAGCTGCATGCTCAGATCTCTCCCGGCCCATTATCCAAGGCCCACCAGTCGCTCTCCGGAGTTACGCAGTGCACCAGTTGCCATAAGCTGGGCACGGGCGGCGTGCTGAAATGCCTGGAATGCCACACCGAGATTAACAAACGCCTCACGGACAAGAAGGGCTTTCACGCCACCGTGGTGAAGATGGAGAACCCCAATCGCGACTGCGTGCGTTGCCACTCTGAACACAACGGAGAGAACTTCCAGCTCATTCGTTGGGAGCCCTCCCAGGAAAAATTCGATCACGGCAAGACCGGCTACGCCTTGGAAGGCAAACACGCAGTGATCACCTGCAAGCAATGCCACGTCGCGGCCAACATCCAGACGGAGTTTCGCACGTTGATCAAGCAGAAGGACCTGAACAGGAGCTTTCTCGGTCTTTCCTCCACGTGCCTCTCCTGCCATAAGGACTTTCACCAGGGCCAGCTCGGCAAGAATTGCCAGAGCTGCCACAACACCACGAATTGGAAGGACGTCTCGCGCTTCGACCACGGGAAAACGCGCTATCCTCTCACGGGCAAACACGCTGAAGTGGCGTGCGCCAAGTGCCACGTTCCCATGGGACCTGGTTTGCCGCCGAAGTACACGGGGTTGAACTTTGGCTCGTGCGCCAACTGCCACAATGATCCCCATCATGGAGCTTTCAAGAAAGACTGCTCGTCGTGCCACGTCACCAATGGATGGAAGCAGCTCTCCACCGCGGGTTTGAGTTCGCAGTTCGACCACAGCAAGACCAACTTCCCCTTGCTGGGGAAACACCAGGGTGTGGATTGCGCCAAGTGCCATCGCAGCGGCGACTTCAAGGCCAAGATTCCGTTTGCGCTATGCTCTGACTGCCACAAGCCTGATCCGCACGGCGGACAATTTCTGAAGCGCAAGGACGGCGGCAAGTGCGAAGCCTGCCACGTGGTTGAAGGCTGGAAACCGGCCAAGTTCACCGTGCAGGACCACGCGGCCAGTGCATATCCGCTCGAGGCCAAACACGCCAAGGTGGAATGCGCCAAATGCCACATTCCCGCAGGCGCGGCCACTCGCTACAAGATCAAGTTCGCGCAATGCACCGACTGCCACAAGGACGCGCATGGCGGCCAGTTCGCTGCCGCGCCACTGCTGAACCGCTGCGAAAGCTGCCACACCGTGAAAGGCTTTTCGCCTTCCACCTTCACCCTGGCGCGGCACAAGCAAACCAAGTTCGTTCTGACCGGAGCGCATGCGGCGGTGGCTTGCGCCGATTGCCACACCTCCAAGCGCAAAGACGCGAGCTTGCCCGCGCCTTATCACTTTGCCGATCTCGCCTGCACCACCTGCCATGAGGACGTTCATCGCGGACAATTCAGAGAACAGATGTCCAAGAAACGCGCCGGCTGCGAGACTTGCCATAGCGTGGACGAATGGAAAGACCTGACAAAGTTTGACCACGACCGCACGGCCTTCCCGCTGGCGGGAGCGCACAAGGCGGCGGCCTGCATTGCGTGCCACAAACCGCCGAACCTCGAGACCAGCTTGCGCAATGTGTCATTCAAGGCTGCTCCCAAGGTTTGTGAGAACTGCCATGAAGATCCGCATGGAAAACAATTTGCGCGGAATGGCGCAGCACCTGGCTGCGAGCAATGTCATCGCGTAGTGAAGTGGAAGCCTTCAACGTTTGATCACGAGAAAACCGTTTTCTCCTTGAAAGGCGCGCACATGCAGGTGCGTTGCACGGCTTGTCACAAGCAGATCGTGACAGTGGAGGGCAAACAGGTCTTGTTCTATCGGCCTACTCCGAAGGAGTGCGCGGCGTGCCATGGGGCTAAGGTGACTGGCCTATAAACCGGAATCCGCGCATTGTCTTGGTGGACATGTGCGCGTGTCCGGAAGTAATGGCTCAATGCTTAACAGTTCTTGATGGCAGAGGAAGCGGCTGCTTATCATGGACAAGCATGTAAGACAGCCCAGATTGTTATAAGCGACGCCGCTTCTTAGGTTCTGATTCCCGCCGTCCTTCGTCGACGGAGCGAATGCAGGTGGAAACAGATGTATGTATTGATGTTTACCTTGCTGGCGCCGCTGATCCTTGGCGGACAACCTACGCAGGAACGCGGCTCGACGCGCAGCCCACACGGGGCGCTGAGTGTTTCCTGCCAGACGTGCCACACCAGCCTGAGCTGGAAACCGATTCGCGCGGTCCCGGACTTCGACCACAACAAGACGTCCTATCCCTTGCGCGGCATGCATGCTTCCGTAGCGTGCACCCAATGCCACGTGAAAGCGGTCTTCACGGACGTGGGACACAAATGCGCGGAGTGCCACGCGGACATACATCGCGGGCAGATGGGCGCGAAGTGCGAAACCTGCCACTCCGTGAAAGGCTGGCAGGTCTCAATTAGCGACATCAAGCAGCATCAGAACCGCTTCCCCTTGATCGGCGCGCACGCCACACTTGCGTGCGACTCCTGCCACAAGGGCGCGGCCAACGGCCAGTTTGTGGGCCTATCCACGGCCTGCAGCAGTTGCCATTCCGGCGTCTTCGCCAGGACCAGCAACCCGAACCACACCACGGCCGGGTTCCCCGCGGAATGCCAGCTCTGCCACAACATGGATAGCTGGATGAGCGCGCAGTTTGACCACGCAAAATTCACTGGATTTGCCCTTACCGGCGCTCACGCCAAGCTGGACTGCGCTTCATGCCATACCGGCAACAACTTCGCCGGCACCCGGTCCGCCTGCGCAAGCTGCCACATCCAGGACTTCAACCGGACAACCAATCCAAACCATGTGTCCGCGGGATTCTCGCAGGAGTGCTCCGTCTGCCACAGCACAACGCAGTGGCTGGGAGTAAAGTTCGACCACAACACGCAGACCAAGTTCGCGCTCACCGGATCGCACGTGGGCCTGCAGTGCACGCAGTGCCACACCAGTGGAAGCTATGCGGCGGCCCCGATGCAGTGCGTGGGCTGCCACCTTACGGCCTTCCAGCAGACCACAAATCCCAACCACGCTACCGCCGGCATTCCGCAGACTTGCGTGCAGTGCCATAACACCACCAACTGGGGCAACGGACAGTTTGACCATTCGAAGACTCGGTTCCCCCTCACCGGAGCGCATGTGAGTGTGGGATGCATGCAGTGCCACGTGAATGGCAACTACGTAGGAACACCCATGACGTGCTCCGCCTGCCACCTGGCCACGTTCCAGGCGACCACGAACCCGAGCCACGTGACCAGCGGCTTCCCGCAAACCTGCGAGCAGTGCCACAACACCACGTCATGGCTGACTTCCACGTTCAATCACAACAACACCAAGTTCCCGCTAACGGGAGCGCATGTGAGCGTGGCCTGCACCCAGTGCCACACCGGCGGAAACTTCGCCGCCACGCCCACGGACTGCAACTCCTGCCACAACCAGCAATTCAAGACCACCACGAACCCGAACCACGTTTCCGCGGGCTTCCCCACGGATTGCTCGGTGTGCCACAGCACGGCGAGCTGGGCGGGCGCAACCTTTGATCATTCCAAGACGGCTTTCCCGCTGACGGGAGCTCACGTTGCGCTGACTTGCAGCAATTGCCATGCCAGCGGGCAGTTCGCCACGCTGAGCACCACATGCGTCTCCTGCCATCTGACAAATTTCCAAAAGACGACGACCCCGAACCACACCACCAGCGGCTTCCCCACGGACTGCCAGGTGTGCCACAACACGGCGGCGTGGGTGCCCTCGTCGTTTGATCACAGCAAGACGGTTTTCCCGCTGACCGGCGCGCACATCAAGGTCGCCTGCTCCAGCTGCCACATCAACGGGCAATACGCGAGCACGCCCACAGACTGCTTCTCCTGCCATAAGTCGCAGTATCAGACCGTGGCCAATCCCAACCACGTGGCCGCGGCCTTCCCCACCACGTGCCAGACCTGCCACAACACAACGGCGTGGACCGGCGCAACGTTCAACCACACCTGGTTCCCCATTTACTCCGGGACGCACAACGGCAAGTGGACCACCTGCGCCGATTGCCACACTAACGCGGCCAACTACGCGGTGTTCACATGCATTTCCTGCCACGCCCACGACAAGGCGACGACGGATTCGCACCATAGCGGCGTGCGCAACTACGTTTACAACGGCACGAGCTGTTATTCATGCCATCGCAATGGCAGAGCAGGGTAGTAGATGCGGTTTTCAGTTTTTGCTTTTTTGCTTTTTTGTGCGGCGCCATTATTTGCGGCGCCGCCAGCGGATGCCGCCAAGCCGGCTGAATTCAAAGTCACCTACGCCGAGGTAGGCACCGTCTACCTTGCCGGAGGCAAGAGCGCCGGCTTGCGTGAAGGGATGACGCTGGTGATTCGGCGAGCCCGCGCGGTCGGAGCGGGCAGTGACCACCAGTTCAAAGGCACGGTGATCGTTGCCAAACTCACTGTTGTCTCTGTTTCCGGTTCATCCGCGATGTGCCGGGTCCGTGGCAACAGCTCACCCATCCAGCGCGGTGATATTGCCACGCTCGCACCGGAAGAGCATGACGCTCTTTCCCCGATGGCAGCTCTCGGCTCGCAGGGTGTGAATCAGCCGGAACGGACCAGCGTGCTTGGGCCTGCCATGGCCAAGCTCGGCAGCGAAAACACCCCGGCGAATCCGCCCCCGCCACCGGCCCCGGCACCGGCACTAGCAAAGACGACGAACGCGCCGATGACGATAGCAGACGCGGCGCGCATCAATCGCGGCGAAGCGGCACGAACGCAGGCAACCGTGAGCACAGTCCCGGCCACAGCTCCGGCGCCAACTCCCGCAACCACCGCTACCCCGGCCATCACTGTGACCAGCACGCCCATGTCCGTGGCCGAGGCAGCGCGGCTCAAACGCAAGGCCGCAGCCGAGGCTGCGGTTGCCGCAAACAGGCCCGCGCCAACTTCTGTTCCTTCGCCGCCGCCCGCCTCTGCTCCGGCGCCAACAACAGCCGCGAAAGCTAACAACCCGGTCCCGGCGCCTGCGCAACCGCCGGTTGTAACCACCGCTAACAACACTGCGCCTCCTGCAACTCCGGCAAAATCTCCGGAGGCGGAAAAGAAGAAGCTGGAAACCGGCGCAACGCCGGCTACGGCAGCGCAGACGGTCAAGGCTGCTCCGCCTGCTCCAGAACCGAAGCCGGCCAGCGCGCCCACCACAGCAGTGGCGAGTAACGCACCGCCGGCTAGTGCCACGACCACGGTCGCGCGCCAAACTCCGCCGCAAGCTTCCGCAAAGAATGAGCCTGTACCGGCCACGCCTGCGGAAAAGCCGGCGCCGGCCATCTCAGCCGCACCGAGTGAAAAGAAGGCAGCCGAACCCGTGCTCATGGCGGCGAACATTCCGCCGGCCCGCACGCCATCTGCTTCCCTTCCCTCGGGACCCAGCAAGACAGCTTTCAACGTCAAATATGTCGCGGAAGACGCGGTCTACATCGATGCCGGCAAAAACGCGGGCCTGACGGAAGGCATGGGGCTGACGGTTAAGAAATCCGATGCGGTGATCGCTGAAATTGCCGTGGTTTCCGTTTCCAACACCTCCGCGGTGTGCGAGATCCGCAGCAAGACCGCGGACATTCAACGCGGCGACCTCGCTCTCCTGCAGCAAAGCGACGTGGACAAGATGGCGCAAACCCAGGCGATGGGGCCCACGCGCAAGTATCCGCAGGTGGTGGCATTCTCGCAGGGCGATCCTCTGGACGAGGAAGTGAGAGAGGCGATTCCCAAGCCGCCGCCCACGGAAATCAACCGTGGACGCGGACGGATCGGCCTGGACTCCACCTTCATCAACAACACGGGGACCAGCGCCAGCCAGAGCATCCAGCTTGGCGCGGTGGTGCGCGCCGATCTCTCGCGCATTGGGGGCACTTACTGGAACCTGAACGGATACTGGCGCGGACGGCTGAACACCTTTACCTCCACTTCGGCAACGCAGCCGCAAAGCGTGTTTGATCTGATCAACCGCACCTACACCATCGGATTTACTTATCTGAATCCGAAATCCAGATGGACCGCCGGCGTGGGCCGGCTCTACCTGCCCTGGGCGCCCAG